>NZ_VFMY01000001.1:1538851-1846621 GCF_006715305.1 Arthrobacter sp. SLBN-100
CTTTTCCTTGTCCCAGTCGGAGTCGGTGCGGGTCAGCTCTGCGCGCAGCTGCGCCACGCGGGCTGCCACGTCCTCAGACGAACCGGCGCCGTCAACGATGGTGGTGTTGTCCTTGGTAACCGTGATGCGGCGGGCGGTACCCAGCACCTCGAGGCCAACGGTGTCCAGGCTCAGGCCCAGCTCCGGGGACACAACCTGTGCACCGGTGAGGGTGGCGATGTCCTGCAGCATGGCCTTGCGGCGGTCGCCGAAGCCCGGAGCCTTGACGGCAACGACATTCAGGGTGCCGCGGATGCGGTTGACGATCAGCGTGGACAGTGCCTCGCCGTCAACGTCTTCAGCAATGATGAACAGCGGCTTGCCGGCCTGAAGGGCCTTCTCCAGCAGCGGCAGGAACTCCTGCAGCGAGGAGATCTTGCCCTGGTTGATCAGGATGAGGGCGTCTTCGAGGACGGCTTCCTGGCGGTCCGCATCCGTGATGAAGTACGGGGACAGGTAGCCCTTGTCGAACTGCATGCCCTCGGTGAGGACCAGTTCGGTCTGGGTGGTGGAGGATTCCTCGATGGTGATCACACCATCCTTGCCGACCTTGCCGAAGGCCTCAGCCAGGAGCTCGCCCACCTCTTCGCTCTGGGCGGAGATGGCTGCAACGGCGGCCACCTGTCCTTCGACGGGACGAGCGTTCTCCAGCAGGCGGGCGGCGACGGCTTCAACGGAAACCTCGATGCCGCGCTTGATCTCGCCGGGAGCGGCGCCTGCCGCTACGTTGCGCAGGCCTTCCTTGACCAGGGCCTGGGCCAGGACCGTTGCGGTGGTGGTGCCGTCGCCGGCAACATCGTTGGTCTTGGTGGCAACTTCCTTGGCCAACTGGGCGCCAAGGTTCTCGTACGGGTCGTCCAGTTCAACCTCGCGGGCGATGGTGACGCCGTCGTTCGTGATGGTGGGCGCACCCCACTTCTTGTCCAGGACGACGTTGCGGCCGCGCGGGCCCAGCGTCACCTTGACGGTGTTGGCGAGCTTATCGATGCCGGCTTCAAGAGACCGGCGGGCAGCGTCGTTAAACGCAAGCTGCTTTGCCATGGTTCAGTCCTTTCAAGACAGAACCCCGCGCAGCTGACCAGCAGAAGGCATGACCAGCGGCACGGGGATCCGAAGAGTTACTTTACGACGATCGCCAGGACGTCGCGGGCGGACAGCACGAGGTATTCGGTGCCGCTGTGCTTGACTTCGGTTCCGCCGTACTTGGAGTAGATAACAACGTCGCCCTCGGCAACGTCGAGCGGGACGCGGTTGCCGTTGTCGTCAAAGCGGCCGGGGCCTACTGCAACAACTTCGCCTTCCTGGGGCTTCTCCTGCGCGGAGTCCGGGATGACCAGGCCGGAAGCCGTGGTCTGCTCGGCTTCGAGCGGGCGGACAACAATACGATCCTCAAGAGGCTTAATAGAGACCGACACTCGGACCTCTCCTTTTCGTCAGCAAATTCGTGGACTGGAAAGCTTCCCGCCGTGGCTGGCAAACCGTCGTCGCGGTGCCGGCAGCAGCCTGGCTGGCAGCTCTTCATGTGTTAGCACCCTCCTAGGGAGAGTGCTAATGAAGACTCTATGTAAGGGTTAGCACTCGGTCAAGGCGAGTGCCAGCGTTTCGTCATCTGCGAACCGTCCATGTGTACATTTGACCGGTGCGAGCCGCTGCCTACCTCATCCTTGCCACCCTCTTCTGGGCCGGAAACTTCGTCGTCGGCCATGCCGCCATGGAAACCATGCAGCCGCTGCAGCTGACCTACTGGCGGTGGACCCTGGCAGCGGTGCCGCTGCTGGTGCTCGCCCACACCGTGGAGCGCCCGGACTGGCGGAGCGTCCTGCGCCGCTGGCCGGTCCTGCTGCTCCTGAGTTCCTTGGGCATGAGCGCCTACACACTGTTGCTGTACAGCGCACTGGGCCACACCTCAGCCCTCAACGCCTCGCTGGTGACGGCAGCCAACCCTGCACTGATTGTGGTGCTGGCCGTGGTCCTGCTGCACGACAGGCCGCGCCCGCTGGGCTGGGCGGGAATCGGACTGGGCCTGGTTGGCGTCCTGCTGGTCCTCACAGGCGGCGACATCCACCGGCTGCTGACCTTCTCCATCAACAGGGGCGAGCTGCTGATCCTCGCGGCCATCACCGTATGGGGCCTCTACACCATCATCGGGCGCACGGTTGATGTACCCGCGATCACGTCCACCGCGGTCCAGGTGGCGCTGGCCGCCGTCGTCCTCAGCCCGCTGGCCCTCATTACCGGGGCCGGCCTGCCCCGCACGGCGTCGGAGGGCTGGTCCCTTGCCTTTATTGCCCTGTTTCCGTCGCTGGGTTCCTATCTGCTCTGGAACCTTGCCCTGAAGCGCACCACTGCGGCCAATGCGGGCAACTACCTGAACCTCATTGCCGTGTTCACCGCGATCATCACTCTCGCCCTGGGCCAGCCCATCACCCTTCCGCAGGTCTTAGGCGGCGTCCTGGTGATTTCGGGAGTCCTGCTGACCAGTGCCGGCGGCCCTCAGCGTCCGAGGTCGTCGAAGCCGACGTCCTCCCCGCCGTCGCCCCCGCCCGCCGCGGAATTCCGCACCCGGTAAAGGACCACCCCTGCCGCTGCCGAGGCCAGCAGTGCGGCCACCAGCACCGCAATGCTTCCGGCGCGGGCACCGTCGTACAGCCCGCGGATGTCCTGCGCTTCCTGGGTATCGCCTGAGATGTCGTTGCCGCCCACGGAGTAGACGGTGGCGTTGAACGTATCCAGGAAGAAGATCACCACCAGGAGCCCGATGCATACCACCGCCACCAGGGCGCCGGCAATCAGTGCAGTCCGGGCGAACCTGGCCGGGCCCCTGTCCTTGGCTGGTTCTTCGTACTTCCGGGGGCCTGCGCTCTCTTCCATGGTTTCAACACTATCCGCATCCCCCCCCCGGGACCTCCTCCACTAGGCTGGAACGCATGCCTCACGCTTCCCAGGACCAGATCGCGCCACTGCTCACTCCCGAAGGCTGGGACCTGCTGGCGTCGCTGGGCCCGTACCGGGAGGACACCTCCTTTGAGCTCAACTCGGCGCTGCGCAAGGCCGGGCACTCCCCCGAACTGGTCTCCGCCGTCCTGACCCAGTCCAGGCTCCGCACCAAGGCCGAAGCGAAGTTCGGCGAGTTCGCCCGGAGCATGCTGTTCACCCAGGCCGGACTGGAACAGGCAACCCGGTTCACCGTTGCCGCCCGCCACGCCCAGCGGTTCGCCCAAGCAGGAATCCGCCACGTGGCGGACCTGGGGTGCGGCCTGGCCGCCGACTCGCTGGCGCTGGCGTCGCTGGACATCAACGTCACCGCCGTGGAAATGGATGAGACGACGGCGGCCTGCGCCACGGTGAACCTCATCCCGTTCTCCAACGCCACGGTGGTCCATGCGGACGCCACCTCAGTTCCGCTGGAGGGGATCGACGGCGTCTGGCTGGATCCTGCCCGCCGGGTCACCTCCACGTCCGGCACCAAACGCATCTGGGATCCCGAGGCCTTTTCACCGCCGCTGTCCTTTGTTGAGTCCCTCGCGGCGTCCGGCCGCGCCGTCGGGGTCAAGATGGGGCCGGGCATGCCCCATGATTCCGTACCGGCCGGCTGTGAAGCCCAATGGGTTTCCGTGGCCGGGGACGTGACCGAAGTTGCGCTGTGGTTCAACGCCGTGCGCAGGCCCGGAATCCGCAGGGCCGCCCTGGTCCTGGGAGCCGGCGGTGCAGCCGAACTGACCAGCGGCGAAGACTTCGGCGCCGGTCCTGCCGCCCCGCTGGGTCCGGTGGAGGGCTACCTGTACGAGCCCGACGGTGCAGTGATCCGCGCGGGGCTGGTGGCCGACGTCGCGCACCAGCTGGGCGGGCACCTGGTGGACGAACACATTGCCTACATCTGCGCCCCGCAACTCGTGGACACGCCCTTCGCGCGGGCCTACAAAGTCCTGGAAGTGATGCCGTACAACGTCAAGGCGCTCAAGGCCTGGGTGAAGGCGGAGGGCATCGGCGTGCTGGACATCAAGAAGCGCGGCACCGCCGTCACGCCCGAGGAACTGCGCAAGCAGCTGCTCCCCGCCGGAAAGGCAGCTGCGAAAAGGGCCGGCAGCAAAACGGCCACCCTGGTCCTGACCCGCATCGGGGAGGACCGGGTGGCCATCGTGGTGGAGCCGGTCTAAGGCACTGCAGCACTCGGGACCTGCCGCTACTGGGCGCGCATGAACTCCTCGGCCACGCGCACCTGTTCAGGGGTGGGCCGTACGCCGGTGTAGAGCACAAACTGCTCCAGCGCCTGGATGGTGGCCACTTCCGCTCCGGTGATCACAGGCTTTCCGGCGGCACGTGCTGCCTTGATCAGCGGCGTCTCGGCGGGCAGGGCCACCACGTCGAAGACCACCCTGGCTGCGTCGACGGTCTCCTGCGGGAAGGCCAGGGTGTCCGATTCGGTTCCGCCGGCCATACCGATAGGTGTCACATTGATAATCAGATCCGCCGTTCCGCCGTTGAATTCCGGACGCCACTGGAACCCGTACTGTTCGGCGAGTGCCTGGCCGGCGGTTTCGTTCCGCGCGAGGACCGTGACGTCGGCGAACCCGGCGTCCCGGAGCGCGGCCACCGTTGCCTTGGCCATGCCGCCGGACCCCTGGACCAGCACGGAATAGCTCGTGGGGACGTTGTTGGACGCGAGGAGCTGTTCGATTGCGGTGTAGTCGGTGTTGTAGGCCTTGAGATGCCCGTCCGTGTTCACGATGGTGTTGACGGAGTCGATGGCCTTGGCCGAGGGGTCCATCTCGTCCACGAGGGCGATCACGTCCTCCTTGTACGGCATGGAGATGGCGCATCCGCGGATGCCCAGCCCGCGGACCCCGGCGATGGCCTGCGCAAGGTTGGTGGGGGCGAACGCCTTGTAGATCCAGTTCAGGTCAAGCTGCTCGTACAGGTGGTTGTGGAACCGGGTCCCGTTGTTGCTGGGCCGGGCCGAGAGCGAGATGCAGAGGGTCATGTCTTTATTCAGAATGGGCACTTGACCATTAAACGCGTTCCCGCCCGACTGACTGACAGACAACGCACTGAAGTCCGCGAATGACAACGTTAAGTGGGAGTCAGTTGGGCTAGGGGCACCCCGTGCCGGCCGGGAAGCTTCCGACGGCGGCAGGCAGCTTCCCGGGGGCCGTCGCGTGCCCGGCGAGGACGGCAGCGAGGGCGTCGAAAGCGGCCTGGGTGCGGCCGTACAGGGCTACCTTGACGGGCGCGGCAGCATCGTGCAGGGGCCATGGCGCGTCGAGGGCGACGGCGATGTCCCCTGCGGCGGCGCGGCCGCCGTAACCCAAGAGGCTGACCACGGGTCCGGAACCGACGGCGAGCCCGGCACGGGCGGCAGCAGCGGCGAACCGTTCCCTGTCCGCCGGGCTGCCTCCGGCCACCTGCACGCTGCCGGGCGTGAGTGGGCCGCTGCAGGGGCCGGATAGAACAGTTACCGCCGCGGCCGAGACCCTGGCGGAGAGCGCAGCCCCGCTCCCGGCCGCTGTGCCTGGCGGCGCACCGGTCCCGGCTGCTGCCCGGCCCTGCCAGGTCATCATGGTTGCCACCCGCAGGGCGGCTTCATCGAGCCGGGCGGCGGGGAGGGCACCGGAGGCTACGGCACCAACGATGGCAGCGTGGGCCTGCTGGACATCCGCGGGCATGAGCAGGAGGTCGGCGCCCGCGGCCAGCGCCTTCACGGCGGCGGACCCTGCCGGGTACTGCTTGTTCACGGCTCCCATGTTCAGGGCGTCAGTCACTGCCACGCCCTTGAAGCCGAGTCCCCGCAGTGCGGCGTAAGTGGGGGCGGAGAGCGACGCCGGGACCCCGGGTTCCAGGGCAGGCACGGCTATGTGGCCGGTCATCACCATGGGTGCTCCGGCGGCGATCGCGGCCTGGAAGGGCTTCCAGTCGCGCGCTTGAAGTTCGGCCACGGTGGCCGGCTGCGAGGGAAGATCCAGGTGCGAATCAGCCGTGACGGACCCGTGCCCGGGGAAATGCTTGATAGTGGGCAGCACTCCCGCGGCCAGCATGCCCTGGGAGAAGGCCACACTCAAACCTGCGGCTGCACCCGGGTCTCCGGACATGGAGCGGGCGCCGATGGTGGGATCCCTCGGGCCGATGGTGACGTCGGCGTCCGGTGCGAAATCCGTGTTGAAGCCCAGCGGCACCAGCTCACCGGCCAGCCCCTGCCCCGCCTCCCGTGCCAGTGGGCCGCTGCCCGCAGCGCCGTAGCTCATGGGCGCCGGCCATTCCGTCAGCGGCGCCCCCAGACGGGCCACCATCCCGCCCTCCTGGTCGAGGCCGATGATCCCGGGCCACGGCCTGCCGTCCGCCCTGGTGGCCTGGGCGAGCCGCTGGTTGATCGCGGTCATGGCGGCGAGGTCCACCTTCCCCTGCGGGTCAAGCGGGACGTTGTCGCCCATGATGATGGACCCGGCCAGGTGCAGGCGTTCGACGACGGCGGCATGGGCGGCGGGGTCCGTGCCGGTAAAGAAGGGAAGGAGGACCTGGCCGGCCTTCTGTTCGGGCGACATCACGGCAACCATCGCGGCAGCGGCGTCCTGGTCCCGCTGCTGCGGGCCCCACCCCAAGGCCTGCGAGCCCGGGTCCGCCGTGGCAGAAGGTGACGGGGAATCAGTGCCAGGTGCCGGCGTCGTCCGCGGTGAAGCGGAACGTGGGGCGGTCGTGGCCGGCGCCTGTCCGGGGACAGGTGCCGGGGCGGTGGTGCAGGATGCGAGTGCTACCGCAGCGGAGGCTGCAGCCAGGACGGGGAAGGATTTGTGAAAACTGTCACGCAGGTGTTGGAACGGGGCCATCAATACGATGCTACCCCTGCACTAGACTTGAACCATCCGTGCGCCTGCCAGCAGCAGCCTGTCAGCGGGGTGCTCAGCGGCAAACCGGACAGTGAGGAAACGCGTGAAGATCGACTTCGCTGCATCGAGGCAATCGACCCTCGGTGTGGAATGGGAGCTCGCGCTGGTGGACGGCCAAACCGGTGAACTCGCCTCCGTCGCCAACCAGGTGCTGCGCGGAGTGGCCTCCCGGCACCCTGAGCTGAACGAGGATGACGAGCACCCGCACATCAAGCAGGAACTGCTGCTGAACACCGTTGAGCTGGTCACCGGCATCTGCGAAACCGCCGGCGAAGCCAAGGAGGACCTCAGCCGCTCCCTCGCTGCGGTCCGTGAAATCACTGACCCCATGGGCGTGGAACTCTTCTGCGCCGGCAGCCATCCGTTCAGCCCGCCCCAGCTGCAGCCCGTCACGGACAAGGCCCGGTACGCCAAACTCATCGACCGCACCCAGTGGTGGGGCCGCCAGATGGTCATTTACGGCGTCCACGTGCACGTGGGGCTGGACCGCCGCGAGAAGGCGCTTCCCGTGCTGGACGGGCTGGTCAACTACTTCCCGCATTTCCAGGCACTCTCTGCGTCCAGCCCGTTCTGGGGCGGGGAGGACACCGGCTACGCATCACACCGCGCCCTGATGTTCCAGCAGCTGCCCACCGCCGGCCTGCCTTTCCAGTTCCGCTCCTGGGAAGAATACGAGTCCTATGTGCAGGACATGTTCACCACCGGGGTGATTGATACCCTCTCGGAAATCCGCTGGGACATCCGGCCTGTGCCGAACCTGGGCACTATCGAGATGCGCATCTGCGACGGCCTGGCCACCCTGGAGGAAGTGGGCGCCATCGCGGCCCTGACCCAGTGCCTGGTGGATGAGTTCTCCACCACCCTGGACAACGGCGGGACCATCCCCACCATGCCGCCCTGGCATATACAGGAGAACAAGTGGCGGGCCGCGCGTTACGGCCTGGATGCCATCATCATCCTGGACGCGGCGGGCAAGGAGCAGCTGGTCACTGACCACCTGCTCGAAACCCTGAACCGGCTTGAGCCAGTGGCCGCGAAGCTGGGTTGCCCGGATGAGCTGGCCGACGTCGAAAAGATCATCCGCCGTGGTGCGGGATACCAGCGCCAGCGCCGGGTGGCCGCCGAGCACGGCGGGGACCTCCAGGCCGTGGTGCTGGACCTCGTCAAGCAGATGCGGAACGGCCCCACCGCCTGACGGTTGCCTTCCAGCCGAACGATGAGGTAGTTGTCAGGAATCCAGCCCCATGTCCGTCAGCTCCTCACCGAGAACCAGTTCCAGTGTGGAAATTTGCATGTCATCCAGATGTTCTTTCATCCGCGCGATCATTGCCGGAAAATCCGGCCGGGACCTGAACTCCTCGATCGCTTCCCGACTCTCCCACACGGCGTAGCTGAGATAGCTCCCGGGCTGCCTGAGATCGCGAAGTAGCCGTGGACGCTGAAGAAGCCCACGAATTGGAGGATCCACATCCTTTACGCCCGATTCCGCGAACGCCCTTGCGAATGCCTCCTCGTGACCCGGTTTCACTGACCAGCGGCCGGAGGTATAGAACCTTCCGACGAAACCCTCGCGTCCGAGAGTCGGTACATCGGACTGCAGAGGCAGGTCATTGCCTGTCGCACTCATCAGCTGCTCCTTCTACTCGTCAAAGGGATCACGGAGAGACCGAAATCAGGGGGGGAGAGGATTGGGCGCGCGGGGGGGCATTTCCTAGGGCTCGACTGGTCCCAGTTGCTCCGCTTCATCGTCTGCAGCCCGCGGGGATTCCTTGAGCTCCACAAAGAACGTATGCGTGTCTGTTTCTCCGATGTTTTCCCCGGAATGGTGCTGGGCCGGCAACCACCGGGCGACTCCGGCGGGCAGCTCCACATCCACGGACTTTCCGTTCGAAGAAATACGGCGACGGAAAGCACTGACCGTAATCATCACGCTGTCGGGGTGACTGTGCTCTGTGGTGGTATGTCCGGGTGAGTCGCTGTACTCAAGCACGCGGACACGTTCGTTTTCAAAAGCCACCCGATAATTCGCTGGGTTCGTCTCAACGGGATCCTCTTCCATGGACGGAATATACGCCGGCAGAGGCATCAGGACCAGAGGCTTCTGAGTTCCACACCCACGCTGTATGCCGGCAGGACGGAATGCCTGCTTGACGAAAAACATAGGGGCACCCCGCTGCCCCTCCTCCCCGCGCGGGGTTCAGGCGGGGAGGGACACCGCTGTAACCGGCATGGACGAGTCGGGGGCGAACCCGGTTCCGCTCGGTGCCACCCCGGCCATCACCAGCTGCGCACCCAGTGCCGCCACCATGGCGCCGTTGTCCGTGCAAAGGTCCAGCGGTGGCACGTGCAGCCTGATCCCGGCGGAGGCGCAGCGCTGTCCGGTCAGCTCGCGGAGCCTCGAGTTTGCCGCCACACCGCCGCCCAGCAGCACATTCGTGATCCCGTGCTCCCGGCACGCCAGCACGGCCTTGGAGGAGATGATGTCCACCACGGCTTCCTGGAAAGCGGCTGCAATGTCCGCGACCGGAACTTCCTGGCCGCGCGCCTCAAACTGCTCAACGCACCGGGCCACCGCCGTCTTGAGACCGCTGAAGGACCAGTCGTAACGGTGCGGGCCGGGTTCATCGGCGGTGCCCATGTACTTGGGCTGGCTGAGGCCGCGGGGGAAGCGGATGGACTTGGGGTTGCCGGTACGGGCCATCTTGTCGATGGCGGGCCCGCCCGGGTAGCCGAGGCCAAGGATGCGGGCCACCTTGTCGTACGCTTCGCCGGCTGCGTCGTCGATGGTGGAGCCGAGGAGGACCACGTCGTCGGTGATGCTGTTGATCTTCAGGATTTCGGTATGCCCGCCGGAGACCAGCAGGGCGCCGAGGTTTTGGGGCAGCTCGGGCGCTTGCCCTTCCTTGCCGTCGAGCAGGCCCACGCCCACGTGCGCGACGAGATGGTTGATGGCGTAGAGCGGCTTTCCGGTGGCCACAGCGAGTGCCTTGGCAGCACAGACACCAACCATGAGGGCGCCGGCCAGACCGGGGCCCGAGGTGACGGCGATGGCATCCACCTCGTCAAGCGTTACACCGGCGTCCGAGAGCGCCTGCTCGAGGGTGGGGACGAAGGCATCGAGGTGGGCGCGTGAGGCGATTTCGGGGATGACCCCGCCGAACCGGACATGCTCGTCCATTGAGGAAGAGACGGTGTTGGTCAGGAGGGCGGTCCCCCGGACAATGCCCACGCCGGTTTCGTCGCAGGACGATTCGATGCCGAGCACCAAGGGCTGCGGGCGGTTCATGGCTGGCCTGCTTCCGGTGATGGGTGGTTTCCTGTTTCCTGTTCCGCTTCCGGGCCGGCGGGGCCCGTCAGCTGGAGCCGCATGATGAGGGCGTCAACGCCGTCGCGGTAATAGCGGGGGCGGACGTGGATCTGTTCGAATCCGAAGCGCAGGTACAGCTGCTGGGCCCGCGGGTTGTCGGCCCGGACCTCCAGGAGGAGATCGGCGGCGTACCTGCGGCGCGCCTCCTCGATCAGGCTGGTCAGCAGTGCGGTGCCAATACCGCGCCCTTCGTATTCAGGTACGACGGCGATAGTCTGCACGTCCGCGATGGGTTCGATGCACATCAGCCCGGCATAGCCCACAATGCCGTCGCTGCCCTCAGCTACGAGGTACCAGCGGGTTTCCGGCTGGGCCAGCTCGTCATAGAACATGTGCAGGGGCCAGGCATCCACCGGGAAAAGCCGCTGCTCCAGGACGCTGACCGCGATGACGTCGTCGGGGGTCATCTCCCGCACTGCGACGCCGTGGTTACTGATATCCGGGGCGGTGCTCACAGGGCCCTCTTCCTGGGTCCGGGGACCTGGGCGTCGGATTCGCGCAGGTACAAAGGCGTGGAGTCCAGGAGTTCACCGCCTGCGGCGAGCCGGGCCAGCGCGAACTGGCCCAGGTACAGGGCGTCCGGCTGTTCGCGGGCGAATTCCGGGTCCGCTTTCAGGGTGTCTGCGTAGAGCCCGGACCCGGCACCGTAGGCGGGAAGATCCGGCAGGTCCGCCGCGAAGCTGACGTGCGGGCCGTCCTCCAATACGGGAAGCTGTCCTTCCGTGAGGCTGTAGCGGGCCCAGTAGACCTCTTTGCGCCGCGCGTCCGTCACCACCAGGAATTCCGGGGCGGCGGCGGTGGATTCCGCGACTTCCAGGGCCACGGCGTCCAGGCTCATCAGCCCGTACAGGGGCTTGCCCCAGACGAAGGACAGGGTTCGCGCGGTGGCGATTCCGGACCGGAGCCCGGTAAACGGGCCCGGGCCGACGCCGACCACCAGGGCATCGATCTCAGCTCCGCCCACGCCGGCCTCAAGGAGCATTTTCTCAATCCCGGGAGCAAGAACCTCCGCGTGGCTGCGGGTGTCCTCGGTGGAGAAGCTGGCCACCACGCCTTCCAGTGCGTCATCCGAGACGAGCGCCGCGCTGGCCACGGCGGAAGTGTCGATGGCGAGGATAAGCATCAGGGTTTCCCTTCGAAGGTGGCCACCGGGTCCGGGACGGCCGGCCAGCGCGGGCCGTAGCCGCGCATCACGATGGTCCGGGGCTCATCCGTGTCCCCATTTTCGAAATCAAGCATTTCGCCGCCTGTCATTCTGCCGGTACCCGCACTGCCATCCGCGCCGACAGCACCCACTCCAATAGCCTGAAGTCCAGTAGCCCGGTGCAGGTCAATTTCCAGCCTGCTCTCGCTGAGGTGCTCCACCCGGTCGTGGCCCCATTCGACCACCGTCACGGACGAATCAAGGGTGTTCTCAAGGTCGATATCGTCGATTTCGGCTGCCGAGCCCAGCCGGTACGCGTCCACATGCACCAGGTCCGGTCCGCCGGGACGGGGCCCGTCCGGCAGGTTGGGGTGGATGCGGACCAGGACGAAGGTAGGGGAAATGACGCCGGAACGCACACCCAGCCCCTCCCCCAGCCCCTGCGTGAAGGTCGTTTTCCCCGCACCCAGCTCGCCGGAAAGCACCAGCAGGTCCCCGGCTTCCAGGACGCCCGCAAGGCGCACGCCGAGGTTATGCGTCTGTTCCGCCGTCGTCGCCGTTAACGTCTTTTCCCAGTTGGGCCGCGCCTCGGGACTGTTCTCCGCGGGCTGGTTGGACGAGCTCATGCGGCCCCCTCCCCACCATGCCCGGCGGCGGGCTGTTCGTTGATGAAGCGGCGCGGAACCCGCGGGCTGATCCGGGTCACAATCTCGTAGTTGATGGTTCCGGCGGAGCGTGCCCAGTCATCAGCAGTGGGGCCGCCGTCCGCTCCGTCGCCGAACAGCTGTGCTTCGGCGCCCAGCAGCCCTGCACCTCCTGGGCCAACATCGCCGAGGTCGATTACCATCTGGTCCATCGCGATCCGCCCCACCACGGGGTAGGTCCTGCCGGCTACCCGGACCGGGCCGCCGGTGGCGACGCGTGGAATCCCGTCGGCATAGCCCACCGGAATCAGGCCCAGGGTGCTGGGGCCGCTCGTGTGGTACCGGAGGCCGTAGGACACGCCCTGCCCGTCCGGCACCTCCTTGCACTGGGACACCACAGTCCGCAGCTCCATTGCCGGCCGCAGTCCCAGCTCGGCCGAGGTCTGGCCGGCAAAGGGCGACAGTCCGTAAATGCCCAGGCCCACCCGGACCAGGTCAAAGTGCGTGTCGGGACGGGACAGCGTGGCCGGGGTGTTGGCCAGGTGCCGGACTTCGGGGTCTACCCCCGCGTCCTCCGCAACCGCCAGCACTTCCCGGAACGCGGCGAGCTGCTGATCGGTCTCGGGGCGTTCCGGCTCATCGGCGACTGCGAGGTGCGAGAAGATTCCCACCACGCGCAGCAGCCCCTGGTCCTGGTATTCCATCGCTTCGCCCACCAAGTGGTCCCAGGTATCAAGCGTCGCGCCGTTGCGTCCAAGGCCGGTGTCAACCTTCAGGTGGATCCGGGCCGGGCGCTCCTGTTCCCGGGCCGCCGCGACAATGCGATCGAGCTCCCAGCCGGAGCATCCTATGTCGACGCCGGCCGCCACCGCGGCGCCGAAGTTGCTTTCCGTGGTGTGCAGCCAGGCGAGCAGCGGCACGTCGATTCCGGCGGCCCGCAGAGCCAAGGCCTCGGAGATGTGGGCGACGCCCAGCCATGCTGCGCCCGCTTCAAGGGCCGCCCGGGCCACCGGGACCGCGCCATGTCCGTAAGCATCAGCCTTCACCACGGCCATCACCTTCGCCGGGGACGCTGCTGCGGCCAGCCGGCGGACGTTGTGCCGGATGGCATCAAGGTCGATGACGGCGGACCTTTCGTCGCGGGGGTCCTGTGCGAGCGCAGCGTCGAAATCACCGGTTGTAGCGGGGTAAGTCACCTTAGTGATTCTAGTGCTGGCGCTTCGGGCCAAATAATCACGGCTGGCCGCGCCGGGCTCCGGAGTGGCCACCCGCGGAACGGCCTACCGCACAGGGGCGCCAATCTGCGGGACAGATCCGGAACGTGCCGGGCCCCAGGTGCTGAGCAGGGCAAGCCCTGCTGCTGCCGCCGCGCTGAGTACCACCGCCCCCAGCCAGAGCGAGATGGGCCAGCGGATCCCGTCCACCAGCCCGAAGGCCACCAACTGGCCGGTCCACACCAGCGCCGCAAGTCCGGCGGTGACTGCCGGCAACGGCCGGCCCAGCCAGACTTTCGGCAACCAGGCAAGCAGGACATCTGCCAACACTGCCGCCACCGTGGCGCCGGCAGCTCCTGCGATGGTCGTGGGACGCAAACCAATCATCACCGCAGGCAGCCAGGCGACGGTTGCAACCAGCATTGTGACTATCCCTCGGACAGGGCGGCCGGCCGCGGAGAGCGTAAAGAGGAAGGGAGCGACGATCAGCGCGGTGGTCAGCAGGTAACTCGCCAGGGTGACGATCACCGGCATCTCAGACTGTAAGCGGCCAGGGCTGCCGATCGGCATCGGGATGAAGAGGGCTGTCGGCCCGGACCGGACGAAGGCGGAGCAGTAGATGAGGAAGAACGCACCCAGCCCGGTCATCAGGACGACGGCCAGAAGCTCCCCCGTCGTCCATTCAAAGCTGCCGGCCCGGCTGGCCGAGCGTGCACTCCGAACTGCAGTGCCCAGGATAAGCAAGAGGCTGAACCCCAGCAACAGGTGGGTCGGACTGACCAGGGCATCGAGGGAAATTTCGATCCCCAAGGTTTCGTGCCATACCAGGTCCAAGCCGCCGGCAACGGCAAAAAGGGCGACACCCACCATGGTCCCCCGGTAGCCGGCCGGGATGGCCTCCGAGAGCGGCTGCCCGGGAGCGCGGTTCCTCCAGATCACCCAAGCGGTCCACAGCGCCGTCACGGCCATGCCGGAGTAGAGGGCAGCGTGCCACGGCGTGAAAAACGTCTCCAGCCCGGGAAGGTTCAGGTGCGCCCAGCCGTCCAGGAAGACGGCCAGCAGCAGCCATAGACCCAGCAGCTGCGTCACCAGATCGCGGAACCGGCCCGTCTTGAGGTCGCCGCGTGCCATGTCAATCATCGTCGCGTCACGCGTCCGAGAGGTGCGCGATGGTGGCGGCTGCCCTGCGCTGGGCCGCGAGCGGGACGTCCTGGATGACATCCGCGAGGAAGCCGAAGCGCCGCAACCACTGACTGGTCTGCCGTTCCGGCCGGGCGTTGGCACGTTTCCACCAGTCTGCGATGTCGCCCCAGCCAGGGGCGGCAAGGGATCCCCCCACTTCCTGCACGGCCAGCGAGGCACAGAGGTTCGCGAAACGCAGCCTGTTCCCCAGCGGCCATCCGGCCAGGCTCCCAACGATGAAGGCGGCGTCGAAACAGTCTCCGGCGCCGGTGGGGTCAAACGCCTTGACGGGCAGGGACGGCACCCACTCCTCCTCCCCCGTTTCCGAATCCACCGCCATGGCACCCTGCGGCCCGAGCGTCACCACGGCCACCGGAACACGGTCGGCCAGCGCGTACAGGGCAGTCCAGGGATCGTCCTTGCCCGTGAAGGCCATGGCCTCGCGCTGGTTGGGCAGGAAGGCGTGGAAGTACTGCAGGTTCTCCAGCCTGACCGGCGCCCACACGCCGCTGGGATCCCACCCGACATCGCCGAACAGCTTCACCCCCGACTGGTACGCCGCCTTGGCCCACGGCTCCACTTCCAGCCCCACTTCGGCGATGCCGGCGAGCGCGGCAGGCGGATCGCCGATGAGCTCCGAGGACGTCACGGGCGCGGCATGGCCATGGGTGACCAGCGACCGGTCCTTGTCCACGCACAGCGAGACGGTGACCGGTGAGTGCCAGCCCGGCACCTTCCGCGACAGGCTCAGGTCCACGTGCTCCTGGCTGGCCAGGATTTTCCAGTTGAAGTCCCCGTAGCCATCATCACCGAAGGCCGCCGCCAGGCCTGTGCGCAAGCCCAGCCGCGCCGCGGCGATCGCCTGGTTCGCCACGCCGCCCGGGCAGCTGCCCATGCCGTCGCTCCAGATTTCCGTGCCCGGTTCGGGCCCATGGGGAAGACCGGTGAAGATGATGTCCTGGAACACGGTCCCGGCGAGCAGCACGTCGAAGCCGGCGTCCGAGGGCGACCGGACTGCGGCCAGGGGATCGAACGGGCGTGCTGGGATCGCGTCCATGTCCGCACACTACGCCCTGCGGTGCACCGGCGGTAGGGGCCGCCATGGGTACTGTGGACAGCCACGCCTAGACTGCTGGTTATGCGGCTTCTGATCGTAGGTGGCGGGGGTTTCCGGGTTCCGTTGATCTACCGGGCGCTCGTCTCCGGCCCCTTCTCCGGCGTGGTCACCGAACTGGTGCTGCACGACGTGGACCCCTCCCGCCTGGATGCGGTGACGGCGGTCCTGCGGAGCATGCCTGTCCCGGACGTTCGCGTGCCGGTCCTTCCTGCCACTGACCTCCCCAGGGCGTTGACGGATACGCAGATGGTGTTTGCCGCCATCCGGCCCGGCGGCACTGCCGGCCGGGTGGCGGATGAACGGGTTGCGCGGGACCTGGGCGTCCTGGGTCAGGAAACCACCGGGGCCGGCGGCATCTCCTACGCCCTCCGGACCATCCCGCACATGATGGACCTCGCGCGCCTCATGAAGGAACACTGCCCGGAGGCGTGGCTCATCAACTTCACCAACCCCGCGGGCATGGTCACCGAGGCGCTCCTGCCCGAGCTCCGCCGGCGCGTCATCGGGATCTGCGACTCCGCGGGCGGCCTGGTGCAGCGGGCGGCCCGGGCAGCCGGCGTGATCCTGCCCGAGCAAAGGCTCGACGGCGTGGGCTACTACGGGCTGAACCATCTGGGCTGGCTCTACCGGCTGGAGTCCGAAGGGGCTGACGTGCTGCCGGGCCTGCTGTCAGACCCGCACGCCCTTCAGTCCTTTGAAGAGGGCAGGTTGTTCCCGCAGCCGTTCCTTGCCAGGCTGCGTGCCCTTCCCAATGAGTACCTGTATTACTACTACGAGCAGGACAAGGCGCGGGAAGCCATGCGGACCATGGCGCAGACCCGCGGCGAGAGCATCCACAGCCAGCAGCAGGAGCTTTATCCGCGGCTTGCTGCCGCGGGTGCGGAGGCATTCGGGTTGTGGGAGGCAGCCCGCCGCTCCCGGGAGGAAGGTTACCTGGCCGAAGCCCGCGGGAAGGACGAACGGCGCAACGAGGACGACCTCGCCGGGGGCGGATACGAGCGGGTGGCGCTGGCAGCCATGCGGGCCCTGGCGGGAACCGGGGAGGCGCAGCTGATCCTTAATACGCGCAACACCGTGCCTTCAGGCGGCACCGGGGCGCCGGCAGGTTCCCAGCCAGCCGCTGCTGCGCCAGCCACCCCTGCAGCGGCCATTCCGGGGCTGCCGCCGGACGCCGTCGTCGAACTTCCCTGCACGGTGACCGCCGACGGCGCGCTGCCGCTGCCCCAGCAGGCTCCCCCGGCGGAGCAGCTTCACCTGCTGCAGCAGGTGAAGGAAGTGGAACGGCTGACGGTGCGGGCGGTAGCGGACAATGACCGGGATGCCGCGCTGCAGGCTTTCGCCCGGCACCCGCTCGTGGCATCCGAAGCACTCGGCGCGGCCCTGTTGGCAGGTTACGAGCAGGCGTTTCCTACCCTGGGGAAGATGTGGCGCGGCGGTGGACGTTGACACAGGAGTAGTGTTTTATCGAATGCCCAGCACTGATCCGGCGCGCTAAACTGCGCCGGCGGCCGGAAGGAGGTCCCGTGGCGCCTGTCCGCAGGGTGGCGTTACTGTCCCTCCACACCTCCCCCATGGAGCAGCCGGGTTCCGGCGACGCCGGCGGGATGAACGTCTACATCCGTGAACTGGCCTCCGCGCTGGCCGAGGCAGGCGTGGAAGTGGAGATCTTCACGCGGGCCACCTCCGCCCACCAGCCCGCCGTCGAACACCCGGATCCCGGTGTCTGCGTCCACAACGTCCTGGCCGGGCCGCCGAGGAAGATCCCCAAGGAAGAACTCCCCGGCCTCCTGCACCACATGGTGGAGGAGATGGAGCTGATCCGGGGCCGGCAGCCGCACGGGCATTACGACGTCATCCACTCGCACTACTGGGTGTCCGGGATCGCCGGCCTGGAGCTTTCCGAACTGTGGGGCGTGCCGCTGGTCCACACCATGCACACCATGGCCAAGGTCAAGAATCTCCTGCTCGAGTCCGGTGAGCAGCCCGAGCCGCGGCGCCGCGAACTGGGTGAGCACCGGATCGTGGACGGGGCCGCGCGGCTTATCGCCAACACCAGTTCCGAAGCCGCCGAGCTGGTGTCACATTACGGGGCCACGTACGAACGGATCGACATTGCGCCGCCCGGAGTGGACCTGAGCATCTTCACTCCTGCCTTCCGGGCCCGGTCAAGGACTGAACGGGGCATCAGCCCGGACACGTTCCACCTGGTTTTCGCCGGCCGGATCCAGCGGCTCAAGGGGCCGCAGGTCCTGGTGAAGGCAGGTGCGCTGCTGCGGAGCCGGCGCCCGGACATCAACCTCCGGCTCACCATCCTGGGCTCCTTGAGCGGGAACAAGGAATTCAACCTGCGGCGCCTGGTAGCGGAGGCTGGCATGGACGACGTCGTCACGCAGCTTCCGCCGGTGAAGGCACCTGAGCTTGCCGGCTGGTTCCGTTCGGCGGACGTGGTGGTGATGCCCTCCTACAGCGAGTCCTTCGGGCTGGTGGCGCTCGAAGCCCAGGCCTGCGGCACGCCCGTGGTGGCCACCCGGGTGGGCGGGCTGTCCCGGGCCATCTTCCATGGCAGGACCGGGCTCCTGGTGGACGGGCACCACGCCGCCGACTGGGCGGATGCGCTGGAGGCTTTGTACGACGACCCCGTGACCCGCGAAGACATGGGCAGGGCAGCGGCCATCCGGGCCCAGAACTCAGGGTGGCAGCGCACGGCTGCGATCACGCTGGAAAGCTACCATGCCGCCGTCGACAATTCTGTGCGGCCCCGCCTGATCACCGCCCTGCCAGCGTCCTGAGTCGGCGCCATGCCCCTGCGCAACTGTTAGCTTAGGGGCAGGTGTCCCAGCTCAGGGGCAGGTGTCCGGCGCAGGCCGGCGCAGGAAAGGACAAAGATGTCTGGTCTTTCGACTGATCTTGAGATAGCCAGGGCTGCCCGGATCCGGCCCATCGACGAGATTGCCGCTGCCGCCGGAATCAACCCGGATGCCCTGGAGCGGTACGGGCGGTATAAGGCGAAGATTGACCCGGCCAGGCTGACTGCGCCCGCTCCGCACGGCAAGGTAGTGCTGGTCTCGGCCATGTCCCCCACCCCGGCTGGTGAAGGAAAGTCCACTACCACGGTGGGGCTCGGCGATTCCTTGGCACGCGCCGGGCACCGGGTGATGATCGCCCTGCGGGAGCCGTCGCTGGGCCCGGTCCTCGGGATGAAGGGCGGAGCGACGGGCGGTGGATATTCGCAGGTGCTGCCCATGGATGAAATCAACCTGCACTTCACCGGCGACTTCCATGCCGTGACGTCGGCCAACAATGCGCTGATGGCCTTGGTGGACAACCACATCTACCAGGGCAACGAGCTGAACATCGATCCCCGGCGGATGACCTTCAAACGGGTCCTGGACATGAACGACCGGGCCTTGCGTCAGGTGGTGATCGGCCTGGGCGGGCCGACGCAGGGAGTCCCCCGCGAGGACGGGTTCGACATCACGGTGGCATCCGAGATCATGGCCGTCTTCTGCCTCGCGACGGACCTGGCCGACCTCCGCGGGCGCCTGGGGCGGATCACCTTCGGCTACACGTTTGACCGCTCCCCTGTCACGGTGGCCGACCTCGGGGTGCAGGGGGCATTGACCCTGCTCCTGAAGGAAGCCATCAAACCCAACCTGGTGCAGACCATCGCCGGGACGCCGGCTTTGGTCCATGGCGGTCCTTTCGCAAATATCGCCCACGGCTGCAATTCGCTGATTGCCACGCAGACGGCCAGGCGGCTGGCGGACATCGTTGTGACGGAAGCCGGTTTTGGGGCGGACCTGGGCGCTGAGAAGTTCATGGACATCAAGGCGCGGTTTGGCGGGCTGGCCCCTTCCGCGGTGGTGGTGGTGGCCACCGTGCGGGCCCTGAAAATGCAAGGCGGAGTGGCGAAGGACCAGCTCACTCTTCCTGATCTGGTGGCCTTGGAGGCCGGAGTGGCAAACCTGCGCCGGCACGTGCGGAACGTGGAGAAGTTTGGCGTGACGCCGGTGGTGGCCATCAACAGGTTCTCCTCCGACTCGAAGGAGGAACTCGACTGGCTGCTGGCGTGGTGTGCGGCGGAGGGCGTCCAGGCCGCCGTCGCCGATGTGTGGGGTCGCGGCGGCGGGGGCGACGGCGGTGATGAACTCGCGGCCCTCGTAGCCCGGGTTGTGGCTGGCCCGAACAGCTTCCGCCACCTGTACCCGCTGGAGTTGCCAGTGGAGGAGAAGATTCGGACCATCGCGCAGGAAATCTATGGTGCCGACGGGGTTGAGTTTTCCGTGCCGGCCCTGAAGCGGCTGGCCGATATCGAGCGGAACGGCTGGTCCCAGCTGCCGGTCTGCATGGCCAAGACCCAGTACTCGTTCACGGACGACGCCTCACGCCTCGGTGCACCCAAGGGTTTCACCATCCACGTGCGGGACCTCCTGCCCAAGACCGGTGCAGGGTTCATCGTGGCGCTGACCGGAGCGGTGATGACCATGCCCGGCCTGCCCGCCGCCCCGGCCGCCATGCGAATGGACGTGGACGACGCCGGCAACCCTGTCGGCCTCACCTAACCCCCACGCCCCATCACCTCCCGCACCCTTCCCACCAACGCCCCATCACCTCCCGCACCCTTCCCACCAACGCCCCATCACCTCCCGCACCCTTCCCACCAACGCCCCATCACCTCCCGCACCCTTCCCACCAACGCCCCATCACCTCCCGCACTGGTCTCGCCTGGCTGTGGATAACTTCTGCAGCTGTACGGCCTTTTAGGCCACAATGCCAACATGCCCAACCCCGTTGATCTGCCCCAGCCGTTGGCTAATGCCCCATTCACATTCACCTCGGCGCTGGGTTTGGGCGTATCGGCCAGCAGACTCCGCGGACGTGATGTAGTCCATGTCAGCAGGGAGGTATACCGCCCGTCGGACTGGAGTTTTGAACTGGAAGCCGCGGCACGGGCGCTATCTGAAGTGTCACCGGGAGCTTGGATTTCGCACGTCACCGCAGCGCGTCTGCACTGTCAACTGCTGCCGGCCTGGCTAACGGACTCGACCGAACTGCATTTGAGCAAGCCCAAGCAGCTGCCCCAAGTGCGCCGGAAAGGCGTAATCGCACACAGCGTCATCGCGTGGGAGGACGAGATTGAATGCGTTGGTGGTATCCGGATCAGCACACGTTCCCGAACATGGCTCGACTTGGCGCGCCGGCTGTCGCTAACTGACTTGGTCTGCCTGGGGGATCAGATCATCCGCATCCCTCGAGCACAGTTTGAAGGCAGATCGGAGCCATACGACAGAATGGACGGGCTCCGTGCCTTAGTTGGGCGACACCCGAACCTTCAAGGCATTGTTCGCGCCCGTGAGGCACTCGAGCTGATGAGGGTTGGGGCTGATTCGGCACCCGAATCCATGCTCCGGCTAGCAATGGCGGCAGACGGAAGCATACCCGAGCCAGACCTACAGATATCGCTTAGGCCGGATGACCCCGCCTCCCCTACTGCCGACCTTGGCTACCGTCACCGTCGTCTCGCAATCCAATACGACGGCGGGCATCACCTTCTTGATGCACAAAAATTTAGCGACCGACGGCGGGACAAGGCCTTCGAATCAGCTGGCTGGACCGTTATGGTCTTCACCAAAGAGGACGCTGCTAACGACTTTGAACGCGCCATTAAATTGATCAAGCGCTACCTGCGCACAGCGTGGACCGATTATCCGCAGGCAGCCGGTTTTGTTTGATAGATGGCATCCCACGTCTTGCGCTGTTGGCGGCAGTTCAACCGGTGGTGCTTAAGCGGGACACGGCAAGTGCCGGTAGCGGCGACATGGGCACACCGGCGGGCGACGCCGTCGTGCATCTCCAGCAGCCACAACTGCACCGAGAGCGCGGACCAGCTTATCCTTATCGCAGCCGTCGGTATGCACATGCACAGCCAACTGCTGTTGCGACGGCTTGCGCTCGCCCCAGCCACAGCATCCGCCGCTATGCACCGGCTCTGGGTACTCCCGCCCTAGGGAAGTGATGGGCCGTTCCGGGAAAAGACGCAGGACGTGATGGGGCGTTCCGGGAAAAGACGCAGGACGTGATGGGGCGTCTCCAGAAAAGGTGCAGGAGGTGATGGGGCGTTCCCGGAAAACCTGCGAAAGGTGATGGCGCGTGTTAAGCCGCGATGCTCCCCCACCCGGGCGGGTGAGGGAGCGTCGGGAACGGCAGGAGGGCGTCGCTTAGCGCTCGAGGTCGCCGCGGATGAAGGCTTCCACCTTTTCGCGGGCGAGGTCGTCATTGAACTGCTCCGGCGGGGACTTCATGAAGTAGCTCGACGCGGACAGCAGCGGGCCGCCGATGCCGCGGTCCAGCCCGATCTTGGCGGCGCGGATGGCGTCGATGATCACGCCGGCGGAGTTGGGTGAGTCCCAGACTTCCAGCTTGTATTCGAGCGATACAGGGGCGTCACCGAAGTTACGGCCCTCAAGGCGCACAAAGGCCCACTTGCGGTCATCCAGCCACTGGACGTAGTCGGACGGGCCGATGTGGACGTCCTTGGCAGCCAGTTCGGCCTCGACGTTGGAGGTCACGGCCTGGGTCTTGGAGATCTTCTTGGACTCCAGGCGGTCGCGCTCCAGCATGTTCTTGAAGTCCATGTTGCCGCCGACATTCAGCTGGTACGTGCGGTCCAGGGTGACACCGCGGTCTTCGAAGAGCTTGGCCATCACACGGTGCGTGATGGTTGCGCCGATCTGGCTCTTGATGTCATCGCCCACGATCGGCACGCCTGCGGCGGTGAACTTGTCCGCCCATTCCTTGGTGCCGGCGATGAACACGGGCAGGGCGTTGACGAACGCAACGCCGGCGTCGATGGCGCACTGGGCGTAGAACTCGGCAGCTTCCTGGGAGCCGACGGGCAGGTAGCAGACCATGACGTCAACGGCAGCATCCTTGAGGGCCTGCACCACGTCCACCGGCTCTTGGGTGGACTGTTCGATGGTCTCGAGGTAGTACTTGCCGAGGCCGTCGAGGGTGTGGCCGCGCTGGACGGTGACGCCGGTGGGGGGCACGTCAGCGATCTTGATGGTGTTGTTTTCGCTCGCCAGGATGGCGTCGGCAAGGTCAACGCCGACCTTCTTGCCGTCCACATCAAACGCGGCAACGAACTGAACGTCACCCACGTGATACTGGCCGAACTCAACGTGCATCAGGCCCGGAATCGTGGCCTTGGGGTCGGCATCCTTGTAGTACTGGACGCCCTGGACCAGCGAAGCGGCGCAGTTTCCTACGCCGACGATTGCGACACGAATCGGATGTGAAGACACGGAACTCCTTTAGGACAAAACGTCAGCCGGCCGGTTTCGGCTTCGAAGAAAGTACGACGACGGCCGGCAGGCTCGGCGCCGCACGGCGCCTTTTCATAGTACCCAACAGAGTGGGACGGGGGCTTGTTCCCCCGTCCCACCTTTTGGAATGACAGGGCGGAAATCAGACCGGCTGTTTCCAGAGGTTGATGTCCGATTCCACGGCGAACTCGTCGATGGCAGTCAACTCGTCGGCAGTGAATTGGAGGTTGTTGATGGCGGACAGGCTGTCCTCCAACTGCGAAACGCTGGACGCACCAATCAATGCCGAGGTCACGGGCGATCCCGTTGGCTGGTCCCGCAGGACCCAGGCGATGGCCATCTGCGCCAGCGTCTGCCCGCGCCCCTCGGCGATGGCGTGCAGGCCGCGGATCCGCTCCAGCTTCTCGTCCGTGATGGCATCCTCGGACAGGAACCGGGCCTTCGCGGCCCGGGAGTCAGCCGGAATCCCGTTCAGGTAGCGGTTGGTGAGCATGCCCTGGGCCAGTGGCGAGAAGGCGATGGAGCCCGCCCCCACCTGGTCCAGTGCTTCGTACAGGTTGGGGCTGCCGTTCTCGGTCCAGCGGTTGAGCATGGAGTAACTGGGCTGGTGGATCAGCAACGGCGTGCCGAGTTCCTTGAGGATCCGGGCTGCCTCCAGGGTCTGTTCGGGGGTGTAGGAGGAGATACCGGCATAGAGCGCTTTGCCCGAACGCACGGCATAATCGAGGGCGCCCATGGTCTCTTCCAGCGGAGTTTCCGGGTCCGGCCTGTGGCTGTAGAAGATATCCACGTAGTCCAGGCCCATCCGCTGCAGCGACTGGTCAAGGCTGGAGATCAGGTACTTGCGGGAGCCCCATTCCCCGTAGGGGCCGGGCCACATGTAGTAGCCGGCCTTCGTGGAGATCACCAGTTCGTCGCGGTAGGGCTTGAAGTCCTCCTGCAAGTGGCGGCCGAAGTTGGTTTCGGCGGAGCCGTCCGGGGGCCCGTAGTTGTTGGCTAGGTCGAAGTGGTTCACGCCCAGGTCGAAGGCGCGGCGCAGAATGGCGCGCTGTTCGTCGAAGCGCTTGTCGTCGCCGAAATTGTGCCAAAGGCCCAGCGAGATCGCCGGGAGTTTCAGGCCGCTGCGTCCGAGGCGGCGGTAGGGCATGGATTCGTAGCGGTTTTCCGCCGCGGAATAAGTCATACGTTCCATCCTGCCAGTTGTGACCGGCGCTACACATGATGGCCGGAAAAGTTACGCGGCCGGCTGACATCGCTCCCCGCGGCGTAACTTTTGCAGCCCGGTAAATCAGGACTTGAGGATCGCCGCGCTCCACGGCGCCAGGGCGAGGGCATTACCATCAAGGCCGGTCCCCTCATCGGTGGCCAGCAGGACCCTCCCGGAAACGTCGTCCAGCCGCAGCTTGGCGTCGGAGAAGTTCAGCAGCACCTCGACGCTCCCCCGGCGGAACCGCAGCCAGCGTGCGTCGTCGTCGAACGCCACGTCCGTCTCCCCGAAGCCAGGCCCGGCAAGCTCGGAATGCTCCCGCCGCAGCGCGGTCAGTGACCGGTAGAGGTCCAGCAGCCGGGCGTGGTCCCCGTTGGCTGCCTCGTCCCAGTTGAGCTTGGACCGGCGGAAGGTCTCCGGATCCTGGGGGTCGGGCACGACGGCGGGATCCCACCCCATGCGCTCGAACTCCTTGATGCGGCCTTCCGCGGTGGCCTCGCCCAGCTCCGGTTCGGGATGTGAGGTGAAGAACTGCCACGGCGTGCTCGCGGCGAACTCCTCTCCCATAAACAGCATCGGCGTGAAAGGCGACGTCAGCGTGATCACCGCAGCAACCGCCAGCTGCCCGTAGGACAGCGACTGCGAGAGCCGGTCCCCTGTGGCCCGGTTGCCGATCTGGTCGTGGTTCTGGTTGCACACCACCAGCGCCGCGGGGTGGGCCAAAGCAGGATTGACGGGCCGGCCGTGGTGCCGGCCGCGGAAGCTGGAGTAGCTGCCGTCGTGCAGGAAGCCGTCCCTGAGGACCTTTGCCAGCACCGCGAGGGACTGGAAGTCCCCGTAATAGCCGGTGGTCTCGCCGCTGACATTCACGTGCACCGCATGGTGGAAGTCGTCACTCCACTGCCCGTCCAGCCCGTAGCCGTTGGCGTCGCGGGGGTAGATCAGGCGCGGGTTGTTCAGGTCCGACTCGGCGATCAGGATTTTCGGCAGCCCGGTTTCGGCCGAAATGGCATCACCCAGGGCACCGAAGTCCTCCAGGATGTGCACGGCCCGCTCATCGCGCAGGGCGTGCACGGCATCCAGCCGGAGCCCGTCCACGTGGTAGTCCCGGAGCCACAGCGCGAGGTTGTCCAGGATGTACTCGCGCACCACGTCCGAGCCGGGGCCGTCCAGGTTCACGGAGTCGCCCCACGTGTTGGCGTCCCCCTGCTTCAGGTACGGGCCGAACTTCGGCAGGTAGTTGCCGCTGGGGCCGAGATGGTTGTACACCACGTCCTGGATGACGCCGAGGCCGGCGGCGTGGGCTGCGTCCACAAACCGCTGGTAGGCAGCCGGGCCGCCGTAACCCTCGTGGACCGCGTACCACTGCACGCCGTCGTAGCCCCAGTTGTGGGTGCCGTTGAAGCCGTTGACCGGCAGCAGTTCCACGAAGTCGATGCCGAGGTCCGCCAGGTAGTCCAGCTTTCCGGCGGCGGCCTCCAGCGTCCCCTCGGGAGTGAACGTACCCACGTGCAGTTCGTAGATGACCGAGCCCTGCAGGTCCTTGCCCTTCCAGCCCGCGTCCTGCCAGCTGTGGGCGGCCGGGTCAAAGGTCCTGGACAACTCGTGGACGCCAGTGGGCAGCCGCCGCGAGCGCGGATCCGGAAGCGGATGGCCGTCCCCGTCCAGCAGGTAGCCGTAGTCCACCTCGCCCTCCCCCGGAGCGTCCGGAGCCGTCCACCACCCCTCGTGCCCGGGCGCCGTTTCCTTCTTCAGCATCGGGTACTGCCGTCCGTTCGCCTGCAGGATCACCGAATGCGCGTCCGGGGCCCAGACGTCGAAACGCCCGGGCCCGCTGTTGACGAGGGTCATGCCTGTTCTCCATCCACCGGTACCAGCAAGGCCACCGGGTAGGTACCCAGGATCTCCGCCACCGAAACGATGCCGGCTCCGTACCCGGTGCCGGTGAGCTCGTCACGCATGGCCATGGAAAGTTCGACGGCGGTGTCCCGCCAGCCGCCGCCGGCCGCCAGTCCGGCGGGCAGCCGGGTGGCCAGCGTCAGCGCGCCCGGAGTCCCTTCCGTGCCGCGGTGGAACGCGATCAGATGCCCTGCAGCAGCGCCGGACGCGGTGACCGGGGTGTAGGCCTGGAACAGTTCGGGCCGGTCGCGACGGAGCCGGAGTGCGCGGGAGGTGACCAGAAGCTTGCTGGCCTCCGTTCCCGCCTCAGGCAACGTCCCGCCGTCGAGCTTTGCCAACTGCTCCTGGCGCGCCGCGAAGTCCACGGGACGCCGGTTGTCCGGGTCCGTCAGGGACCGTTCCCAGAACTCGCTGCCCTGGTACACGTCCGGGACGCCGGGCATGGTCAGCTGCACCAGCTTGGCGGACACCGAGTTGGTCACGGCATAGGAATTGATCCGTGAAACGAAGTCCTCCACCACCTTGGAGACGCGGGCGTCGTCGAACGCTGCATCAACGCCGGCCTTGACCTGGGACTCGAACTCCTCGTCGGGGTCCGTCCACTTGGTGGAGTTGCCGGCTTCCCGGGCAGCCTTTTCGGCATAGCCCTGCAGCCGTTCCCTGCTCGCCGGCCACGCTCCGACGATGGCCTGCCACAGCAGGTTTTCGTACGGGCCGTCCGGAATCGGCGCCAGCTCGCGGAGCCGGTTCAGGGCAGCCGTCCAGTCTTGAGGCAGTTCGGCGATGACCGAGATCCTGGCCCTGGCGTCCTCGCTGCGCTTGGTGTCGTGCGTGGACAACGTGGTCATGGACAGGGGAAGCTGTTCCTGCCGCCGGATCATCCGGCGGTGGAACTCTTCAGGAGAAACGGCAAATTCGGTAGGTTCAGCTCCCACCTCCGTCAGCGTGCCCAGCCGGGTGTAGCGGTAAAAGGCGGTGTCCTCCACGCCCTTCGCCATCACCATTCCCGAGGTTTGCTGGAACCGGACCGCGATGGGATTGGCCGGGTCCAGGAGCAGCGGCAGCAGCGTCCCCACGGCGACCTCCAGCTCAGGCCGGTAGGCCGCGGCGGACTCGCAGGCTTCCTTAAGGATCTCCGCGCCGGTGGGCAGGTAGCTCCGGTAGACCGGGAAAGCGGCGATGATTTCCGCCAGGGCGTCAGCCGCCTGTTCCACCGACAAACCGTGGGACTCCGGTACCAGACGGGCCAGGCGCAGCATCTCGGAGCGGAGGATGCCGTCCGCGATCATGCGTTTGGTGCCCCGGATCATCTCGGCATAGTCAGCGGGAACCGCGGAGCCCCTCAGCTTGGCGTCCAGGTCATCGAGCGCCTGCTGGCCGGCGGGATCAACGAAAATCCGGTCCACGTCCGCCAGGGCGTCATACCCGGTGGTGCCCTCCGTGGCGAAGTCCTGGGGCAGGACTTCGCCCGGCTCCAGGATCTTTTCCACCAGGATGTAGGCCCCTCCGCTGAGGTCCTTCAGCCAGCGCAGGTAGCCTGCAGGATCGGCCAGGCCGTCCGGGTGGTCCACGCGCAGCCCGTCCACCAGCCCCTCGCGGGTCCAGCGGCCCACCTCGGCATGGGCTTCCTCGAACACGCGCGGATTTTCCACCCGGATCCCCGCCAACGTTGTGACGGCGAAAAAGCGGCGGTAGTTCAGCTCGGCGTCGGCGCGGCGCCAGCCGATCAGCTCGTAGTGCTGGCGGCCGTGGACCTCCAGCGGGGAATCGCCGTTCGAATATGTGCCTTCGGCGATCGGGAAGCGGTGGTCGTAGTAGCGGAGCTCGCCATCCTTGATCTCCAGCTTGTCCAGGTCCCCGTCCGAACCCAGCATCGGCAGGCGGATCTTCCCGCCGGCCAGGTCCCACTCGACGTCAAAAGCGTCCGCGTACGGTGAGTCCTGCCCTTCCTTCAGGAGGGACCACCACCAAGGGTTCTGTGCCGGAGTGGCAACGCCCACGTGGTTGGGAACGATGTCCACCAGGACACCCATGCCGTGTTCGCGGGCGGCCTTGGACAAGGCCAGCAGCCCTTCGGGGCCGCCCCGCTCCGGGTCCACAGCGGAGGGGTCGGTCACGTCGTAACCGTGGTCCGAGCCCTGCTCCGCGGTGAGGATGGGCGAGAGGTACACCCAATCGGCCCCGAGCGATTTCAGGTACGGAACCGTTTCGGCAGCATCAAACAGGGTGAAGCTCCTGCGGATCTGGAGGCGGTAGGTGGAGGCGGGCACCCTCATTTCTTCGGCGCCTTCCGCGAGCCCACCTTCGTCGTCTTGCCGGGCTCGGCCACCGGGGGCGTACTGATGGACTCTGCTTCGCTGCTGGCGGTCTGGGTCAGCGCCGCAAGGGATGCAGCCACAGAGTGGTCCGGCTCAACTTCCGGAACGCTGTGGGCGCGCAGGACCACCAGGGACTTGGCCTCCACCGGCAGCGGCTGCCCGGCGTTGACGGGCTCGGTGTCCGCGTTCTGCCCGGCGGTGTCGATGATGACGTCCCAGGCAGGGGCGTACTCGTCTGACGGCAGAGTGAACTTGACCGTGTCGTCGTGCGCGTTGAAGTACAGCAGGAAGTTGACGTCGGTAATCCTGCGGCCCCGGCTGTCCTTACCCTGGATGCCGTCGCCGTTCAGGAACACGCCCACCGACCGGCCGAACCCGGCCTCCCAGGCCTCCGGTTTCATGTTTTCGCCCTCAGGGTCCAGCCATACGATGTCCGGAAGCCGCTCGCCCTCGCCCCGCAGGACGGGCCGGCCGTCGAAGAACCGGCTGCGGCGGAACGTCGGGTGCTTGGCGCGCAGGGCGTTCACTGCGGAGGTGAACTCGACCAGCGGCTGGTCGATGGACTCCCAGTTGATCCAGGTCAGCTCGGAGTCCTGGCAGTACCCGTTGTTGTTGCCCTGCTGGGTGCGGCCCAGCTCGTCGCCGTGCAGGAGCATGGGCACACCCTGGGACAGCAGCAGCGAGGCGATGAAGTTCCGCTGCTGGCGGGCCCGCAGACCGAGGACCTTCGGGTCGTCTGAGGGGCCTTCCACGCCGCAGTTCCACGAGCGGTTGTGGGATTCGCCGTCGTTGTTGTTCTCACCGTTCGCGTCGTTGTGCTTCTCGTTGTAGGACACCAGGTCCGCCAGGGTGAAGCCGTCGTGCGCGGTGACGAAGTTAATGGAGGCCACGGGGCGGCGGCCGGAGTGCTCGTAGAGGTCCGCGGAACCGGTAATGCGGGACGCGAACTCGCCCAGGGTGGCAGGTTCGCCGCGCCAGAAGTCACGGACGGTGTCGCGGTACTTGCCGTTCCATTCGGTCCACTGCGGCGGGAAGTTGCCCACCTGGTAGCCGCCCGGTCCAACGTCCCAGGGCTCCGCGATGAGCTTGACCTGGGAGACTACGGGGTCCTGCTGGATGAGTTCGAAGAAGGTGGAGAGCTTGTCCACATCGTAGAACTCACGGGCCAGGGTGGAGGCGAGGTCGAAGCGGAAGCCGTCCACGTGCATCTCTGAAACCCAGTAGCGCAGCGAGTCCATCAGCAACTGCAGGGAGTGCGGCTGGCGGACGTTCAGGGAGTTGCCGGTGCCGGTGTAGTCCATGTAGTGCTTCTCGTCGCCCTCCATCAACCGGTAGTAGGCGGCGTTGTCGATGCCCTTGAAGGACAGGGTGGGGCCCAGGTGGTTGCCTTCGGCGGTGTGGTTGTACACCACATCCAGGATGACCTCGATGCCGGCCTTGTGCAGCGAACGGACCATGGCTTTGAAGTCCTGGACCTGCTGGCCGGTGTCGCCGGTGGAGCTGTAGGTGTTCTGCGGGGCGAAGAAGCCGATGGTGTTGTAGCCCCAGTAGTTGTTCAGGCCTTTGTCCTGCAGGGTGCCGTCGTTGACGAACTGGTGCACGGGCATCAGCTCGATGGCGGTGACGCCGAGCTTCTGCAGGTGGGAGATGACGGCCGGGTGGGCCACGCCGGCGTACGTGCCGCGCTGTTCCTCGGGGATCTCCGGGTGCAGCTGGGTGAGGCCCTTGACGTGGGCTTCATAGATGACCGACTGGTGGTAGGGAATCCGCAGGTTCTGGTCGCCTTCCCAGTCGAAGAACGGGTTGATGACCACGCCCATCATCATGTGGCTGGCGGAGTCCTGGTTGTTGATGGACTCCGGCTCACCCAGGTTGTACGTGAACAGCGACGGGTCCCAGTCCACCTGGCCGTGGACGGCCTTGGCGTAGGGGTCCAGCAGGAGCTTGTTCGGGTTGAAGCGGTTGCCGGAAGCAGGATCATAGGGGCCGTGGACGCGGTAGCCGTACTTCTGGCCGGGCTGGACCTGCGGAATGTAGCAGTGCCACACGTACCCGTCCACCTCGTCCACCGGAATGCGGGTTTCCTTGCCGTCGTCGTCAAAGAGGCAGAGCTCAACTTTTTCGGCACGTTCGCTGAACAGGGCAAAGTTGGTGCCGGTTCCGTTGAACGTGGCGCCAAGGGGATAAGCCGATCCAGGCCAGACTTCCATAATGCTCCTCTTTATGATTCGGCAACAGCAGGCCATGGGACCCACTGCTGCCGGTGCGAACTAATGCCTACCGTAACGGCTGGGTGTGACTATTACGTTTCCCGGCCCCAGGGTTACTAAGCGTGCTTACTTTACCCCAAACCTGGGGTAAGGAATCGGCGATTCCGCCAGCAGCGATCGGCCCGCCGAGGCAGGCGTCCGACGCCGCCCTCCCGGCCCGGCCATGCAGCGCCGCTCCCAGCGCGGCGATCACCGCCCATCGCCCCTCCACTTTTATGCCCAACTTCCGGAAGCGTCCGACGTCGGAATCGGCCTGGGCGAGCAGCGCACCAATGACGCCGGCCAGGACATCACCGCTGCCGGCGGTGGCGAGCCATGGGGTGCCGTCCGCCTGGGCGAACACGTCCCCGGCGGGCGCGGCCACCAGCGTCGTGGCCCCCTTGAGCAGGACGGTGGCGCCAGTCAATGCGGCTGCCCGGCGGACGGCGGCAAGGGTGCACGCTTCCACGGCCGCCCGGTCCTCGTCGCCGCCCAGCCTCTTCAGGAGCGCGGCGAGCTCGCCGGCGTGCGGGGTCAGGATCACGTGCGGGGCCAGGACATCGGGAAGGGCGGGCAGCGCACCGGCGTCCGCCACCACCGGCAGGCCCGACTCGACGGCGTCGCCGGCGCGCTGCAGCTGCTCGTGGTCACCGGGGCCCATTCCCGAACCCACCAGCCAGGCCTGCACCCGGTTCTCGGCTACGGTGCCGGTACTGCAGACGACCTCCGGGCAGGATTGCCGCACCAGATGCGCAACCTCGGGCGGCCCCAAGTAGCGGACCATTCCCACTCCTGCTGCCAAGGCTCCCCTGCAGGCGAGGACGGCGGCGCCCGGATAGTCGGCGGAGCCCGCCACCACACCAAGGACTCCCCGCGAATACTTGTGTGCCCGCCGCGAAGGGTGCGGGAGGAGGGCGGCGATGTCACCGTCGTCGAGCCGGCGCAGCTCCGGGGTTTCGAAGTTTTCCTCAATGCCGATGGGCACCACTTCCACCCGGCCGGCATAATCGGCGCCGGGATCGGCCAGCAGCCCGGTTTTGGCCGCTCCGAACGTGACGGTCAGGTCCGCGGAAAGTATTGGCAGGGACACCTCGCCGGTATCGGCGTCCACGCCGCTGGGCAGGTCGCACGCGACCACAATGCCCGCGTCCGTTTGCCGGGTCCAAGCGTCCGCAATGCCGGTGACCAGACTGGCGGCGCTCCCCCGCAGCCCGCCTTTCGCGCCCGTTCCCAGCACGGCATCAATGACGACGTCGGCGCGCGCCGTGTCTGCAGCCAGCTCGCCGGGTGCCGCGTCACTGAGGTGCCGGACGCGGCCGCCGGCCCGCTCGAAAGCAGCCAAAGCCTGGGGATGGGCGGAGTCCGCGGTGAGGATCGCCGTCGTACGCATGCCCCGGGCGGCAAGGAAGGCGGCGGCATAAAGGCCGTCCCCGCCGTTGTTGCCCTTGCCCGTGAGCACCATCAGGGAAGAGCCGTAGATGCGAAGGCTGCGGGCCTTCAGCTCCCGGATGACCGCGACGGCCAGTCCGTGTGCGGCGCGCTGCATGAGGACATCGCCGAGTCCGGCAGCGAGGAGTGGTTCCTCTGCGTGCCGAACCTGGGTTCCGGTGTAGGCGTTGATCACGGTGTCAGTGGCGAAGGCCCGCCGGTTCAGCCTTCGGCCAGGACCGTGGCGGTGGCGATGCCGCCGTCGTGGCTGATGGAGAGGTGCCAGCGCTTGACGCCCTTGGCCTCGGCGACGGCCAGCACGGTGCCCTTGACCTGGACGGTGGGGCCGTTGTGGTCCAGCCCGATCCAGCAGTCCTGCCAGTTCATGCCGGCCGGCGCACCGAGGACCTTGGCCACAGCTTCCTTCGCAGCGAACCGTGCAGCAAGGGAGCGGGTGTTCAGCTCGCGCTCGGCCGGAACGAACAAACGGTCCCGGAGGCCGGGGGTGCGCTCAAGCTGGCGGCCGAACCGCTCGATGTCTACAACGTCTACGCCAATGCCAACAATCATGGCACTACTCTACGGTGACGCTGCGCTACTGGCCTGACCACCGCGCAGCGCAGGAGAGGTTAGGCGCAGCGCAGGAGACGTTAAAAACGGAAACCCCGGGTAGTTAAACCCGGGGTTTCAACTGTCCGAAGACAAGCAGTTACTCCACGGTGACGCTCTTGGCGAGGTTGCGGGGCTGGTCCACGTCGTAGCCCTTGGCGGCGGCGAGTTCCGCGGCGAAGATCTGCAGCGGGACAGTGGTCAGCAGCGGCATGAGCAGGACCGGCGTTTCGGGGACGTAGAAGACGTGCTCGGCGTACGCCTTGACGGCTTCGTCGCCTTCCTCGGCGATGACCAGGGTGCGGGCGCCGCGGGCGCGGACTTCCTGGATGTTGCTGATCACCTTGGCATGCAGCGATTCGCGGCCGCGGGGGGACGGGACCACCACGAACACCGGCTGGCCTTCATCGATCAGCGCGATGGGGCCGTGCTTGAGCTCGCCCGCGGCGAAGCCCTCGGCATGGATGTACGCGATTTCCTTCAGCTTCAAAGCGCCCTCGAGGGCCACCGGGTAGCCGACGTGGCGGCCCAGGAACAGCACCGACTTCTCGTTGGCCATGCTGCGGGCGAGCTCGCGGAGGGGACCTGCGTTGTCCAGGATCTTCTGGATTTTGGCGGGGATCTTATTCAGGTCCGCGAGGACGTCCTTGATCTGGCCGGAGAAGATGTTCCCGCGCAGCTGCGCCAGGTACAGGCCCAGCAGGTACGCGGCGGTGATCTGGGCCAGGAACGCCTTGGTGGAGGCCACCGCGATTTCCGGTCCGGCGTGCGTGTAGAGCACGGCGTCGGACTCGCGCGGGATGGTGGAGCCGTTGGTGTTGCAGATGGAGATGGTTTTCGCGCCCTGTTCCCGGGCGTAGCGGACGGCCATCAGGGTGTCCATGGTCTCGCCGGACTGGCTGATGGACACCACCAGGGTGTTCGCGTCCAGGATCGGGTCCCGGTAGCGGAACTCGTGCGCGAGCTCCACCTCGGTGGGGATCCGGCACCAGTTCTCGATCGCGTACTTGGCCACGGTGCCGGCGTAGGCCGCCGTGCCGCAGGCGAGCACGATGATCTTGTTGACCTGCTTCAGCAGCTGCGGGTCGATCCGGACCTCGTCCAGGGTCAGTTTGCCGTTGACGTCGGAACGGCCCAGCAGGGTCTGCGCCACGGCGTCGGGCTGGTCATGGATTTCCTTCTCCATGAACGAGCTGAACCCGCCCTTCTCCGCCGAGGCCGGGTCCCAGTCCACGTGGTATTCCTTGCCCTCAGCCGGGTTGCCGTAGAAGTCGGTGATCTCCACCGTGTCCGCGGTGATGGTGACGATCTGGTCCTGGCCCAGCTCCACGGCGCGGCGGGTGTAGTCGATGAACCCGGACACGTCCGAGCCCAGGAAGTTCTCCCCTTCGCCCAGGCCCACCACCAGGGGTGAGTTGCGGCGGGCGGCGACCACGACGTCGGGCTGTTCCGCGTGGACAGCGAGCAGGGTGAAGGCGCCTTCCAGGCGCTGGCAGGCAAGCTCCATGGCGCGGGTCAGGCCGCCGTTGGACGTATCGCCGCCGAGCTTGTTCCGGAAAATGTCCGCCAGCAGCGCCGCCGCCACTTCGGTGTCCGTCTCGGACAGGAACTTCACGCCCTTGTCCAGCAGTTCAAGCTTGAGTTCGGCAAAGTTTTCGATGATGCCGTTGTGGATGACGGCGAGCCTGCCGTCGTCGGCCAGGTGCGGGTGGGCGTTCCGGTCCGTCGGCCCGCCATGGGTGGCCCAGCGCGTGTGGCCGATCCCGGTGGCCGCCTCCGGCAGCGGATGGGCTTCCAGCTCGGCAATCAGGTTGCTCAGCTTGCCCGACTTCTTCCGGGATTCAATCAAGCCCTGGGACACAACAGCGACCCCTGCGGAGTCATAGCCCCGGTACTCCAGGCGGCGCAGTCCTTCAAGGACCACGTCCAGCGCACTGTGACTTCCGCCGTTACCAGAACGGCCCACGTATCCTACGATTCCACACATAGCCTCAAGACTATCGGCAGGGGTGCTTCAGATCTAAACCGGGACGCCGGGGCACGGGGCCGCTTCTGTTGCGTCTCCCGGTGTGCTCCAGCGCACACGCATTTCGCTATGTGCCGGGCGCGGGGCAGAATCTCTAACGTGACTGTGCAACGCAATGAGGCGAACGGCGAAGGTGTCTCCCCGTTCGTTGAGCTGGACCGGCAGACCTGGTCCCGGCTCGCTGACGAGATGGAACAGCCTCTTAACGAGGAGGATATTTTCCGTCTCCGCGGCCTTGGCGACCCCCTGGACCTCAAGGAAGTCCGGGAGGTCTACCTTCCGCTTTCCAGGCTCCTGCACTTGTATGTCGAGGCCGCCGGCCAGCTGCACGCCGCCACCACCACCTTCCTGGGCGAACAGACCCAGCGCACACCGTTTGTGATCGGCGTGGCGGGATCTGTGGCCGTGGGCAAGTCCACCATCGCCCGCGTGCTCCGCGAAATGCTGCGGCGCTGGCCCGGCACACCCAATGTGGAACTCATCACCACGGACGGTTTCCTGTATCCGCTGGCGGAGTTGAAGCGGCGGCAGCTGCTGGAGCGCAAGGGCTTCCCGGAGTCCTATGACCGCCGGGCTCTGCTGCGTTTTGTGAGCGAAATCAAGAGCGGCGCCGAGGAAGTCCGGGCGCCCTGGTACTCGCACGTCACCTACGACATCGTTCCGGGCAAGGAAGTGGTGGTCCGCCGGCCGGACGTGCTGATCGTGGAAGGGCTGAACGTCCTGGCGCCGGCCCGGCCGCGGCATGACGGCAAGCAGGGGCTGGCGCTGAGCGATTTCTTCGACTTCTCCATCTATGTGGACGCCAAGACCTCCTTCATCGAAGAGTGGTACGTGGACAGGTTCCGGAAGCTGCGCAGCACGGCCTTCGCCCAGCCGGAGTCCTACTTCCACCGGTATGCGAGCCTGTCCGATGACGAGGCTGAGAGCACCGCGCGCGACATCTGGAAGCGGATCAACGAGCCCAACCTGGAGGAGAACGTCCTCCCCACGCGTGGCCGGGCCCAGCTGGTGCTCACCAAAGAGATAGACCACTCGATCCGCCGCATGCTGCTCCGGAAGGTTTAGCACAGGTGTGCTACCACTGCGCTCCTGCCGCCGGAGCCGCAGGGACGGCGACCAGCCGGCGCAGCTTCGCCCGCTTCCTCGCCGCAGGAGCAGGGCTCACTGTCCTGGCTGCCTGCACGCCTGCGGCACCCGAGCCGGTGGCGCCGTCGTCGGCCTCCCCTGCTGCGTCACCGTCGCCTTCCGTCACGCCGGCAACCACGACGGCGGAGGGCACCGCGGCGGCTCCCCCACCTCCTGAGGCGTCCCCCACGCCGTCGCCCTCCTTAGCCCTGCCGCGGCAGCTCTCCCTCACTGATCCGTCGAGCCCGTGGCTGGTAGTCAACAAGCACCGGCCGCTGGTTCCGGCGGACTACGTGCCGGCTGATTTGGTGCAGCCCGCCATCGCGACGACTGCGTCCGGGGAGTCCGCGCTGCTGAACAGCACGACGGCGGCCGCCGCTGAGGCGATGTTCGCGGCCGCGGCGCAGGAAGGGGTGGCAATGGTCCTGGCGAGCGGGTACCGCTCCTATGGGACGCAGGTGGCCACCTACAACGGGTACGTCGCCTCGCGGGGCCAGGCCGACGCGGATACGGCCAGCGCGCGGCCCGGTTACTCGGAGCACCAGACCGGCTGGGCGTTCGATATCGCCGACGGCGGTGGCGCGTGCAGCTTCCAGCCGTGCTTCGCGGACCAGCCCGCGGCCGTGTGGGTCAAGGCGAACGGGCACCGGTTCGGGTTTGTGGTGCGGTATCCGTGGATGTTCCACCCCATCACGGGGTATTACTACGAGCCGTGGCACCTGCGGTACATCGGGGTGGAGGCTGCCACGGACATGGTGAGCCGCGGCATTTTCACGCTGGAGGAGTACTTCGCGGTCGACGCGGCGCCGGGGTATTTGTGACAAGCGGCCGAATTAGACTGCAAATTCTGACACGCTTAATTTCCGTCTGCTCGTATGCCGTTGCTTCCTCAAGTCTTGCGAAGGATTTGTGCCACCTACATGGTTATTGATAGCTGCGTCTCATAGATTGACGACATGGTTATGGATGCCGGAGCCCTTTGGCTCGACCTCGTGGAGGACGTTCGCTGGTATCCCTCACCGCATAACTCCCAGCCGATCAAGCTGAGGGCCATCAGTGACACGGCGGCAGTTGTTTATTATGATCTTGACCTCGGATTGCCTGCCGAATCGTTTGGTATCCCTTTTGGCCATGTCTGTGCAGGCGTCTTCTTAGAGTCCTTATCTGTGGTCGCGGCAGCCCGCGGCTACAGGACAATAGAATTCCTCGAACATTCGGAAATGGATTTCGCTGCCGCAGACCGCTTGCATCGTATTGGGACAGTGCGATTGGAACCCGTCCCCGAGGACGACGAGTTGCAGTCCGCGGCTCAACATCGGTTCGTGGCCTTCCGGTCCAGAATGACTTCCCGCCGTCCTTATGACAGCAGGATTGTGGGCAATGAGATTCTCACGGGGGCGTCGGCAATCGCCGCCGCGCAAGGATACAAATTCCGCTCGACTACCGACGCCCGCATTGTTTCTTTACTTGTGCAAATCAATCAGAAGACCCTGTTTTCCGACTTGCGCAATGATGCCGTCTACGCCGAGATTATGCATTGGCTGCGGTTCTCGAAGGAGGAAGCGGCCGCGCTGGCCGACGGTCTGAGTGCAGAAACCATGATCATGCCGGGTCCCGTGCTTCGTTTCGCCATGCGGCACCGCGGCTTGTGGTCCTTCCCCGTAATCGGCGGCTTAATCAGAGCCATCTACTTGCGCACCATGCGCGGGGTGCGGCAGCTCGGGTGGCTCGAAGGCCCGTTCGACGAACCGGCGGATTACTTGGAAGCCGGGCGTACGTTCATGCGGGTCTGGCTATTCTTCTCTGAAAAAGGCGTGTGTCTTCATCCCTTCGGCACTGTCATCACCAACCCGGCCTCTCACGCCGAATTCGTTCGGGCGGCGGGAATCAATGAAACCGCGGGCAGAATGGCCTGGATGCTCTTCAGGTTCGGATACAGCGCCACTCCTCCAGCCGCGCACCGCCGCCCGGCCACCTCGACCCTGCTTAGTCCATTGCCTGAGGACACATCACTACAGGAGCCCCTCCGTGAATAAAACGTTCGTATTCGCATTCGTTTTTCTGATGGACAGGTTCGTTGGCCTGTTCACCCCAAGGATTTCCACGCACCGGATACTGCTCATGCCTGGGATCGAACCTTTCCGATGGACCGCCGGGCGGTGGAGGGCGTGGCGGACCTTTGAAATGGCGGCTAAACGAGTGCCTGCCTATCGCGAGTTCCTCGCCGAACATGAGGTACCCGGAAAGCTCTCCCTCAGTGGCAATACGCTGACGCAGGCGTTCGCAGCGCTCCCGGAAATGGACAAGGACAGCTATATCAAGCGCTGGGCCATTCCTGCCCGCAGCGTGGGCGGCGTTCTTCCCCGCCACGGGGTCGTAGTGGACGAATCGTCCGGAAGCTCAGGTGTTCCCACCAGCTGGGTGCGAGGCCTGGAGGAACGCCTCGCCACCCGGCAGTTGCTCCAGGTTGGTTTTTCGAGGACTGCTGAGACGCTCAAGAAGCAACCGTTTGTGCTCAACTGCTTCTCCCTTGGCGCATGGGCGACGGGGATGAACGTCAGCACTTCCCTCACGGATGTCACCATGATCAAATCCATCGGGCCGGACCGTAACAAGGTCATCGCCACGATGCTCGAATTTGGGACGGACTACACCTACATCATCCTCAGTTACCCGCCCTTCCTGAAGGCTTTGTTCGAAGATGAACGCATCGATTGGGAAGACTACGACATCGTCGCGGCGTTCGGCGGCGAGGGCATCAGCGAGAACATGCGGGGGCACATCACAAAGTACGCCCACAGCGCTTTCGGCTCCTACGGGGCCTCCGACCTGGAAATCAACATTGCAATAGAGACTGACTACACAGTGGCGCTCCGTCAGGCCATCGCCGCGGATCCGGCACTGTCCGCGCGGCTCACCAAGCAGGACGAGTACGGCGTGCTCCCGATGATCTTCCAGTTCAACCCCTACGACTACCTCCTGGAAACAAATGCGGATGGCGAACTGATCGTCACGATCGTGCGGAAAGAGAACGTCAACCCGCGGATCCGGTACAACATCCATGACCGCGGGCACGTGCTGCGCGTGCGCCACCTCAACGCTGTACTCAAGGAATTCGGGCTCGACCATGTGATTCGTCAGCAGTTCCTCGATCTCCCCCTGCTCTTCCACTACGGCAGGAGCGACCTGTCCGTCGATTTCAACGGCGCGGTGGTAGCACCGGATGCCCTGCGCGACGTCCTTAGCAGCGACCGGAGCCTTCTCGCAGCCGTCGAAAACCACCGCCTCGTCAGTTTCGAAGACGAGCAAGGAAACCGGCAACTGCACATCGCGCTGCAGCTCACCGCAAAAGCTACCCATGAGCGCACCTTGGACCAGGTCGCGTACAGAAACTACATCCTTGCGCAACTGAGAGCCATGAACGGCGATTTCAACAACGCAATCCTTACATCGGCGGACACCAGCCTGCCCACGATTGCGTTCTACCCGCTGCACACCGGCCCGTTCAAATCTGACGGCGCGAAGCTCAAAAACGAGTACGTTTGGCAGCTTGGTCCCTCAGCTCCCCAAGACTGGGCCTTGGACCTGGCCTTCCGAGCGCAAAAGAATCCCGCAGCCGCTACCTGAGACGGCGGGTGATACACGGCATGCCGATACGGCCTACCGACCCGCTGGCCGCTTCTGTGGCACCGGGCTCATGCTGTTGTCTCCATTGATCAGCAGTTCCTAGCAAGTCCGGTAATGGGATCTGCGCTAGTTTGGTTCCTATGCTGACTGGATTCAAGAACTTCATTATGAAGGGCAATGTTGTTGACCTTGCTGTGGCCGTTGTCATCGGTACGGCCTTCGGCGCTGTAGTCACCGCGCTGGTGAACAAGGTGCTGATGCCCTTCGTTGCCGCGATTGTGGGCTCCCCCAACTTCGACAGCTTCGCGAGGCTTCCACTCGACGAGCACGGCGGCAACGTCATCGAGTTCGGTGTCCTGTTGACCGCGATCGTGAATTTCCTGTTGATTTCGGCGGCCATCTACTTCGTGGTGGTGATGCCGATGAACCTGATGATCGAGCGCCGGAACCGCCGGCTGGGGATTAACCAGGACGTGAAGAAGGAGTCGGCGGAGGACCCGCAGATCGCGCTGCTCACGGAGATCCGCGACGCGCTGAAGAGCCGCACGCCCTGACTCTTTCGACCTAAACCAGCGGCCCGTCTCCTGATGGAGGCGGGCCGCTTTTGGTGGTGGCTGGATCTATTCGCTGACCAGCTCCAGTGCCAGTTCTGCGCGGACCACCTGGGCGAGATGTTCCGCAATGGACTGGGCGGTCTCTTCGTCGGCGGCTTCCACCATTACGCGCACCACAGGTTCGGTGCCGGACGGGCGGAGCAGGACGCGGCCAGTGTCACCCAAGGCAGCTTCCGCCGCAGCCACGGCCTGGGCCAGGACTTCGTTGCTGCCCACCTTGGTGCGATCTACACCCTTGACGTTGATGAGCACCTGGGGAAGCTTGGTCATCACGGAGGCGAGTTCCTTGAGCGTCTTACCGGTCAGGGCAATCTGGGCGGCAAGCTGCAGCCCGGTGAGGACCCCGTCGCCGGTGGTGGCATGGTCCGCGAAGATGACGTGGCCGGACTGTTCGCCGCCCAGGTTGAAGCCGCCGTCGCGCATCTCCTCGAGGACGTAGCGGTCCCCCACAGCGGTTTCACGGATGCTGATACCGGCTTCGCGGAGTGCGATCTTGAGCCCGAGGTTGCTCATGACGGTGGCCACCAGGACGTCGTCCCTGAGCTTGCCTGATGCTTTCAGGGCGACCGCGAGGATGGCCATGATCTGGTCGCCGTCCACTTCGTTGCCCTCGTGGTCCACTGCGAGGCAGCGGTCGGCGTCGCCGTCGTGGGCAATTCCAAGATTTGCGCCGTATTTGACCACCGCTTCCTTGAGGGGCCCCAGGTGGGTCGAGCCGACGCCGTCATTGATGTTGTGGCCGTCAGGGTCAGCACCAATGACAATGACATTGGCGCCAGCATCCTTGAACACCTGGGGCGAGCAGCCGCTCGCGGCCCCGTGGGCGCAGTCGAGGACGACAGTGAGGCCTTCGAGGGTGTGCGGCAGCGTCTGGAGGAGGTGGACGATGTAGCGGTCCTCGGCGTCGGAGAAGCGCTGGATGCGCCCGACGTCGGCGCCGACCGGGCGGACGGCCTCGTTGGACATCTGTGCCTCGATGGCGTCCTCCACCTCATCGGGGAGTTTCTGGCCGCCGCGGGCGAAGAACTTGATGCCGTTGTCCGGCGCGGGGTTGTGCGAGGCGGAGATCATCACGCCAAAGTCCGCGTCCAGGTCAGCCACAAGGTAGGCCGCCGCTGGGGTCGGGAGGACGCCGGCGTCGTACACGTCGATACCGGAGCTGGAGAGGCCGGCCTCCACCGCGGCGGCGATGAACTCGCCGCTGGCGCGCGGGTCCCGGGCCACTACGGCGCGCGGCCGGGACCCGTTGGAGTTGCGGTCATGGCCAAGTACGACGGCGGCCGCCTGGGCCAACTGCATGGCCAGCTCTGCTGTCAGCAGGCCGTTGGCCAGCCCCCGGACACCGTCGGTTCCAAATAATCTAGACACCGGTCAAGTGTATGGGATGGGTCTGGCCGGGCTTGAAACTGCTGGCCAGTACGTTGTTGCGGGGGCTCTGGGACAGGGTCTATCCGTCACATCCGACAAACCTGTATAATGCCGCTTCACCTTCTTGGTCAACCTTAACAAAAGCGGGTGAGCGTTCTGGAACGTCCAGACCGGGGAAGTCATTGACTTCCTTACGTTTCGGATCAATATAGTGACCGCCAAAGTCGAGGAGGAATTGAATATTCTCCCTTTTTGCAGCCTGGCAGACGTCAGAGTCGGGGCTAGCTTGGTTCAGCTCCTTCGCCGCCAAGAGCCGATCCGCGTTGGAGCCAGTGGAAGCGTGTGCAAAGAGTACGCGGCGATCGGCAATGGCATAGGCCGTGGAACTACCATCCCAAGGGTTATTGGCAATGACTGCGTCCGGCGGCACCTGAGCACTAATCCGGCTCAATAGTCGGACTTCGTCCGGACTTAGCAGGGGGGAGGCATCATTTGATGCATAAGTTCGCTCCCGCCCAGGCGTCGTCTCTGAATTCGTTGGCCAGATGATCACAGATGCCGCTAACGCCCCAATGCCGGCCGGAAGGAGCCATCTGACGCGGTACCGGGCAAGACCTTCGAAGATCCATACTCCGGCTGCCCCCACAAATATGGCCCAGAACATCGGCAGAAGCGCAGCAAGCCGGGGCGGGTCACCATACCAAGCCCCGATAATAATTTCGCGAACAATTGGGATTGGAACCACGGCCGCCACTAGATACAGTGCCACTGCGCCCGCATAGGACGCCAGAAACCAGCGTTCGGTCGGGCTTTGAATTAGCACCCCCGTTCCAACCAGGGTCAATGCAGCGAGTCCCCACGCGATCTCGCCGTGCGTGGGTGCCGCCAAAAGCACACTCGCTGCTGCGGCTGGCAGAGTATCAATCGGATCCCAAGTGGTGGTCCAAGGGCGGACAACACCCCAAATCATGAGACCAGCCGCGAACACGCTAATCCAAAGCGCCGTCCACTGAAGGTATCCAAAGGGATCCGACCGTCGTCGCCGGAGTTCCCTGAACGAGCGTACGGCAGCCATGGCTGCGAAGAACGATGAAAGTCCGACGAGAGCCACCACGCCTGACATGTGGGTGCAAACAAGCCCGGGAAGCCCGAGCGTCAGCGTAACTGTGGCCAACGGCCATGGCATCGGCGCCACCCGGCCAAATTTCAACACCGCGGCCAACACCGAAATCAGCGGCGGCAAGAAAGTCACCACCAGCATGTAGGGAAAGAGCGGCCCAAAGTCACTCTTCTGGCTCTGCATCACGGTGAACGGGAAGGCGAAGAATCCGGCGCTGGCAACTGCAGCACCCAGCAGGGCAACAAGCTTCGGCCCAACAACCACATAGACAAAAAGAAGCACGCCAAGTGGCCAGGCGACGGCAACTATCGCGAAGTTGAGGGCGTTAGCAGCTGGGACTACGGGCAACCACGTCACCTGCGCGGTCAACGCTGCCATTGCATGCCAAATCTGAGGATAGAACCCGGACGACTCCCCGGTCATACCTTGGACGGAAAAAGGCGAGCCATCACCGGAATCAAGGATTTGCTGTACGAAGTTGACATGGAACGGCGTATCAATGCCCTGATTGATGTTCCCCGGGCGCTCGACAATCTGGGCATAGCGCAATGTCAAGATTAGCCCGGCCGTCAAGAGAGCAATCCAATATCCGATGCCTGCAGTTTGGCCCTCCGGCCTCCAAACAAAGCACGCCGGCCATCGCTTGCTCATCAAACGGACCACGACCAGGAGGAGCCCAGCTATCAACACCAAGGCGACACTGAACGCGCCGATATTCCACGGGACTTTCAACCACCAGCAGGCGAGCGTGGACACTGCAATAAGTGAGGCAGTCAGGACTGGTGCAAACGAAACTAACCATACGTGCCGAAGGCCTAGTACCCATCCCAAAAGCAGCCCTGGCGCCATGAGCACAGCGACAGCGCCTGCAAGGCTTGGCAATGCAAAAAACCACTCCATCAAGGATTCCCCAAGTTTTCCATCAGTAATTGCCCAAGATCCCGCTCGACGCTGGCGGGTCGCCCGCACGCGTCTATAGCATACACAGCATGAAACTTAGCCGCGGGGGCCTGGCGCTTGAAATTGTTGTACCGGTTTTCAATGAGGAATCAGTACTCGAAAAGAGCATCGTAGAGCTCGTCGATTACTTGAAACTGGAAATGCCGGCGACGTGGCAGATTACTATCGCCGACAACGCCAGCACGGACAACACACGCCTTATTGCCACTCGTCTCGCTGAGACCATGCCTAACGTTGCCTACCGGCGTTTGGACATCAAGGGGCGAGGGCATGCACTTCGTGATGCATGGAGCTCGTCCAAAGCCGAAGTCTTGGCATATTTGGATGTAGACCTCTCGACTGATTTGGCGGCCCTTCCGCCACTGGTGGCACCCCTGTTGTCCGGCCACTCGGATATCTCCATCGGCACGAGACTCGGTCAAAATTCCCGCGTCAGCCGGGGCACAAAGCGGGAGTTTATTTCGCGTTCGTACAACTTCCTACTGAAACGCACGATGCAGGTCCGTTTCTCCGACGCGCAGTGCGGGTTCAAGGCCATTCGCGCAGACGTTGCCAGAACGCTCCTTCCCCATGTCGAGGACAATGGCTGGTTCTTTGACACAGAGCTACTGATCATCGCAGAACGCTCAGGCCTGCGAATTCATGAGATTCCCGTGGATTGGGTGGATGACCCGGACAGCAGGGTGGATATCCGACAGACTGCCATCGACGACATCCGCGGAATGGTTCGTGTCGCCGGGTCCTTGGTTAAGGGCTCGATTCCCGTGCAAGCAATTTACGCCGAGCTAGGGCGGCGGCCAATAGTTACCCAGTCTCGGCCCAGTTTCTTTGGCCAGGTTATTCGGTTCGGTATAGTCGGCGCCATATCAACGATGGCCTTCGCCTTACTGTTCCTACTGTTTCAAGGGCCTTTCGGGGCTCAGCAAGCCAACTTCTTTGCCCTACTCTTGACGGCTGTCGGCAACACAGCTGCGAACCGGCGTTTTACCTTCGGTATTAACGGCCCGGAAAAGCTCTTCACACAGCAATTCCAAGGCCTTGTTGTGTTTGCATTGGCTTGGTCGATCACATCATCTTCACTTTTGGTTTTGCACACCATTACTCCGGACTCTTCATCTACTATGGAGCTCGTGACACTAACCGGGGCCAATATTCTTGCGACGCTCATGCGATTTGCGCTCCTGCGCATCTGGGTCTTCCGTGTTCGCAATTCGGAGAGCGCTGCACAAACGCTATCCTCAAGCGTCAAATTGGCTAGGGTCGCTTGAAGGCAGCGACCGACGGTCCGATGAACATTCCCAAGGCTTCGGCAGAACTAATACCCGCGTCACGGCTCCCGGCAGAGCGGCGTCGGCTGCTTGCCGGCCAGGGGACACAACGCTTCGCCCTATTTGTACTCCTAGCCCTAACAAGCCTGTTGTATCTGTGGGGCTTGGACCGCAACGGCTGGGCAAATTCCTATTACTCCGCTGCGGCGATGGCGGGCTCCCAGGATTGGACGGCATTTTTCTTCTCGTCTTCTGACCCCGGAAACGCCATTAGCGTGGACAAGCCTCCGCTCAGCCTTTGGGTGATGTCCGCCTCTGTTTGGGCCTTTGGCCTCACTCCTTGGAGCATCTTGGTTCCCCAGGCGCTGATGGGCGTAGCCAGCGTGCATCTGCTGTACCGGATGGTTCGGACCTATGTTGGCGCCGCCGCAGGTTTCCTTGCGGCCACAGCTCTTGCCGTAACCCCGGTGGCGACGGTGATGTTCCGTTACAACAATCCGGATGCTCTGCTCACCTTGCTGATGATAGGCGCTGCGTATGCGGCGTTGGAGTCAATCCACCGAGGCCGCCTCCGCTGGCTTATCCTGGCAGGCGTGCTCACCGGTGCAGCGCTGTTAACGAAGCAGCTCCAAATAGCACTGCTACTGCCTGCCATCGCTGCCGCCTACCTGATGTTTGCCAGTGCCCCGATCGGTAAGCGACTGCTTCACCTCCTGGCTGCCCTCTTAGCAGCAGCTGTTACGGGCGGTTGGTGGTTCCTCGTGGTGCAGATGACGCCGCCTTCCAACCGGCCCTTTGTCGGAGGCTCCCGCTTCAACAGCGCGGTGGAGCTGACGCTCGGTTACAACGGAGTGGATCGACTTACCGGCGAGGATGCCAGCCGAACCATGTCCCCGAGCGCAGCCAGCCTGGTGGAGAAACTTGATCCAGGATTCCAACGCTTTCTTCAGCCACAGTTCTCAGGGCAATTCGGGTGGTTTCTCCCCCTCGCTATCGCAGGGCTCTTCCTTGCCATATGGCACCTGAAGCATCGCAGCGGCACTGCACAGTACCGGGCGCTCCTCTTTCTTTGCGGAGTCTGGTTTGTCTGTTCGGCCACAGTGCTTGCTTTCATGTCGGGCATCGTCCACCCTTACTACTCGTTGACGCTTGTCCCGCCGCTGTGCTGCCTTGCAGCGATCGCCCTGGTTCACATGTACCGGCTTCGTCATCGCAGGCCCGTCCGTTTGGCACTTGCCGGCACTTTGCTCGTGACGATGGTCCTAGGCTTCGTAACGGCGGTTCGGTCAACTGCCGATTTCCCAGGAGGACCTCTCGTTGCACTGGGCCTATGGTCGATTGTGATCGCCCTGCAGCTGCTTCCTCCGCCTACGCAAATCCTGCGGTCTATCTCCACAGGAATTCTCGCGGTGACGCTCTTGCTAGGCCCGACAGTGTGGTCGGTCAACACGGTACTGAGCCCGCACGCAGGCGCAGGCGTTGTAGCTGGGCCCAGCATTCTAGGCATACGGACAGACCACCCTGATCGGAAGCAGGTAGGACCTGACGTGCCACCAAGCTTCACAGCGGTGATGTTCGGCGACATCCCCGAGGAGGAGGTGACCGCACGGCTTCGTGCTACTCCAGCTTCGGTCGAGTGGCCATCCGCGATGGTGGGTTCTGAGACTGCAGCAAATTACCAACTCGACAGCGGCCGATCCGTGATGCCTATCGGCGGTTTTGACGGCACAGATCCTTTTCCGACGTTGAAAGAGTTCCAGGCAATGGTGGACGAGGGCAAGGTGGCATCGTTCGTGATCCAGGCGCTGCCCCCGTTGACGCTGGAAGGCCGTGGCGAGTCAGCGAAAATCGTCGAATGGGTTAGAACCAATTTTCCCGCGGAGCAGATCGAAAGCGCCCAGTACTACGACTTGCTCCCGTACCAACCATAGAACCGCCAGAAGCGCACCCACTGCGATTCCATCTGCTCCGCGTAGTCAATGAGGGAGTGTTACAGATTTGGAGGCGTTCCTCGGCGGTGGTGCGCTCCATGGGCGCCTTCCGGCCCCCAGCTTTCGCCGAGGCCGCCGCAGGGTGACAGACAAAAAGCCCGCCCCGCCAATGGCGGGACGGGCTTTTGTGCAAGCGGATTTAGCGCTTGGAGTACTGCTGAGCCTTGCGGGCCTTCTTGAGACCAGCCTTCTTACGCTCGATGACGCGGGCATCGCGAGACAGGTAACCGGCCTTCTTCAGCGTGGCGCGGTTGTTCTCGACGTCGATCTCGTTCAGGGAACGGGCGATGCCGAGGCGTAGTGCGCCGGCCTGGCCGGAGATGCCGCCGCCGTGGATGCGGGCGATGACGTCGTAGGCGCCTTCCAGATCAAGGATCTTGAAGGGCTCGTTGACGTCCTGCTGGTGCAGCTTGTTCGGGAAGTAGTTGTCCAGCGCGCGGCCGTTGATGGTCCACTTGCCGGAACCGGGCACAACGCGGACGCGTGCAACGGCTTCCTTGCGGCGGCCAACTGCTGCGCCGGCAACGGTCAGCGCCGGGCGCTCCTTCTTCGGCGCAGCGGCGTCAGCAGCTGAGCTTTCAGAGGTGTAGCTGGTCAGGGTTTCCTCAGCCTCGACGGCTTCGGTGGTCTCTTCGTTCTGAGCCACGGTTCTCCTTGTATAGATAAGTTGTTTGGTGGCCAGGACTACTGGGCGACCTGGGTGATTTCGAAAGTCTTGGGCTGCTGGGCGGCGTGCGGGTGCTCAGCACCGCGGTACACCTTCAGCTTGCCCAGCTGCTGTGCAGCGAGGGAGTTCTTGGGGAGCATTCCCTTGATGGCCTTTTCAACGGCGCGGACCGGGTTGGATTCCAGCAGTTCCGCGTAGTTGACGGAGGTCAGGCCGCCCGGGTAGCCGGAGTGGCGGTATGCGCGCTTCTGCTCCAGCTTGGCGCCGGTGAGGGCTACCTTTTCAGCGTTGATGATGATGACGAAGTCGCCCATGTCCATGTGGGATGCATAGGTGGCCTTGTGCTTGCCGCGCAGCAGGATTGCGGTCTGGCTTGCAAGACGACCAAGGACAACGTCTGTGGCGTCAATGACGTGCCACTGGCGGTTGATATCGCCGGGCTTCGGGGTGTACGTACGCACGGTGTTTGCCTCGTTCTTGTTCTGGCGTTCTTGTTTAGGTGTCACTAGCTCGTGCACCTACTGTCTGCGCGCTACCGGAACAGAGGTGAGGGCTCCATGTAACCAGTCATCCTGAGGTTCCGAATGTGCACGTTGAGTAGTCATCCTGCAACCGGATTCTCAAGCGGGCACGCACCATCGGAATAGGACACGCACAACGACTACCAAGATTAGCGCGTTAAGGTGTTCAGGGTCAAAATGGGGTAGCCGGAGGCGACTCAGCGCTTGCCGGCCTGATGGAGGCAGGGGTCCCGGTGCTTGGAATGGGAAGTGACGATTCGACAGCATGGCTCTTGGTCCTTGGCGCCGGCTTCGCGGGATTAATCCTCTGCCCCATCACCGATGTCCTTATCGTCAAGTGCGTTCCCAGACTGGGTGCCCTGCCGGCCCTCCCCATCAGAATCACGACGGCGGCACTTACCGCCCTTGTCTGCGCGGCCTTTGGCCTGCGATTGGGAACGAGCTTTGCTTTGCCAGCTTTTATATTCCTGGGCGTGCTAGGCATACAACTGGCCAGGATTGACATCGCACTGCATTTGCTGCCCAATCCCCTTGTATTAGCCCTCCTCGTAGGGGGCCTTGTTCTATTTCTGATGCCCGGCCTATTTGATAAGCAGGCGGATAACCTGCTGCGCGCAGTGCTCGGAGCCGTGATTTTGTTTCTTGCGTACCTTATTTTGGGACTAATTTCCCCAGGGGGCCTCGGAATGGGTGACGTGAAGCTTGCTGCGCCTATCGGCCTTTATCTGGGGTACCTAGGTTGGAGCCAACTGCTCTTCGGGGGACTCCTCGGGTTCGTCCTGAACGGCCTAACCACAGTCGTTATTCTCGGCCGAAAGAGCCGGAATAAAGCGACGGAGGTGGCCCACGGCCCCTCGATGCTGGGCGCTACCGCGGCAGCCACCCTCTTCCTCCTCTAGCGTCTTCTTGCGGCCTTTTGAGCCCTGCCCCTGATCGGCTGCGCACTCCGCCCAAGTAGTGGGGCGGTGTACGCACCCATCTTTCTGAGTACTTCCCCAACCTTTCAAGTACGTACTTTTGGCGCCCGCGAAAAAGTCGAGTACCACTACGCATTGTTGCGTTTGAGGGCGAATGACAATCTCTTCTTAGCGAAGTCCAGCCGCTAAGGATTTATGGGGGCAGCTGGAAATTCGTTGAAATCAAATAATCCATTTCACCGAATTAAAGGAAATTACAATGACTTCTCTCATGGTCTCAATGACTGCTTTCATCGCCGGCGTCAAGGATCGCTTCACCCGCGAAGAGAAGGGCGCCACGATGGTGGAATACGGCATCATGGTCGCGTTCATCGCCGTACTCGTGATGGCAGCCGTCATCATCCTCGGCCCGCAGATTGCCGGCCTCTTCACCCGGGTGTCAGCTTCGCTCTAGGTTCCTAACCGGGGTAGGAGGGGGAGCACCAGCCTCACTTGATCGCCCTCCTACTCCCTCCTCCAGGGCACCAGACTCTGCTTTTCGAAAGGAACGAAAATGAACGCTCTAATTGCTACGCTCACATCCGTTTTCCACACCGTCCGGGCACGCGTCACCTCGAATGAGAGGGGCGCGACCATGGTCGAGTACGGCATCATGGTCGCCTTTATTGCGGTCTTGGTTATGGCGGCTGTCATCATCCTGGGTCCCCAGATCGCGGGCCTTTTCACTTCAGTTTCAGCCTCTCTCTAGGGCTGCTACAGCTGTGGCAGTGGTTCATGCGGCCGCTGCCACAGCTAACAAACTTACTAAATTTCGATGGGACACTCTGGGAGAGGCCATGAAGAAAAAACGGAAGGAAAGAGGCGCCGTAGCGGTCGAGATGGCCATAGTCCTCCCGCTGCTGCTGCTGATCCTCCTGGGAATCATAGAGTTCGGCAGGGCTCTCAATGTCCAGGTGTCCCTCACTCAAGCCGCGCGGGAAGGGGCCAGGTACGCTGCCATACACCACGGCGAGCCTGGTTTCGACGTCCAGGCAGCCACCCTCGCAGCAGCGCCATCACTCTCGGGACTGAGCGTCACCGTCACCGACAACGCAAGCAGTTGCACGTCAACTTCCAATGTTCGGGTCCAGACCAGGGTGGCGTTGCCCTCGTTAACGGGCTTTCTGAATGCTGGCTTCTTCGGCGCAGCCGGCATCTTTCCGTTGTCTATGACAGGAGTGGGGGTTATGAGATGCGGCGGTTAGGAAAACTTGCTCGTTTCAACTCAAGAACGTCAACCAAAAGGCCGCACTCAGAAAAAGGTGCAGCAGCCATCATCGTGGCCGTACTCATGGTTGCGGTACTTGGATGCGCAGCCATAGCAGTGGACGTCGGAGCGATGTATTCGGAGAAAGCTCAGATCCAAAACGGGGCCGATGCGACGGCCCTGGCCATTGCTGGCGATTGTGCAAAAGGGTTGAACTGCACCACGGCGATGACCGCCACGCGTAACCGCTTGGCCGACGCCAATGCCAACGATAGCTCTACCGGAGTGTTCTCCGTTACGCAGCCCAACGCCAATACGGTCCGCGTGGAGACCAACGCCCGTGAAGCAGGTTCCGGCAACGACCGATTTTCGCTCTTCTTTGCCAGGGCCCTCGGCATCGAAACCACTGGCATCACAGCTGCTGCGGAGGCCTCATGGGGACCCCCAAACTCCGGATCTACCTTGCCGTGGACGGTAAGCGAATGTGTGTTCCGGAAGTACCTCACAACGACCCAACTTGCAGATCTCGACGCTACGGGTAATTTCACGGGAGATCCCATGTCTACCCACATCCTCCTGCGATACGACGAGAACGCCCCCGATTATCCTGGCTGCTCCGCGCAGAATGGCTACCAGCCAGGCGGCTTCGGATGGTTGGAAACAACCGATGGTTGTGAAGCAGAAATCGATATTGACTCTACAGTCGTTGGCCAACCTGGAAATCACTTCCCCACCGCCGCTGAATGCGATGCCATCCTGGCCACCATCATGGAGCAACCAGCCCTGGTCCCGCTCTTCGACTCGGCAACGGATGGCGGTTCAAATACCCAGTACACGTTGGTGGGTTTCGCTGCCTTTCAAGTTACGGGGTACAGGTTCGGTGGCTCACTCGAAGTCGATGACGACCTCGCGCCGGACTGCAGCGGAAATTGCAGGGGACTCCAAGGCTACTTTTCCCGCTTTGTTTCTCTCGGCGAGGGCGGGACTTCCACCGGAGGTGGCTCCAACTTTGGGGCAATCGAGGTGTTCCTAACGAAGTAACGAAGCAGGACTACGTCCCGCTTGTCATGTCTATGAAGGAGCAATTGAAGTGAAATCACGCCTACTGGGAGGCTTAGCTGCATTACTGCTGGCAGTAGTTGGAGCCGTTCTCCTCTTTGTTTACGTACAGGGCGCATCAGCTCGCGCCCAAGCAGGGCTTGAGCCCGTGAACGTCCTCGTAGTCACTGAACAGGTCCCCGCCGGAACAAAGTCGTCTGACCTGGCCAGCAAGATCCGCATCGAGTCCATACCCAAGTCCGCAGTTCCCGAGGGTGCACTCACCAACCTGGACCAGCAGGAGGGCAAAGTCACCGCTGTCGGCCTCGAACCGGGTGAGCAGCTGCTCGCGGCCCGCCTGGTAGATCCCCGCGATCTTGCCCCTGGCACCGTTCCAGTCCCGGACGGCCTTGAGGAAGTCACGCTCCTGCTGTCACCCGAGCGCATCCTGGGTGGCCGGCTTGAAGCAGGAGACACAGTGACGGTTTACTCTTCGTTTGAGAAAGAGGACGGGCAAACAGGGTTGCTTTTCCACGACGTTCTCATCACCGCAGTGCAGAAAGCACCATCCGATTCGAAGAACAATGCAAGCTCGAGTCCATCCGAGCCGGCAGTTGAAATGCCTAACGGCTCCGCTTTCATCACCTTCGCGAGAAGCGACGCCGATGCGTCGAAACTCGTCTACACCGCAGAGTTCGGAAAGCTATGGCTGGCCAAGCAGACGGATTCCACAGTGAAGACCACGCCTCCGGTAACTACCTATGGAGGGCTGTACTGATGAGCCGTTTCGTGGCCATAACCGCTGTCCGGGATTTCGAAGGGCGGATTCGCCAGGCCATCACAGGGGCGCTCCACGGGGAACTGCAGACGTTGTCGCCAGAAGTGCTGGCGGGCGGACCTGACGACGTTTTCAGACAGCTCAACGGTGCGCCGCCGGAAGTTCTGATTCTTGGTCCAGGAGTCGCACCTGACGATGCTCTCAAGCTGGCTACAGTCTTCGACCTGCAATACCCCGAGATCAGCCTCCTCTTGATTTCGGAGCCCAATCCAGAATTGGTGTTACGTGCGATGCATGCCGGAATTCGGGACGTCGTGACAGCAGAAATTGGCTCAAGCGAGCTGCGAGTGCTGCTGGAACGGGCGTGCTTAGCTTCTGCAAGTCGCCGCCGGGGGATGGCTCCGGCGGCTGAGGGACATCAGGATCGGGGAAGGGTTATTGCCGTCATGTCACCCAAAGGAGGTGTTGGCAAGACCACTGTTGCGACAAACCTGGCAATCGGTCTTGGGAAGGTTGCGCCTATGAGCGTCGTGTTAGTGGACCTTGACCTGCAGTTCGGAGACGTTGCCTCCGGGCTCCTGCTTGAGCCGGAGCACTCGATAACGGAGGCAGTTCACGGGGCAGCTTCCCAAGACTCGATGGTGCTGAAGGCCTTTCTCACAGTTCATCCCGCAGGCATTTATGCACTTTGCGGGCCAAAGACGCCAGCCGAATCTGATTCCATAACTGGGGAACACGTCAGCAGGCTCATCAACCAGCTGGCGAGCGAGTTCAAGTATGTAGTCGTCGACACAGCACCGGGGCTGGGCGAACATGTTCTCGCGACTCTGGAACAGGCAACGGACGGCGTCTGGGTTTGTGGCATGGACGTCCCCAGTATTCGTGGACTGCACAAGTGCTTCGCAGTGCTCCGGGAGCTCCAATTGCTTCCCCAGGGCCGGCATACTGTCTTGAATTTCGCCGATCGCAAGAGCGGAATTTCAGTTCAGGACGTTGAAGCAACAATCGGAGTCCCCGTGGATACAGTCGTTCCACGGTCCAGGACGCTTCCCTTCTCCACTAACCGGGGGGTACCCATCCTCCAAAGCAACGTCAGGGATTCTGCATCCAAAGGGCTGAAGAAGCTCGTGGACCGCTTTGATCCCCAATGGCAAGCGTCCACACAGACCAAGCTTCACCGACGGGTGGTTGTCTCATGAAACTCTCAGACCGGCTTTCCAGGACCAACGGCACTTCGGCCGGACTACCAGGTCAAAATATCCCCAATCCGGCCCCTGCGCCTGACTTGCAAGTCCCGGTACCGACGTCGCCCCCATCGCTCTTGTCGAAGTCGGGTGCGACGGCGCCCGCCGGGACGGCCCCAGCTGTGGATGCTTTGGCAAACCTGAAACAAAGGGCCGCCCAAGCGCTCTTCGAACGGATGGGCACCCGGTTCGGCGATACTACTTCTTCGGAAGAGGCTCTTCGCGCCTCTGCTGTCGAGGAATTGTCTACAGTCATTGACCAGGAACAGGTTCCCCTGTCTCCTGAAGAACGGCGCAGGCTGATTCGTGAAATCGCTGATGAGGTGATGGGGTATGGCCCCCTGCAGCGGTTGTTGGAGGACCCATCAGTCACGGAAATCATGGTCAACCGCTTCGATCAGATATACATCGAACGTAACGGACGCTTGACGTTGACAGGGACGCGATTCAGCTCCGACGACCACCTACGGACAGTCATCGAACGTATCGTATCCAAGGTGGGCCGCCGGATCGACGAGTCCTCGCCGCTGGTGGATGCACGCCTGGAGGATGGTTCCAGGGTCAATGCCATCATTCCGCCACTCGCAGTAAACGGGCCATCGCTGACCATTCGAAAATTTAGTCATGTGCCCCTGACTGTGCAAAACCTGATTGATTGGGGTTCACTGACTCCCGAGATGGCTGAGTTGCTTAGCGCTTGCGTTCGCGCCCGCTTGAACATCATTGTTTCGGGCGGCACGGGTACCGGCAAGACAACGCTGCTCAATGTCCTGTCCTCGTTCATTCCGCCCGAGGACCGCATCGTCACCATTGAGGATGCTGTCGAACTGCAGCTTCAACAAGAGCATGTTGTCCGCCTGGAAAGCCGGCCGCCGAACATCGAAGGCAAGGGTGCAGTGTCTATCCGGGAGCTTGTCCGCAACTCCCTCCGAATGAGGCCCGACCGGATCATTGTGGGGGAAGTTCGAAGCGGCGAGTCCCTTGACATGCTGCAGGCAATGAATACCGGACATGACGGTTCCTTGTCCACTGTGCATGCAAATTCACCGAGAGACGCAGTGGCGCGCCTGGAAACCCTGGTGCTCATGGCCGGCATGGATCTTCCCCTCCGAGCGATTAGGGAACAAGTTTCATCGGCCGTGGACCTCATCATCCAGGTGACTCGCCTCCGCGACGGAAGCCGGCGCGTTACCCATGTGACGGAAGTCCAAGGCATGGAAGGCGACATCGTTACCCTGCAGGATGCTTTCCTCTTCAATTACGCAGCAGGCATGGATGCCCAAGGGCGTTTCCTCGGTAAGCCAGAAGCCACCGGCATTCGTCCCCGCTTTCTGGATCGGTTCGCCGAACTTGGCATTTCCGTATCACCCGCGGTCTTCGGGGCCGGAGTGGTCCCTGCAGGACGGCGGTAGCCATGGACTCCCCCACGGTGTTCGTGCTTGCGGTGGCGCTCTGCCTGTCCGCCATAGTTTTGGTGGTTTTCGTTGTCTTCAAGCCGCGGTTCGGTTCCATTCCCTTGGAACGGAGACGGCTTGGCCTCCGGCAAGACAAATCTGCCGTCGCTAAGGTCTCCCAGACGGCCGTCAACGCGGTCGAGAATGTTATCGGTGAGTCCGGCGGCCCCTATAACCGGGAAGTGCTTTACAACGCCGGACTGAAATTGGCGCCCGCGGATTTCACTGTTGGCGTGGCTATAGCTTCCGTCCTGGTCGCAGCTTTTGCTGCCCTGCTCACCCATCCGCTCCTAGGCCTTTTGGTAGGGGCAGCAACACCTTTTCTTGCCAAGGTCGTCCTCATCATTCTCAGGGACAAGCGCCGTGCCAAGTTTGAGGAACAGCTGACCGACACCATACAGATGCTTATTGGCGGGCTGAGAGTAGGGCATAGTGTTCTCCGCTCGGTTGAAGCTGCCGCACAGGAGGCAGATGCCCCCACCTCTGAAGAGCTCCTGCGCATCGTAAACGAAACTCGGATCGGCAAGGACGCACGGGTGGCCTTTGACGACGTCGCCGAACGCATGGACAGCGAGGATTTCCGCTGGATCTCCCAGGCAATCCAGATTAATCGCGAAGTCGGCGGCGATCTAGCAGAAGTACTTGAGCAGGTCGCAGGAACCATACGCGAGCGAAGCGAAATCAAGGGTCAGATCAGATCCCTCAGCGCGGAAGGAAAGATGTCGGCCTACGTCTTGATGGCCATGCCGGTAGGCGTCGCCTTCATCCTCGCCTTCATCAATCCCGGGTACCTCAATGTGTTCGTGGAGAAACCGCTCGGCTTGCTGATGCTCGTCGCTGCTGTGGCCATGTTCACCGTAGGCGGCTTTTGGATGAGCCGCGTCGTGAAGATCAAGTTCTAGGGGGACCCCGTGACACCTATAGCGTGGCTTTTCATTACACTAATCGTTTTCCCGCTCGCCTACCTTGTCTGGGCCCTGGCCACGACGGACCGCAAAGCGGCAATTGCCGTTCAAACAAACCTGACCCAGGGCTTCACACAGGAGGGAGGCTTATCGATCCAACGGCCGCCTGCGCTACTGGACCTGTCGAGGCGCCTCACTCCGACTGGTTATGAAGCAAAGTTGGACCGCTGGCTGTCACTCGCAGGTCGACCGGCATCACTGCCCTTGGACAGGCTGATCATCGCAAAACCATTGCTCGCACTGACAGGCGCAGTTCTGGGACTGATGATGTATGCAAATTCCCCGTCAGCACAAGTGATCGCGCTGGGACTCTTCTTGACCGTTCTCCTCTACTTCCTCCCCGACCTGTTGATTTACAACAAGGGCATCAAACGCCAGCAGGAAATTGAGCTTGAATTGCCGAACACCCTCGACCAGTTGCTCATCTCCGTGGAGGCCGGGCTAGGGTTTGAAGCTGCGATGGCCAGAGCCGGAGGTTACGGCGGCGGCGCCCTGGCACAGGAACTCATGCGTACTCTGCAGGACATTCAAGTAGGGCGCCCCCGACAAGAGGCCTATCAGGCGTTGGCTGACCGTTCGTCTGTTCAAGACCTGCGAAGCTTCGTCCGGGCAGTGGTTCAGGCAGACAAGTACGGCATTGGCATTGCCAAAGTTCTTCGGACCCAAGCCAAACAGGCCCGGGTGAAGCGGCGTCAACGGGCCGAGGAAAAAGCGATGAAGTTGCCCGTGAAGGTACTCTTCCCGCTCCTGCTGTGCATCTTCCCGGTGCTGTTCATCGTTCTCCTCGGGCCGGCAGCCATCAAGATCGTTGAGGCCTTTACCTAAACACCCATCGGCGCCACTGTGCCCCCAAAGACCCGGACCCCCTCGGCACCCAGAACCGAGGGGGTCCGTTCGTGTGCCTGCGCATACCCGAATCCCAGTGTTAACGCAGGGAAAACCAAGCAAAAGCGCGGGAAAAGTACACTCCGGGAAGCCTTCACGCAGGGTTCTCCAAGATCGGCTCGAACGGCCAAAGTCGTTGCTAACTTCGTATTAGCGCTGGTGCAGGGCCAGCCATCCAACTCGCTCAGGAGTACAAAATGCTTTCTCTCATCGCAACCCTTCAGACGCTCGGCTTCACGCTTAAGAACCGCCTCGCCGCCGAAAAGGGCGCCACAGCTGTTGAATACGGGATCATGGTTGGCCTTATCGCAGTCGTCATCATCGTCGCAGTCACTACTTTGGGCGGTAAGCTCAATGGCTTTGTCGCCTCCGTCAACACTGCACTCTAACCACCGTCTCTGCTGGAGCGGAACGCCTCGCGGTGTAAGTACCTATAAAGTGCGGTGCAGTTTCAAAGCTGCACCGCACAGCTTAGTTTCAGGCCTTCGAATCGGGGCAACTCACTGCAGGACATGAAGGAGAAGCGGAGGATGAGGGAATCATCAGAGCGCGGGGCAGCAGCCGTTGAGTTCGCGATTCTGCTTCCTGTGCTCCTCTTGCTGGTCCTCGGAACGATGGAATTTGGCCGTGCCTACAACTCCCAAATCACTCTCACGAATGCGGGCCGAGAAGGAGTTCGGGTCATGGTGATAGCCAACGACCCGATCGCTGCAAGGACAGCAGCCAAGAACGCTGCGGCATCAGTCAGCACAACGATTTCAGACTCCGACATCACCTTGAGCACGAACGTGTGCAGCACGGGGACCCAGGTCACCCTCACCATCAAATACAACCTGCCCACCATGACTGGCATCGCTGGCCCCTTCCCCATGACAGGCAAGGGGGTCATGCTGTGCGGCGGCTGACCACGGACTCGGCAACGAATGAAGATGGTGCCATCTCAGTCATCGTCGCCATCCTTTTGGTCACCCTCCTTGGCTTCGTCGCGATCGCCGTAGACGTTGGGGTGATCTACTCGGAACGCGCTCAGCTGCAAAACGGCGCGGATGCCTCTGCTATCGCGATCGCGCAGAAGTGCGCGCGGGACGCCGCAGACGCAGAATGCTCGACGACGTCCGCACTCGCCGCCAACCTCGCCAATCAAAACGCCCTGGACGGCATGAGCAAGGTGTATAACACCGAGCTGGACAAAACCGCCCGGAAGGTCAGCGTCACTACCTCAGCCAAGGAGACCGGAGGCGTCGAGAACTCAGTCTCCCTTTTCTTCGCTGACGTCCTGGGTATACCAACCAAAGAAGTGGGCGCGCGCTCATCTGCCATCTGGGGAAGCCCTAAGGCCGGCCGTACCGCATTTCCACTCGCATTCTCCGCCTGTCAAGTCAAGGACAACATCGGCGGCTCGCTCCAACTCCTCCAGGAACATGGCAAAAATGCCAACACCGACTGCAACTACGGCCCGTCCGGGGCAGCGGTCGAGGGTGGTTATGGCTGGCTTGTCCAGGACCCCGGCGCGTGCGGAGGGACCATCGACCTGGCGGTGAGCGAAGGGGGCAGCGACCCCGGCAACAACGCCCCGGGCAACTGCTCAACCGAGCTAAACCGCTGGGCCAGCGAAATGACTGCGGGACGAAAAATCATTGTCCTCCTGCCAGTCTTCAACAAGGTCACCGGAACGGGTTCGGGCGCCATGTACGGCCTGGTCTCCTTCGCGGCTTTCGAAGTCACTGGCTGGAAATTCAGCGGCAGCACAGGCTTACCGTATGAGTATCAAGCCGAAAAGTCTACGACGACGGGCGTCACCACAGCGACGGAATGCACGGGTGAATGCCGCGGCATCATCGGCAGCTTCATCAAGTATGTTTCCCTCGCCGACGGCTACACGCTTGGCCCGGTGGACGCTTACGGTGCCACGATCGCCCGCCCGGTCCTCTAAAAACCAGTACCTCGTACTTAGCCCTCATTCAGGAGTTCAAAGTGAAGTCTCGCCTGCTCGCCGGAACGGCTGCGGTCGCCTTGGCGATTGTGGGAGCCCTCCTCATCGTCTTCTACGCCCAAGGCGCAGACCAGCGGGCACTGGCAACAACGGAACCAGTTGAGGTCCTGGTGGTGAAGACCGCCATCCCGGCCGGCACACCGGTCAACGACATGGCGGCCTCACTGGTTGTCGAGAAGATCCCGGCAGCCGGGAAATCAGACACCGCCCTCAGCACCCTGGACAGGAAAACCGGAACCGTCAGCGCCGTTGACCTGGTGCCCGGCGAACAGCTCCTGGCCGAACGTCTTGTCGCCCCGGCAGACGTCAAAGCCCAGGGCGCTGTCGAGGTACCAGCAGGCCTTCAGGAAGTTTCCTTCCAGCTGGAGCCACAACGCGTGGCGGGTGGCCGCATCAACGTGGGCGACCACGTTGGCATTTCGCTCAACTTCGAGAACGGCGCCTACAAGGCCGCGGCCAGTGACGCCACCACCCAACTCACCCTCCGCAAGGTCCTGGTCACCGCCGTCCAGAGGGCACCCCAGCCCGCGAGCGCGGAGAAGCCCGCGGAAGGCGAAGCCAACGCCGCGGACACCACGCTCCCCGAGGGTTCACTCATGCTGACCGTCGCAGTAAACGACGTGGACGCCGGCAAGATCATCTTCACCTCAATCAACGGCAGCCTCTGGCTCACCAAGGAACCCCTCAACGCCCAGGACAACGGCGCGAAGGTCGAACGCAAGGAAGTGGTGTACAAGTGAGCCGCTTCGTCCTGCTCTCCCCCAACGGTGACTTCGACCAGAAGCTGCGCGCCGCCGTCGCTAACGGCCTTCGCGGATCCGTCCAGACCATCGGCTCGGACATCCTCCCGGCCGGCCCGCAGGAACTGTTCGCGCTCCTCAACCAGGAACAGCCGGAAGTCCTCATTATCGGACCGGATGTCCCCCACGAAGAGGCGCTGAGGTTCGCCAAGGTCTTCGACGTCCAGCTCCCCGGGCTCAGCCTGGTGCTCGTCAGCGACGTGGATCCGGCCCTCCTCCTGCACTTCATGCGGGCGGGTATCCGGGACATCCTCAGCCCGAAGGCGGACGCAGCGGAAATCCGCGTACTGCTGGAGCGGGCCTGCCAGTCCTTCGCCACCCGGCACCGCGGCCCGGAAACACACTCCGAAAACGGCGGCAAGGGCTTGGTGATCGGCGTCTTCTCGCCCAAGGGCGGCGTCGGCAAAACCACCCTCGCCACGAACATCGCCATCGGACTGGGCCAGATCGCGCCCATGAGCGTGGTGATCGTCGACCTTGACCTGCAGTTCGGCGACGTCGCCTCCGGCCTGTACCTCAACCCGGAGCACACAGTCACCGACGCCGTCACGCCCGCCGCCAGCCAGGACTCCCTGGTCCTGAAGGCGTTCCTCACCGTGCACCCAGCCGGCATCTACGCCCTCTGCGCGCCGCCCAACCCGGTGGACGCAGACCACATCACTCCGGAACAGATCAGCCGCCTGGTTGAGCAACTTTCCCAGGAATTCCAGTACGTGGTCCTGGACACCGCCCCCGGCATGCCCGAAATCGGCCTCGCCGCCATGGAGCAGTGCACCGACGTGGTGTGGGTCAGCGCCATGGATATCCCCAGCCTGCGCGGCCTCCGCTCCGGCCTCGAGGTGCTCCGCCAGCTCGACATCATGCCCGAATCGCGGCACGTTGTCCTGAACATGGCCGACGCCAAAGCCGGACTCAACGTCCGCGATGTCGAATCCACCATCGGCGCGCCGGTGGACGTCAGCGTCCCCCGGTCCCGCGCCGTGGCACTCTCCACCAACCGCGGTATCCCCGTCCTCCAGGAATCCAAGAAGGACCCCGCCGTCAAAAGCCTCCGCCAACTGGTGGAAAGGTTCAACCCGGCGTGGCGTGCCCAGGCCCAGCGCAAACTTCACCGAAGGGTGGTCATCTAATGAAGCTCTCCGAACGGATCAGCGCTGTCCAGGACCGCAACCAGCCGCCCGGCAGCAACGTTGCCGTGCTCGAACCGCCGCGCCCCGCCGTCGTGCCCCCCACTCCAGACGGCGAGGCGCGGCACCTTCCTGCCCAGCAGACTCCCCTAACGCCCACGTACGACGCCGGGAGGCCCGCTGTGCCCAAGGCACCCAGTGTGGATGTCTTCGCAGCCATGAAGCTCCGGGCGGCCAGCGCCCTTTTCGAGAAGATGGGGACGCGCTTTAATGACGCGGCCGTCACCGAGAAGGAGCTCCGGGCCACCGCCAAGGAGGAACTGACCCGGATCATCGACGCCGAACAGGTACCCCTCACCCCAGAGGAACGCACCCGCCTGGTCCGCGACGTCGCGGATGACGTACTGGGCTACGGCCCCCTCCAGCGCCTGCTGGACGATCCCGCCGTCACGGAAATCATGGTCAACCGGATGGACCAGATCTATGTGGAGCGCAAAGGCAAGCTGACTCTGACCGAGTCCCGGTTCAGCTCGGAAGAGCATCTGCGCAAGGTCATCGAACGCATCGTCTCGAAGGTGGGCCGCCGCATTGATGAGTCCTCCCCTTTGGTGGACGCCCGCCTCGAGGACGGCTCCCGTGTCAACGCGGTGATCCCGCCACTGGCCGTCGGCGGCTCCTCTCTGACTATCCGAAAGTTCAGCAAGGTCCCCCTGACGGTCCGCAACCTGATTGATTTCGGAACGCTGACGCCCGAGATGGCCGAGCTGCTCAACGCCTGCGTCAAGGCCAAGCTCAACATCATAGTCTCCGGCGGCACGGGCACCGGCAAGACCACGCTGCTGAACGTGCTGTCGTCCTTCCTCCCGGCCGACGAACGGATCGTCACCATCGAGGACGCCGTGGAACTCCAGATCCAGCAGCAGCACGTGGTCCGCCTCGAAAGCAGGCCGCCGAACACTGAAGGCAAGGGCGCAGTGACCATCCGCGAGCTGCTCCGGAACTCACTGCGTATGCGCCCGGACCGGATCGTGGTGGGTGAGGTCCGTGGCGGGGAATCGCTGGACATGCTCCAGGCCATGAACACCGGCCACGACGGCTCCCTGTCAACGGTGCACTCCAACTCGCCCCGCGACGCCGTGGCCCGACTCGAAACGCTGGTCCTGATGGCCGGCATGGACCTGCCGCTGCGGGCCATCCGCGAGCAGATCGCCTCCGCCGTCAACCTCATCGTCCAGATCTCCAGGCTCCGCGACGGTTCCCGCCGCATCACGCATGTCACCGAAGTCCAAGGCATGGAAGGGGACATCGTGACCCTCCAGGACGCGTTCGTCTTCGACTACTCCGCCGGCGTGGACGCCCAAGGGCGCTTCCTGGGCAAACCCGTAGCCACCGGAATCCGGCCCCGGTTCATCGACCGGTTCGAGGACCTGGGCATCCACGTCTCCCCCAGCGTCTTCGCCGGGCCGCAGCCTCCGGCCGGCTCGACCCCTCCGGGAAGGTAGTGACCCATGATCATTGCAATTGGAGCAGCTATCCTGCTCGCCTCCGTCTGCCTGCTGGGCGTCGCTGTGATCTTGCCGGGCGCGCCGGAAGTGCCGCTGGATCGCCGCCGTCCCTTTGAACCCGAGCCGCCGTCGTCGATCTCCCGCCTGGCGCTTTCCGGCGTCCGGTCCTTCGAACGGCTCCTGCACGGGCGGAACATCAACCTCTTCTCCCGGGCGGAACTCGAAAACGCAGGGCTGCGCCTGAGCCAGGCAGAATTCTTCCTGCTGGTGGGTATCGGGGCATGCATTGGCATGCTGGTGGGTGTTGTCACTGTAGGACCACTGGTAGGAATCCTGCTGGCCCTGCTCGCACCCTTCGTGGGAAAGCTCGTCCTGGGATTCCTGGCGGGAAAACGCCGCGCTACCTTCGACGGCCAACTCGGCGATACCCTCCAGCTCCTCTCCGGCGGCCTTCGCGCCGGCCACAGCATCCTCCGCGCCATCGATGCAGCCGCCGCCGAGTCCCAAAAGCCGACGTCGGAGGAGATGCGGCGGGTCATCACTGAGACCAGTCTGGGCCGCGACCTGCTGGCCGCCCTGAACGACACCGCTGAGCGGATGAAGAACGAGGACTTTATCTGGATTTCCCAGGCCATCCAGATCAACCGCGAAGTGGGCGGCAACCTGGCGGACGTTCTGGACCAGGTGAACGAAACCATCCGCGAGCGTGCTGAGATCAAGGGACATATCAAGGCGCTGGCGGCCGAGGGCAAGTTCTCTGCCTACATCCTCATCGCCATGCCGTTCGGCATCGTGGCCATGCTCCTATCCGTGAGCCCGAACTACATGAACTCGATGTTCACCCACCCCCTGGGCTGGGTAATGATCGGTGCATCGTTCGTCCTCATGGCCATCGGCGCCCTCTGGATGCGCAAGATCATCGACCTGAAGTTCTGAGGACGCCATGAACCTGATAGTCCTCCTCGCCGTCCTGCTGGTCTGCGTCCCTGTTGCCGGTCTTGCCTGGTCCGTCCTCACAGTGGACAAGCAAGGCCGAGTGGCGGTCAACGACCTCCTGTCCCGCGGCGCCGCGCAGATCACTGCCGCGCCCGCCGCCAAATCTGGCTTGCTCGAAGGCACCGGCCGCCGGCTGACCCCGCCGGCCTATGTCGCGTTCCTGGACCGGCTGCTTGGCCTCGCGGGCAGGCCCACATCCATGCCACTGGGCAAGGTGTTGGGCTCGAAGCTCGCCATTGGTCTGGCCGGCGTTATCGCTGGCGTCTACCTAAGTTCGGTGGGCAGCACTCCCCTGATGAAACTGGCAGGGCTGTTCCTGCTGTTCCTGGGCTACTTCATCCCGGACCTCCTCCTCTACAGCAAAGGGCTGGAGCGCCAGAAGGTCATCCAGCTGGAACTAGCCAACACCTTGGACCAGATGCTGATCTCCGTCGAGGCTGGCCTGGGTTTTGAGGGTGCGATGGCGCGTGCCGGGGACAACGGAAAGGGGCCTCTGGCGGAGGAACTGGTGCGGACCCTGCAGGACATGCAGGTGGGCCGCAGCCGCCGGGAGTCCTACCTCGCCCTGGCCGAGAGGACCAATATTCCGGAGCTGCGCAGCTTTGTTCAGGCCGTAGTCCAGGCGGACACGTACGGCATCGCGATCAGCCGCGTGCTCAGGGTCCAGGCGAAAGTGATGCGAGTGAAGCGCCGCCAGCGCGCTGAAGAAAAGGCCATGAAACTTCCGGTAATGATCCTGTTCCCACTGTTGTTCTTCATTTTTCCGGTCCTGTTCATCGCAATTCTGGGACCGGCGGTCATTAACACCGTGGTGACCTTCAGCGGGCAATAGAACAGAGAATGCGGAGGATCGCTCAAGGTTTACACAGGATCACCCGAAATAGGCCAATCATCGAATTCCAGGAAGTAGCCTTGAAGAATGCAAAGTCCAGATCCCGGCACCAGCGACAGGAGCGCAGCTGCGGACCCACCGCGGCCCGGGATCACAGCACCTGCCATTTCGGCACTTTCACAGGAAGCGGCAGGACTCTTGCCGCTCGTTGACGCCGCCGTGCTCGAGGAGCTGGAAGACGAGCTGGCGGGCTCCGGCCTCGCCCAGCGGTTTGCCCGCGATTATGCGGCGATGTGGGACCAGCGCTGCGCCCGGCTAGCGGCCGCGGTGGGCAGCCAGGACGTCGAGTCCGCCCTGGATGCGGCTATCAGCCTGAAAATCAGTTCAGCCATGGTTGGCGGGGTACGGCTGGCGAAACTGGCAGAGCTGCTGGAGACGCTGATTCGGCAGGGTGAATTTGGCCAGGGCCAGGTCCTGATGGAGCGGGTTGCCCAGGACGGCGGCCAGACGGTGTCCGAACTCCAGTCCACGTACATCCTCAAGAACGGCTGACCCGGTACCTGCGACCAGACAGTCTGTGGTCAGCCCTGCTCGGCGTCCTGCCTGCTGGGCGCCAGCCGGTAACCCACGCCGCGCACGGTCTGCAGCCAGCGGGGCGAGATGGTGTCCTCCTTCAGCTTGCGCCGCAGGTTGCCGATGTGGACCTCAACAGCCCGTTCGTCGGCCTCGCTGATGTACGTGTCCTCGTCGTAGAAGTCGCCGCGAACCGCCCGCACCAGGTCTTGCCGCGTACAGACTGCCCCGCCGCCGCGCAGGAGCACGTGGAGCAGGTCAAACTCGCTGCGCGTAAGGCCCAGCGGTTCCCCTTTGATTTCCACGGTGCGGGTGCGGTGGTTCAGTTCCAGGCCGTTGTGCTGCAGGACCGCGGAGTCGTCGGGACGGGCTGCCGCTGCGGGCGCCGATCCCCACCCTGCCGGCGCAGGCTGATGTCCAGTGATCTCATGCCGCGGCCTGCGCATCATCGCCGCCACGCGGGCCCGCAGCTCCCGTGGCCGGAACGGCTTGGCAATGTAGTCGTCAGCGCCGGCGTTAAGGGCGGACAGCAGGTCCGGCTCCTCTGTCCGGCCGGTGAGCATCACAACATAGGCGTTACTGAAGTTGCGGATCCGCCGCAGCACCTCCAGGCCGTCGATATCCGGCAGCCCGATGTCCAGCGTCACCACATTGGCCTGCTTGCTGCGGACCACTTCCACGCCGGCACGCCCGTCAACCGCTGTATGCACCTCAAAGCCCGCCTGGCTCAACACTCCTTCAAGGAGGTTGCGCACATCGGCGTCGTCTTCAATAACTACAGCCACACCAAGATCGTCCATTGATATCCCTGCGCCAGTCGGTTATGCCCCCCATTGGCCCAGCGCCAATGCCATTCCCGCTCCAACCCTTTATACGCTACAAGGAAGCAGGGCCGATGACATCTGTTTCAACATTGCATTTGAAAAGTCAATTATTATGACAGAACATGTGGATTACGGGCCGGAGAGGATGTGTGCAGGGTGCCCTATAGGAATTCGGACGAACCTGCGCCGGAAATGGCCGGTCATGGCCAGGGCAGGATTCATGGCTGACCGCCTATTTCCCCGCGGCCCCGCGAGGATCTTTCAGCGGCTTGGGCCGCGTTCGCAGGTGGCACTGTGCCAGCTGCCCCTGACCCTTATCGTGGCTGCCCTCGCCGTTGCCACGCCCTTTGCCTGGCCCACCCTGCTGCACAGCCCCCTGTATCTGGCTGGAATTATCCTTTCCGGTGCACTCTTCCTCGGTTGCCTGTTGGTCCCGTGGGAGCGGCTTGCACACCGCCCCTACCTGCTGATTCCCATCCTGGACTTCGTCGCCATCGGGCTGCTCCGGAACGGCGCAGCCCCCCTGCTCCCGGGCCTGGCCGTCCTCGCCGTATTCCCGGTCATCTGGCTTTCCGCTTCCGGAATGCTCACCCGAAGCAGCCTGGTGCTGAGTTTCTTCGGCCCCATGGTGATCATGGTTCCCACGCTTGCCGGACGCTTCCCTAACCTGACGGCCTCGGACATCACCACTACGTTCCTCTTTCCCCTCATGACGCTCGCGGTGTCCCTCGCCATCAGGTTCGCGAGTGTGCACGTCCGGCTGCAGCAGCGTGAGCTGGCGGAGAAGGACAGGGAACTCCGCGAGCTGCTGCGCGAGAGCAGGGAGCGGGAAAAGCTGCTGGAGACGGTTCTGGACGCCACCGACGTCGGGATTGCCGCCGTCGACCGATCCGGCCGCTTCCTCGTGTCCAACAGCCGGCAGCGGAACTTCCGCCAGGCCACCCACGCCGACGACGCGGTTCCCGGGCAGGGCCACCAGCTGATCTTCGGCCAGGACAGGCGGACCCTGCTGCCGCCGGAGAAGCGTCCCATCAGCCGGGCCATCGCCGGCGAGTCCTTCGCCGACTATCTGGTGTGGGCCGGGGAGGGAGCCGACCAGCGGGCGGTCACCACAGCCGCCCGCCCACTGGTGAGTGAGGACGGCCAGCTGACAGGCGCCGTCGTTGTCTACAGCGACGTTACGGGCTGGGTGGAGGCGCTGGCGGCCAACCAGGAGCTGGTTTCCAACGTGACCCACGAGTTCAAGACGCCGCTGAACTCCATCATCGGCAACGTGGACCTGGTGCTCGACGACGTTGCCGCCTTACCGCCGCAGGTAGCCCAGCGTCTCCTGGTGGTCGAGCGGAACGCCGAGCGCTTGCTGGCCCTGGTAGCTGACCTGTCGGCTTCGGCATCGGCAGCGCTCAATGTCCACCCCAAGCGGACGGACCTGGCGAGCCTGGTGGAAACCAGCATAGGCTCCGCCCAGGCCCAGGCCGAGCTGGCGCACATCCACCTTTCAGCGGACGTTCCCTCGCCCCTCTGGGCCTACGCGGACCCGCTCCGGATCGGCCAGGCGCTGGACAACCTGGTATCGAACGCCATCAAATATTCGCCCGACGGCGGCAACGTCAGCATCAGTGCCCGCAGCACCAATGAGTGGGTGCAGCTCAGCGTCAGAGACACCGGGATGGGCATCAGCAGTGAGGACAGGGACAGCGTCTTCAAGCGCTTCTTCCGGACCGAGTCCGTCAGGGACGCGTCCATCGCGGGCGCCGGCCTGGGCCTGTCCATCACCAAGACGATCGTTGAGCGCCACGGCGGGCAGATCACGTGCGCCAGCGGGGAGGGGCAAGGCAGCACTTTCACCCTGACCCTTCCGGCCCAGGGCCCGCCGCCGGCATTTTAGGCTGGGCCCACGCCCGCAGGGTTCCCTGGCCGTGGAGCCGCTCCGGCGAGGGACCCGGCCCGAGCCTGCGAGGGCAGGGAGCCGGTGTGGACCTGCGAGGTTAGGGTGCGGGTGGGGATTAGTACTCCCGCAGCGCCCGGGTGAGTTCCGCGCGGGCCAGCAGCTCGTCGTCGGACGGGTACGCCACTTCCTCGAGCACCAGCGGGTGCGGGGCCGCCAGCACTGACTTGGCGTCGCGTTTTTGGGCCAGCAGCCGCTCATACAGCCAGCCCGGCTCCTCTAGGCCCTCCCCCACGTACAAGGCAGAGCCGATGAGCGCGCGCACCATGTTGTGGCAGAAAGCGTCAGCCTGCACGGTGGCTACTATGACGCCGTCTTCCGCGCGCGCGAACTCGAAGCGCTGCAGCTCCCGGATGGTGGTGGCACCTTCCCGCGGCTTGCAGAAGGACAGGAAGTTCTGCAGCCCCAGCAGCTTCGAGGCACCCTCGTTGAGCAGGGAAACGTCCAGCGGATTTTTGTGCCACAGGGTGGAGTGCCGGCCCAGCGGATCCCAGAGCGCGGGCCCGTCCGCAATGCGGTAGCTGTAGCGCCGCCAGAGCGCCGAGAACCGGGCATCGAAACCTTCCGGCGCCAGCGAGATCCGGTGCACCTCGACTGCGCCGGTTAGGTCCCCGAGAATCCGGCTGAGTGCGCCGCGGAGGCGGCGCTGCATGGCGACGGCGGGATCCAGTTCGTGCCCGCGCGGCAGTCCGTGCCACTCGGCTTCCGTCAGGTCCAGGTGCACCACCTGGCCGCGCGCGTGCACGCCGGCGTCGGTCCGGCCGGCGACCGTGACGCGGACCAGGCGGCGGAGCAGCATGTGCAGGGCTTCCTCCAGGGCACCCTGGACGGTCCGCCTGCCCGGCTGCAATGCCCACCCGCTGAAGGGGCCGCCGTCGTACGACAAATCCAGCCGGACACGCAAAAACCCGCCGCCCCCCAATACGGGGGCCGCGGGTTTTTGGTGGTTCATAGACTCAAGTCTATGCGAAGAAAATCAGCGAATTACTTCGCGTCCTTCTCTTCGGCAACCGGAGCTTCAGCTTCCTCAGCGGCCGGAGCCTCTTCGGTTGCAGCCTCTTCTTGGGCAGCGGGAGCCTCAGCAGCTTCGGTCTCAACGACCACAGCCTCGGGAGCTTCCTCGGCAGCCGGAGCAGCCTTGTCTGCATCGCGCTTGGCGGCAGCAGTAGCCTCGGCTACAACGGCCTGCTTCGCGGAAACGGGCTCAAGGACGAGCTCGATGACAGCCATGGGAGCGTTGTCGCCCTTGCGGTTGCCGATCTTGGTGATGCGGGTGTAGCCGCCGTCGCGGTTCTCAACAGCCTGCGCGATGTCGGTGAACAGCTCGTGGACGATGCCCTTGTTGCTGATCAGGCCGAGAACGCGGCGGCGGGAAGCGAGGTCGCCGCGCTTGGCGAAGGTCACCAGGCGCTCTGCGTACGGCTTCAGGCGCTTGGCCTTGGTCACCGTGGTGGTGATCCGCTTGTGCTCGAACAGGGATGCTGCCAGGTTCGCGAGCATGAGGCGCTCGTGAGCCGGGCCGCCTCCGAGGCGCGGACCCTTAGTGGGGGTAGGCATAATTGTTTCTCCTCAAATGGAAGCCGTGGGGCCTGCACACCATGGTGCCCTGCCCGCCGGCCAAGGTCTGGTTTAGAGTTCGTCGTCGCCGAAGGCGGCGTCGTCCTCTTCGATTGCTGCGGCGCGTGCTGCGAGGTCAAAACCGGGAGGCGAGTCCTTGAGGGACAGGCCCAGTTCAACCAGCTTTGCCTTGACCTCGTCAATGGACTTGGCACCGAAGTTGCGGATGTCCATCAGGTCAGCCTCGGAGCGGGCAACGAGTTCACCCACAGTGTGGATGCCCTCACGCTTGAGGCAGTTGTAGGAACGGACGGTGAGGTCCAGATCCTCGATCGGCAGTGCCATGTCGGCTGCCAGGGCAGCGTCGGTGGGCGACGGGCCGATCTCGATACCTTCAGCTGCGGTGTTCAGCTCACGTGCCAGACCGAAGAGCTCCACCAGGGTGGTGCCTGCGGAAGCAACAGCATCGCGCGGGGCGATGGCCTGCTTGGTCTCGACGTCGACAATCAGCTTGTCGAAGTCGGTGCGCTGCTCAACACGGGTTGCTTCCACGCGGAAAGTAACCTTCAGCACCGGCGAGTAGATGGAGTCGACCGGGATACGGCCGATCTCTGCGTCGCCGGACTTGTTCTGAGCGGCCGAAACGTAGCCGCGGCCGCGCTCGATGGTCAGTTCGAGTTCGAACTTGCCCTTCGAGTTCAGCGTGGCGATGTGCAGATCCGGGTTGTGGAATTCGACGCCGGCCGGCGGAGCGATGTCCGCGGCGGTGACGACTCCGGGGCCCTGCTTGCGCAGGTAAGCAACAACCGGCTCATCGTGCTCGGAGGAGACCGACAGGCTCTTGATGTTCAGGATGATCTCAGTGACATCTTCCTTGACACCCGGAACCGTGGTGAACTCGTGCAGCACGCCATCGATCCGGATGCTGGTTACAGCAGCACCGGGGATGGAGGAGAGCAGGGTACGGCGGAGGGAGTTTCCGAGGGTGTAGCCGAAGCCCGGTTCCAGCGGTTCAATGATGAAACGCGAACGGTTTTCGGAGACTACCTCTTCGGAGAGGGTGGGGCGCTGTGCAATGAGCACTTAGGTTTCCTTTCGGCGAGCATCCGCTATATGACGCAACACAGGTGGTGGAAATTCGGTCTGAAGACTTAACGCGCTGGGCTTGCCCGGACCATCAACGGTCCGGGCAAGCTCATCGGCGGGTAAGCCTTAGACGCGGCGGCGCTTCGGCGGACGGCAGCCGTTGTGGGCAGCGGGGGTGACGTCCTGAATGGAGCCAACCTCGAGGCCGGCGGCCTGCAGCGAACGGATCGCGGTTTCGCGTCCTGAGCCCGGTCCCTTGACGAAAACGTCAACCTTGCGCATGCCGTGCTCCTGGGCACGCTTTGCCGCAGCTTCGGCAGCCATCTGGGCGGCGAACGGGGTGGACTTACGCGAGCCCTTGAAGCCGACCTCACCTGAGGAAGCCCAAGAGATAACAGCGCCGTTCGGGTCCGTGATGGACACGATGGTGTTGTTGAACGTGCTCTTGATGTGCGCCTGGCCCAGCGCGATATTCTTTTTGTCCTTCTTACGCGGCTTGCGAACCGCGCCACGAGTCTTCGGGGGCATTATTTCTCCTACAGAAAGTTATTGGGGAGCCGGTTAATCCCGAGGGATTTAACGGGCCTTCTTCTTGCCTGCAACGGTGCGCTTCGGGCCCTTGCGGGTACGCGCGTTCGTCTTCGTACGCTGTCCGCGTACTGGCAGGCCCTTGCGATGGCGGATACCTTCGTAGCTGCCGATTTCAACCTTGCGGCGGATATCGGCTGCTACTTCGCGGCGAAGGTCACCCTCAACCTTGTAGTTGCCTTCGATGTAGTCACGCAGCTCAACCAGCTGGGCATCAGTCAGGTCCTTGACGCGAACGTCAGCGCTGATGCCAGTGGCGGCCAGGGTTTCGTGTGCACGGGTCTTGCCCACGCCGTAGATGTAAGTAAGCGCAATTTCCAGCCGCTTTTCGCGGGGAATGTCTACGCCAGCGAGACGAGCCATAGTGGCAGTACTCCTTGATAAACCGGAGGTCGTAGGCAGTACACCCGCACGTTCCGTGCGGCCCCAGCCTCCGACCGGGGGTTAGCTGTCCGGGCTCCATACGTCCCAGATCAGCTTGTGCTGCCTTTATTTACTTGCGTGGGTTAGCAACCCAGGATTTCCTTCAGGGAAGGAAATTAGCCCTGGCGCTGCTTGTGGCGCGGGTTCTCGCAGATCACCATGACCCGGCCATTACGGCGGATCACTTTGCACTTTTCGCAGATCTGCTTGACGCTCGGCTTGACCTTCATGGCATTCCTTTGCGTGTAACAGTTGGTCAACTGGAGCGGCGCTCAGCTTGCACTGAAGCCGCCCAGCAATTTACTTGTAGCGGTAGACGATACGACCACGGGTGAGGTCGTACGGGCTCAGCTCCACCACTACGCGGTCCTCAGGGAGAATCCTGATGTAGTGCTGGCGCATCTTTCCAGAGATGTGTGCCAGTACGATGTGCTTGTTGGTGAGCTCAACGCGAAACATCGCGTTAGGCAGCGCCTCGGTCACAACGCCTTCGATCTCAATGACCCCGTCCTTCTTGGCCATACCCTCCGCTAACTGTTGTTGCCGCAGTCCCGCCGGATTGCACCGGGCATGACCACGAACGTTTTTGTTGGATCGATTGTCAGCTCCTGGCCCCAAAAGGGCGTGGCAGTCCAGACAACCAACAAACAACACTACTCTGTATCGCTGTAAAAGTTAAATCGGCAATGGTAACCTACTCGGCGCCGTACACACCATAATCCCCGGCCGGAGTGCTCACAGCTTCAGCGCTGGCCACGCCATCGAGGATGGCTAAACGTACGACGTCGGCTGCCGCACTCTGCAGCGTAATGAGGCTCATCTGCCGGGCAGCTTCGTCGCTCCGGTCCAACGCCACAGCTCCGGTTGCAAGGCAAAAGACCGTGTCCCCATCAGCAAGGGTGTGGGAGGGATTCAACGCCCGCGCAATCCCGGCGTGCGAAGCAGAAGCAGTGCGTTTGCATTCAGCAACGTCCAGGACGGCATTGGTGGCGACGACCACGAGCGTTGTATTGAACGGCGGGGAGACGGCACCCCCTGAAGGGGAATCCGGAACCCGGAAGCGCGCGTCTAAGGGAGGCACGACCGAGCGCGCGGAGGGTTCGGGATTTCCCGAAGGAGTCACCGGCAAACCGAGAGCGTTCACGACAGCGATTGCCCCGACAACCACGCCGTTGTCGAGTGTGACCGAGGCAGTCCCTACCCCGCCTTTGAATGTCCTGCCGATGACTGCTCCGGTGCCGGCTCCTACGTTGCCGCGTACGACGTCGTGCCGGTCCTTCTCCGCAGCAGCGGCGGCGGTTGCCGCGTAGCCCATCTCCGGCGTCGGGCGCGCTGAGAAGTCGCCGCCCCGGCCCAGGTCGAAGATCGCGGCCGCCGGGACAATCGGTACTACTCCCCCGGGAACGGCGAAGCCCCGGTTGTTCTCCTCACACCAGCGCTGGGCGCCGGACGCCGATGCCAGGCCGTAGGCGCTGCCGCCGGTGAGGACCACCGCGTGCACGGCACTGACCAGGGTGGTGGGATCGAGGGCGTCGGTCTCATGGGTGGCAGGTCCCCCGCCCTGGACGTCCACCGATCCAACGGTGCCCGGCGGCGGAAGGACCACCGTCACCCCGCTCAGCCAGCCGTCGCGGTTCTTCTGTACGTGGCCAACCCGGATCCCCGGTACATCGGTGATTGCTCCCATGGCACCCATTCTGCCCTTATACATTCTGGGGACGCGGGTAATCCCTGATGACGCAGAAAATCCCCGAGGAGACAGATATATGGGTGTCCTCAGGGATTTTCTGTGTCGATGCGGAATATGGGACCCTACGGGATCGGCACCGGGGTGACGCCGAGGGGCACCAGGTGCTCCGCGCCGCCGTCGGGCGCGGACAACACCCAGATGCCCTTGTCGTGGACAGCAACGGAGTGCTCCCACTGGCAGGAGCGGGCACCGTCGGTGGTGATCACGGTCCAGTCATCCTCCAGTACCGCGGTCTCGATGCTGCCGCGGACCAGCATGGGCTCGATCGCCAGGCAGAGGCCCGGCCGGATCTTCGGGCCGCGGTGGCTGGTGCGGTAATTGAGGACGTCCGGCGGCATGTGCATTTCAGAGCCGATGCCGTGGCCCACGTAGTCCTCGAGGATGCCCAGCGGCTTGCCGGGCACGGAAGAGACGTAGTCGTCAATGGCGGCGCCGATATCGCCCACGTGCTTTCCGCTGGACAGGGCCGCGATCCCCCGCCACAAGGCTGCGTGCGTCACGTCGGAGAGGCGCTGGTCCTCGGGATCAGCAGTACCCACGATGACGGTCCGTGCGGAGTCGGAGTGCCAGCCGTTCACAATGGCACCGCCGTCGATCGAGATGATGTCGCCGTCGTTCAGGACACGGCTGCCGGGGATGCCGTGGACCACTTCCTCATTGACCGACGTGCAGATGGTGGCGGGGAAGCCGTGGTAGCCCAGGAAGTTGGACTTGGCACCGGCCTCGTTCAGGACGGCGGCGAAGACATCATCCAGGTGCTTGGTGGTGACGCCGGGAACGGCAGCTGCCACAGCGGCATCCAGGGCTCGGCTCAGGACCAGGCCTGCTTCGTGCATAGTGCGCATCTGGGCGTTGGTCTTGTATTCGATGCGGGGCTGGCCAAAGGCCATGGTGCTTCCTTTCAAATGGCTGAGGCTCCTCCCGTGTACCGGGAGGAGCCTCGGAAAAACTTGCCTGGATCAGGCTGCCTGTGCGGCCTTAATGGCCTGCATCACGCGGTCTGTCACTTCGTCGATGGGGCCGATGCCGTCAACCTGGGTGAGGATGCCGCGCTCGGCATACTTTGCCACGACGGCTTCGGTCTGCTCGTGGTACAGGTCAAGGCGGTGGCGGATGACGGCTTCGTTGTCGTCGCTCCGGCCCGTCTCCTTGGCCCGGCCGAGGAGACGGTGGACCAGTTCCTCGTCGTCGGCAGTCAGCTGCAGGACGACGTCGAGCTTCTCCTCACCCTTGGCGAGGATCTCGTCGAGGTAGTCAACCTGCGCGGTGGTGCGGGGGTACCCGTCCAGCAGGAAGCCGTTTTCGACGTCGGACTCGCTCAGGCGGTCACGCACCATCTTGTTGGTGACGCTGTCAGGAACGAAGTCGCCGTTGTCCATGTACTTCTTGGCCTCAATGCCAAGGGGTGTCTCGCCCTTCACGTTCGCACGGAAAATGTCCCCGGTGGAGATGGCCACAACGCCGAGGCGCTCTGAAATCCGCTCCGCCTGCGTTCCTTTTCCGGAACCCGGAGGTCCAATAATCAGCATTCTCGTCATCGCAAAAGCCCTTCGTAGTGACGTTGTTGTAGCTGCGCATCAATCTGCTTGACGGTCTCCAGGCCAACGCCCACCATGATCAGGATCGAGGTGCCACCGAACGGGAAGTTCTGGTTTGCGTTGATCAGTACCAGTGCCACCAGCGGAATCAGCGCCACGAAACCCAGGTACAAGGCACCGGGCAGCGTGATCCGGGAAAGCACGTACTGCAGGTAGTCAGCGGTGGGTTTACCGGCGCGGATACCTGGAATGAAGCCGCCGTACTTCTTCATGTTGTCCGAGACCTCTTCAGGGTTGAAGGTGATCGCGACGTAGAAGTAGGTAAAGAACACGATCAGGGCGAAGTAGATCGCCATGTAGATCGGGTGGTCACCGCGGGTCAGGTTGTTGTTGATCCATTCGACCCACGGCTGGAGCTGCTCGCCCGGCTTCGGCTGGTTGAACTGGGAGATCAGTCCAGGCAGGTAAAGCATCGAGGAAGCAAAAATCACGGGGATGACGCCGGCCATGTTGACCTTGATAGGGATGTACGTGCTGGTACCTCCCACGGTGCGGCGGCCGATCATCCGTTTGGCGTACTGCACCGGAATACGGCGCTGCGACTGCTCAACGAAGACCACCAGGGCCACCGTCAGCAGGCCCACGGCCAGAACCATAAAGAAGGTTCCCGGGCCCTGGGAAGTCCAGATGGCGCCCAGCGAGGTGGGGAAGGTCGCAGCGATCGAGGTGAAGATGAGCAGGGACATACCGTTGCCCACGCCCTTCTCGGTGACGAGCTCACCCATCCACATGATCAGGCCGGTGCCGGCTGTCAGGGTGATGATGATCAGGATGGTGGTGATCACGCTGTCGTCGGGAATGATCGGCAGGTTGCAGCCGGGAAGGAGCTGGCCGGACCGCGCCAGGGATACCAGCGTGGTGGCGTTGAGCAGGCCCAGGGCGATGGTGAGGTACCGGGTGTACTGGGTCAGCTTGGACTGGCCGGCCGCGCCCTCTTCGTAGAGCTCCTGGAAACGGGGAATGACCACCCGGAGCAGCTGGACGATGATGCTGGCCGTAATGTACGGCATGATGCCCAGCGCGAAGATGGAAACCTGGAGCAACGCACCGCCGCTGAACAGGTTAACGAGCTGGTACAGGCCGCCTGCGGTCTGACCGTTCTGCAAGCATTGCTGGACATTCTGGTAGTTCACACCTGGCGAGGGAATGAAAGCACCCAAGCGGAAGATGGTGATGATTCCCAGCGTGAACAACAACTTGCGTCGCAGATCAGGCGTGCGAAAGGCCCGGCCAAATGCGCTAAGCAAGCGTCCTCCTGGTGGTGTGGATAAAGAGTGTGTGATGGGGATCTAGGAATCCCAACAACCGAGTCTAACCGTTGGATGCGCCATGCGAACAATCCGGAGAAGCCCGCGTGCGCCCGATGGCCGGAAAAACACGCCCGACGGATGTGAAAAACTCCCGGTACCAAGGCCTGTGGCCCCGGTACCGGGAGTTCAACAACGGGCTTTCACCCACCGGCTCTAGAGAGCGGTGGTGCTTCCGCCTGCTGCAGCGATCTTTTCAGCGGCGCTGGCCGAGAATGCGTGGGCGGTGACGTCTACCTTGACGGTGATGTCGCCGGTGCCCAGCACCTTGACGGGCTGGTTCTTGCGAACGGCGCCCTTTTCGACCAGGTTCTCGACGGTGACGGTGCCACCTTCCGGGAACAGCTCGTTGAGCTTGTCCAGGTTAACAACCTGGAACTCAACGCGGAACGGGTTCTTGAAGCCGCGCAGCTTGGGCAGGCGCATGTGCAGCGGCAGCTGGCCGCCGGCAAAGCCAGCCTTGATCTGGTAACGCGCAGCAGTACCCTTGGTACCGCGACCGGCGGTCTTACCCTTGGAACCCTCACCACGACCAACGCGGGTCTTGGCGGTCTTGGCACCCGGGGCGGGACGCAGGTGGTGAACCTTCAGTGCGCTCTGCTTTTCAGCAGCGGCGCTCTGTGCCTTCTCAGGAGTGTTCTCTGCCATTTACTTCGCCTCCTCTACCTGTACCAGGTGCGGAACCGTGTTGAGCATTCCAACGGTCACGGCGTCGGCAGTGCGGACAACGGTGTGTCCGATCCGCTTCAGGCCGAGGGACCGCAGGGTGTCGCGCTGGTTCTGCTTGCCGCCAATGGCGGACTTGATCTGAGTGATCTCCAACTGGGCGTCGGAGGGAATCAGGTTCTTAGCCATAACTAGACACCCGCCTTCTGGTTCAGGAGAGCCTTCACCAGTGCTGCCGGAGCAACCTCGTCCAGCGGCAGGCCGCGGCGTGCTGCCACTGCTGCCGGCTCTTCGAGGCGCTTCAGGGCATCAACGGTCGCGTGAACGATGTTGATGGCGTTCGAGGAACCGAGCGACTTGGAGAGGATGTCGTGGATGCCCACGCACTCCAGTACTGCACGGACCGGGCCACCGGCGATAACACCGGTACCGGCGGAAGCCGGACGCAGCATAACGACGCCTGCGGCAGCCTCACCCTGAACGCGGTGCGGGATGGTGTTGCCAACGCGGGGAACGCGGAAGAAGGACTTCTTGGCCTCTTCAACGCCCTTCGCGATTGCGGCAGGAACTTCCTTAGCCTTGCCGTAGCCAACGCCGACCATGCCGTTGCCGTCACCGACGACGACCAGGGCGGTGAAGCTGAAGCGACGACCACCCTTGACCACCTTGGAGACGCGGTTGATGGTGACAACGCGCTCTACGAACTGGCTCTTCTCGGCTTCGCGGCCGCCGTCGCGGCCGCCACGGCCACCACGGTCGCCGCGGCCCTGGCCACGGTCGCCACGCTCGCCGCGACGAGCGCCGCCACGGCGGTCGTCAGCAGCTGCGGGGGCAGTGGTCTCAGCGGCAGCTACGGCTTCAGTAGCCTTCTGATCTGCAGACACAGTGTCCTTTTCCTTGTTTGCTTCCGTCACAGTGACAGCCCACCTTCACGTGCACCGTCAGCGACGGCGGCGATCCGGCCGTGGTACTTGTTACCACCGCGGTCGAAGACAACAGCTTCGATACCGGCAGCCTTGGCACGCTCTGCGACGAGTTCGCCAACGCGCCTGGCCTTGGCAGTCTTGTCACCGTCGAATGCACGAAGGTCGGCTTCCAGAGTGGACGCGCTCGCTACGGTCAGGCCCTTGGTGTCATCGACAACCTGGACGAATACGTGGCGTGCGGAACGGTTGACGACCAGACGAGGACGTACAGCCGTACCGGAGATGCGCTTACGGATACGAAGCTGGCGGCGGCTGCGCTGGGCAGACTTGCTCTTGTTCGTACGCTTCTTATTAATTGAGATGGCCATGGTTACTTACCAGCCTTTCCGACCTTGCGGCGGATGACTTCGCCGGCGTAACGGATGCCCTTGCCCTTGTAGGGGTCCGGTTTCCGCAGCTTGCGAATGTTGGCAGCAACCTCGCCGACCTGCTGCTTGTTGATACCTGAAACAGAGAGCTTGGTCGGGGTCTCAACTGCAAAGGTGATGCCCTCCGGTGCGGAGACATTTACCGGGTGGCTGAAACCGAGAGCGAACTCAAGGTCAGATCCCTTGGCCTGAACGCGGTAACCGGTACCGACGATTTCAAGCTTCTTCTCGTAGCCCTTGGTAACGCCCTCGATCATGTTGGAGATCAGGGTGCGGGTCAGGCCGTGGAGTGAACGGGAGGCGCGCTCGTCGTTCGGGCGGGCGACAGTCAGGGTCTCTGCTTCCAGGGTGACCTCGATCGGGCTGGCCACAGTGTGGTTCAGCTCGCCCTTGGATCCCTTGACGCTGACGACAGAGCCGTCAACCTTGACCTCAACGCCGGCAGGAACGGTGATGGGGAGACGTCCAATACGTGACATTATTCTCTTCCTTTCCCGTTACCAGACGTAAGCGAGGACTTCGCCGCCCACGCCCTTCTTGCCGGCCTGCTTGTCAGTCAGGAGGCCGGAAGAGGTGGACAGGATTGCGACACCCAGGCCACCCAGCACGTGCGGCAGGTTGGTGGACTTTGCGTAAACGCGCAGACCGGGCTTGGAGATACGGCGAACACCAGCGATTGAACGCTCGCGGTTCGGCCCGAACTTGAGCTCGATGGTCAGCTTCTTGCCAACCTCAGCGTCTTCTTCCTTCCAGCTGGCGATGAAGCCTTCTGCCTTGAGGATGTCAGCAACGCGTGCCTTGAGCTTGCTGTACGGCATGGACACGGAATCGTGGTATGCCGAGTTTGCATTGCGCAGACGCGTAAGCATGTCTGCGACAGGATCTGTCATTGTCATGGTGGGCTCTTGCCCTTCCTCATAACGGTTTCCGCGGGCTGGCTTTCTACAGGGATACTGTTCGAAGCCGTACCGCCGGACCTTTTACGTAGTTAGATTAGTCTTCGGCCTTGAACGGGAAACCAAGCGCCTTGAGCAGCGCGCGGCCTTCGTCATCGGTCTTGGCAGTGGTAACAACCGTGATATCCATACCGCGGGTGCGGTCGATCTTGTCCTGGTCGATTTCGTGGAACATAACCTGCTCGGTCAGACCGAAGGTGTAGTTTCCGTTACCGTCGAACTGCTTGCCGGAGAGACCACGGAAGTCCCTGATGCGGGGCAGTGCGAGGGTGACCAGGCGGTCCAGGAATTCCCACATGCGGTCGCCACGCAGGGTAGCGTGTGCACCGATGGGCATGCCTTCGCGCAGCTTGAACTGTGCGATCGACTTGCGGGCCTTGGTTACCTGCGGCTTCTGGCCGGTGATCTGGGTGAGGTCGCGGACAGCGCCGTCGATCAGCTTGGAGTCCTTGGCGGCATCTCCAACACCCATGTTCACAACGACCTTCACCAGGCGGGGAACCTGGTTGACGTTTTCGTACTTGAATTCCTCAATGAGCGTGCTCTTGATGGATTCGGCGTACTTGGTCTTCAGACGAGGAACGATCTTCGTTGCCGGAGTCTCGAGAGTCTCAGTCATTAGATGTCCTTCCCTGAGCTCTTGGCCACGCGGATGCGCACTTCGCGCTGCTTGCCGTTGCGCTCAACGGTTTCAGTGCGGAAGCCGACGCGGGTGGGCTTCTTGGTGGAGGGGTCTACCAGAGCCACGTTGGAGATGTGGATCGGAGCTTCAACAACCTCGATGCCACCGGTCTTGGTGCCGCGCTGCGACTGACCGACCTTGGTGTGCTTGGTGACGCGGTTGATGCCTTCAACCAACACTCGGTTGGTGTCGGTGAACACGCGCAGGACCTTGCCCTGCTTGCCGCGGTCGCCGCCGCGCTCAGCCTTGGCGCCAGTGATGACCTGAACGAGGTCACCCTTCTTGATCTTTGCAGCCATGGACTAGAGCACCTCCGGAGCCAGAGAAACGATCTTCATGAACTTCTTGTCACGGAGTTCACGACCAACCGGTCCGAAGATACGGGTACCGCGGGGGTCACCGTCGCCCTTCAGGATCACAGCTGCGTTCTCGTCAAACTTGATGTAGGAACCATCCGCACGGCGGCGTTCCTTCTTGGTACGGACGATGACTGCCTTGACAACATCGCCCTTCTTTACGTTGCCGCCCGGGATTGCGTCCTTGACGGTGGCGACAATGACGTCACCGATGCCTGCGTAGCGACGACCAGATCCACCGAGAACGCGAATGGTAAGGATTTCCTTAGCACCCGTGTTGTCGGCGACCTTGAGCCGCGACTCCTGCTGAATCACTATTTACTCCTTGCGTCGCGCCGGTTCTCAGACCGAAAATCTTCCTACGGAATGAGCCTTGCGGAACGGTTGATCGGGGTGTCTCTTGACCTGCCTGGATTTTGCCAGACCAGGCCTAAACGCCCGTGCCAGAAGCAGTTGCTCCCATCCGGTCCAGGACAGGTCCTGGGCGCAAGGGGGCACTATGCCGTGGCACGCTTGTTTACGAGTTTGATGACGGCGCGCGGAAGGCGCCATACAAACTCAATATCCTAGCACGTTTTCCGCCCATCCCCATATCACCGCCGGGGCTCCCCCGCAAGACGGACGACGTCGTCACGCACGGCAGCCTTTTGGCCCACCTTTGGTGCCGCTCCCCCCGGAAAGACGCCCGGCCGCCGTCGTCCGCCCCGCAAAAAGTGGGCCACCCTGACAGCGTCAGTCGCCCCATCACCTCCCACCAAAAATATGGGGACGCTCTCTCACTCGATGCGGCTTTTCGGCTGACGCTCACTCGCTTTCCTTAGCGCAGTGAGACAGCGTTGGCCCAAAAACCGGTGTTAAGTGAGAGAGCGTTGAGGCAAGCCGGTTAAACGAGGAAGCCCCCGCTCCGAGTGAGCAGGGGCTTCCGGCTAAGCAGCAGGTGCTACTTGGCCTTCTCGAGGATTTCCACGAGCCGCCAGTTCTTCGTGGCGGACAGCGGACGGGTCTCGGCGATGACAACGAGGTCGCCGATGCCGGCGGTGTTCTCTTCGTCGTGGGCCTTGACCTTGGAGGTACGGCGGATAACCTTGCCGTACAGCGCGTGCTTCACGCGGTCTTCAACCTGGACAACGATGGTCTTTTCCATCTTGTCCGAGACCACGTAGCCGCGACGCGTCTTGCGGTAACCGCGCTGCTCAGCCGTGGCTGCGGTAGCAGTTTCGGTCACGTTCTGGTCCTTTTCACTCACTTGGCATCCTCCTCGGTCTCAACCGTTTCAGCCGGCTCGGCCTTCTTGGTTGCAGCCTTCTTGGACTTCTTCTCTTCTTTGGCTTCCACAACAGGTGCGGCAACCTCAGCACGAATGCCCAGCTCGCGCTCACGGAGAACGGTGTAGATGCGGGCGATGTCCTTCTTTACCGCGCGCAGCCGTCCGTGGTTCTCCAGCTGTCCGGTGGCGGACTGGAAACGCAGGTTGAACAGCTCTTCCTTGGCCTTGCGGAGTTCTTCAACGAGACGCTCGTTGTCGAAACCGTCCAGCTGTGCGGGAGCCAGATCCTTGGATCCTACTGCCATTTCTATTCACCACCTTCGCGACGCAGAATGCGTGCCTTCAACGGGAGCTTGTGGATTGCCAGGCGCAGTGCCTCGCGTGCTACCGATTCTTCGACGCCGGAGATCTCAAAGAGAACCCGGCCCGGCTTGACGTTTGCGACCCACCATTCCGGTGAACCCTTACCGGAACCCATGCGGGTTTCGGCAGGCTTCTTGGTGAGGGGACGGTCCGGGTAGATGTTGATCCAGACCTTGCCGCCACGCTTGATGTGGCGGGTCATCGCGATACGGGCGGATTCGATCTGACGGTTCGTGACGTATGCCGGGCTCAGGGCCTGGATGCCGTACTCACCGAAAGTGACCTTGGTGCCGCCCGTAGCAGCGCCGGAACGACCCGGGTGGTGCTGCTTACGGTGCTTGACTCGACGTGGGATAAGCATTTAAGCCTGTCCTCCTTCTGCCGCGGGAGCAGCAGCTTCAGCTGCCGGAGCTTCGGCAGCAGGAGCTGCGTCAGCGGCCGGACGGTCGTTGCGACGGCGGCGGTCACCACGGTCAGCGCCACCCGGGCGGCCCGGACGGTCGCTGGGACCGCGGCCACGGGACGGGGCGGAAGCGGCCTGCTGGGCCAGTTCCTTGGCGGTGACGTCACCCTTGTAGATCCAAACCTTCACGCCGATGCGGCCGAAGGTGGTCTTGGCTTCGTAGAAGCCGTAGTCGATGTTCGCGCGGAGGGTGTGCAGGGGCACACGGCCTTCGCGGTAGAACTCCGAGCGGGACATTTCAGCGCCACCCAGTCGACCGGAGCAGGCGATACGGATGCCCTTGGCACCTGCACGCTGCGCGGACTGCATGGCCTTCTTCATGGCGCGGCGGAATGCCACACGTGAAGTCAGCTGCTCAGCAACGCCCTGGGCAACAAGCTGTGCTTCCATCTCGGGGTTCTTGACCTCGAGGATGTTCAGCTGGACCTGCTTGCCGGTGAGCTTTTCGAGCTCGCCGCGGATGCGGTCTGCTTCTGCTCCACGGCGGCCGATGACGATGCCCGGGCGGGCCGTGTGGATGTCCACGCGGACACGGTCACGGGTGCGCTCGATCTCAACCTTGGCGATTCCGGCGCGCTCCATGCCCGTGGACATGAGCTGGCGGATGCGGATGTCTTCGCGAACGAAGTCCTTGTACCGCTGGCCGGCCTTGGTGCTGTCAGCGAACCAGTGTGATACGTGATCGGTGGTGATGCCGAGTCGGAACCCGTGCGGGTTTACTTTCTGTCCCACTTAGCGAGCCTCCTCTTTCTCCGGGGTAGCGACTACCACGGTGATGTGGCTGGTGCGCTTCTTGATCTGAAATGCACGACCCTGGGCACGCGGCTGGAACCGCTTCATGGTCGGGCCTTCATCAACAAACGCTTCGCTGATGATGAGGTCGCCTTCGTCGAACGCCACGCCGTCGCGGTCCGCGAGGACCCGGGCGTTGGAGATCGCCGACTGAACTACCTTGAATACCGGCTCCGAAGCTGCCTGCGGGGCAAACTTCAGAATTGCCAGAGCCTCATTCGCTTGCAATCCACGAACAAGGTTGACGACGCGCCGGGCCTTCATAGGCGTTACGCGGATGTGACGCGCAATTGCCTTGGCTTCCATTGCTTTCCTTCTCTCGTCTTTGACGTAAGTGCAGGCGCCTAGCGGCGCTTGCCCTTACGGTCGTCCTTGACATGGCCGCGGAATGTCCGCGTGGGTGCGAATTCGCCGAGCTTGTGCCCGACCATCGACTCAGTGACAAACACCGGGATGTGCTTGCGTCCGTCGTGTACGGCGATCGTGTGCCCGAGCATGTCGGGGATGATCATCGAACGGCGGGACCAGGTCTTGATGACGTTCTTGGTGCCCTTTTCGTTTTCCCTGTCCACCTTCACAAAGAGGTGCTGGTCAACGAAAGGACCTTTTTTCAGGCTGCGTGGCATGTGTCCAGGCTCCTATCGCTTGTTCTTGCCAGTACGACGGCGACGAACAATAAGCTTGTCGCTCTCTTTGTTGGGGCGGCGCGTGCGGCCTTCCCTCTTACCGTTCGGGTTGACGGGGTTACGTCCACCGGACGTCTTACCCTCGCCACCACCGTGCGGGTGGTCAACCGGGTTCATGGCGACACCACGGACGGTCGGGCGGACGCCCTTCCAGCGCATGCGGCCAGCCTTGCCCCAGTTGATGTTCGACTGCTCGGCGTTGCCGACCTCGCCGACGGTTGCGCGGCAGCGCACGTCAACGTTGCGGATTTCACCGGAAGGCAGACGCAGCTGGGCGAAGCGGCCTTCCTTGGCGACAAGCTGAACAGAGGCACCGGCGGAACGGGCCATCTTGGCGCCGCCACCCGGACGCAGTTCAACTGCGTGGATAACGGTACCCACGGGGATGTTGCGCAGGGGCAGATTGTTGCCAGGCTTGATGTCAGCGTTGGCACCTGCCTCTACGAAGTCACCCTGGGACAGCTTGTTCGGGGCGATGATGTAACGCTTGGTGCCATCAACGTAGTGCAGGAGGGCGATGCGAGCCGTACGGTTCGGATCGTACTCAATTTCAGCAACGCGGGCGTCAACGCCGTCCTTGTCGTGGCGACGGAAGTCGATCAGACGGTACTGGCGCTTGTGTCCGCCACCCTTGTGACGGGTGGTGATCTTACCGGTGTTGTTACGGCCGCCCTTTTTGGGCAGCGGACGTACCAACGACTTTTCCGGCGTCGACCGCGTAATTTCGATGAAGTCCGCTACGCTCGAGCCACGACGGCCCGGGGTAGTCGGCTTGTATTTACGGATTCCCATAATTTATTTCCTCGTTAAAGTGGTCTCCGCTACGCGAGCGGACCGCCGAAGATGTCGATAGTGCCTTCTTTGAGGGTGACAATCGCACGCTTGGTGTTCTTGCGGGTACCCCATCCGAATTTGGTGCGCTTGCGCTTACCGGCACGGTTGATGGTGTTGATCGATTCGACCTTGACAGAGAAAATCTTCTCCACGGCCAGCTTGATCTCGGTCTTGTTCGAACGGGGGTCCACCAGGAAGGTGTACTTGCCCTCGTCGATCAGGCCGTAGCTCTTTTCCGATACGACGGGCGCAAGCACGACGTCGCGGGGATCCTTGATGGTGGCTGCACTCACTTGGCATCCTCCTCGTTCTTTGCCACTGCCTTGCCGGCAACGAATGCTTCGTAGGCAGCCTTGGTGAAGACAACGTCATCAGACACGAGAACGTCGTAGGTGTTCAGCTGGTCTGAGTACAGAACGTGAACACCGGCGAGGTTGCGCACGGACAGTGCAGCAACGTCGTTGGCGCGCTCGATGACAACCAGCAGGTTCTTGCGGTCGGAAACGCCGCGCAGCGTTGCGAGTGCGGTCTTGGCGGACGGCTTGGTGCCCTCAACCAGTTCGGCAACAACGTGGATGCGTCCGTTGCGCGCCCGGTCAGACAGTGCGCCGCGCAGTGCAGCAGCAATCATCTTCTTGGGGGTGCGCTGGCTGTAGTCACGCGGGGTGGGACCGTGGACAACGCCACCACCGGTCATGTGCGGAGCGCGGATCGAACCCTGACGGGCGCGGCCGGTGCCCTTCTGCTTGAACGGCTTACGTCCTGCACCGGAAACTTCAGCGCGGGTCTTGGTCTTGTGGGTACCCTGGCGAGCAGCAGCGAGCTGGGCAACGACAACCTGGTGCAGCAGCGGCACGTTGGTCTGAACGTCGAAGATCTCTGCAGGCAGGTCAACCTGGACAGTGTTAGCCATTGAACTAGGCTCCCTTCACGGCGGTGCGTACGAGGACGACCTGGCCGCGGGCGCCGGGAACGGCGCCCTTGATAAGGAGCAGCGACTTCTCGACGTCAACCGCGTGAACCGTCAGGTTCAGCGTGGTGTGACGAACGGCGCCCATGCGGCCGGCCATTTTCATGCCCTTGAAGACGCGGCTCGGGGTGGATGCGCCACCGATTGAACCGGGCTTACGGTGGTTCTTGTGGGCACCGTGGGAAGCTCCAACGCCGTGGAAGCCGTGACGCTTCATAACACCGGCGAAGCCCTTACCCTTGGTGGTGCCGATGACGTCGATCTTCTGGCCGGCTTCGAAGACCTCTACGGAGAGCTCCTGGCCCAGCTCGTACTCGGCAGCATCTGCGGTACGAAGTTCGACGACGTGGCGGCGAGGCGTAACGCCTGCCTTTTCAAAGTGACCAGCCAGCGGCTTGGTGACCTTGCGGGGATCGATCTGGCCGTAGCCGATCTGAACGGCTACGTAGCCATCAGCTTCTGCGTTGCGCAGCTGGGTGATGACGTTCGAATCTGCCTGGACCACAGTGACGGGGATGAGCTTGTTGTTCTCGTCCCAGACCTGGGTCATGCCGAGCTTCGTGCCCAGCAGGCCCTTTACGTTACGGGTTGCGGTCATAGTCTCTCAGCACCTCCCTACAGCTTGATTTCGATGTTCACGTCGGCCGGCAGGTCGAGACGCATGAGCGAGTCAACAGCCTTCGGCGTGGGATCGATGATGTCGATAAGACGCTTGTGCGTGCGCATTTCGAAGTGCTCGCGGCTGTCTTTGTACTTGTGCGGAGAGCGGATCACGCAGTACACGTTCTTCTCCGTAGGCAGCGGCACGGGGCCCACTACCGTTGCGCCTGCGCGCGTGACCGTCTCAACGATCTTCCGTGCTGAAGTGTCAATGACCTCGTGGTCGTATGACTTCAGCCGGATGCGGATTTTTTGTCCCGCCATGTCGCCTGACTCTCTTTCAGTCTGTGCTTCCCCTGATTAGGGCTGCCCTGTTCATTTCTCGTTGTATGGCTGCCGAAGCATTTGAAGTCGTAACTACCACCCGCCGCACAAACTGAATCCGGATGAATCCGGGTTCCTCACCTTGCCGGCGCAACCGACCCCCGCGGTCGGGCGTGTCGCGCTTGGCACGCATACAAATCCGCTATTCCATGGGAGTGGGTTATGTTTGGTCTTCCACCTGGACCCTGGCACCCGGCATTATCCGGATCGGGACGCGAAGAAGCGCTTGAACAACTCATCTAGTATGCCGGATCTTGGCTCCAGAAGCGAATCGGCCCTTTCCCGGGCCGATGGACGCATCATTGCCAACGGCAACGCCTGAACGGATGATAGGTGCATGACGCTGGAAAGCACCGAATCCGTGACGGAACTGGCCAGCCGGATGCCGCCGTCGTTCACTTTGGGGGTGGCCGCTGCCGCCTTCCAGATCGAAGGAGCGCTCACGGCCGGGGGCCGGGGACCGTCCGGTTGGGACGCCTTCGCCGAGAAGCCCGGAAGCATTATGGACGGGCACTCCCCCGCCGTGGCCTGCGACCACTATAACCGCCTGCCGGAGGACATCGCCCTGCTGCAGGAGCTGGGCGTAGACTCCTACCGTTTCTCCTTGTCCTGGCCGAGGATCCAGCCGGAGGGCCGGGGAAGGTTCAACGCGGAGGGGCTGGATTTCTACGACCGGCTGATCGATCAGCTCCTTGAAGCCGGGATCTCCCCCATGGCCACGCTCTATCACTGGGACACTCCCCTGCCCCTGGAACACCGCGGCGGCTGGATGAACCGCGAAACAGCCGAACGGTTCGGTGACTATGCCGCTGCCGCGGGGCAACGGTACGGGGACCGCGTGGCCCAGTGGGTCACGCTCAATGAACCGGTCTCGGTCACGCTGAACGGTTACGCCCTGGGCGTCCACGCCCCGGGCCATGCCCTGATGTTTGACGCCCTTCCATCCATCCACCACCAGCTGCTTGCCCACGGGCTCGGTACGCAGGCGCTTCGTGCTGCCGGCGTCAAGGGGGATGTGGGAGTCACCAACCTGCACTCGCCGGTCCGGCCAGCCACGAAGAAGCCCGGGGACAGGCTGGTGGCCCGGATGTACGACCTGCTGATGAACAGGATCTACGCCGACCCGGTGCTGCTGGGCCGCTACCCGAGCCTGCCGCTGTATGCCAGGCCGTGGCTGCGGTCCATCGGCCGGATCTCCGATGCAGACCTGCGCACCATCCACCAACCGCTGGATTTCTACGGCCTCAATTACTACTTCCCGGTGAAGGTTGCGCTGGGCCGCGGCGTGACGCCCATTCCGGCCGATACGCACATGGCCGTGGCCCGGCTCCCCTTCCACGAACTGGGGTATCCCGAGTACAGCAGCACCGGATTCGGCTGGCCGGTGGCTCCCGACCACCTCGGCGTCCTGCTGACGGAAATGCAGGACCGGTACGGGGAAGCGCTGCCCCCGGTGTACATCACAGAAGGCGGAGCCAGTTTCCCCGAACCTGACCAGGTGTCCGGCCCCCTCCAGGACGAGGACCGGGTGCACTACATTTCGTCGCACCTGCGGGCTGCGCTGGATGCAACGTCTCCCGGCGGCCCAGCATCGGGTGTGGACCTGCGGGGCTACTACGTGTGGACCCTGATGGACAACTTCGAATGGGCCGCGGGGTACTCGCAGCGCTTCGGCTTGGTCCACGTGGACTTCGAGACATTGGAGCGGACGCCCAAGCAGTCGTTCTACTGGTACCAGGACTTGAGCAAGGCACGCCGGGCGCTGCGGGGCTAGCCGCCCTGCCTACTGGTTCTTGTTCGCCCGGTTAATCCGCTTGGCGCGGTCAATCTCGTGGCGGAAGTGCTTCTTGGCCCAGAACACACCGGCCACCACCGCAACCGCGATGATCAGGAAAATAAGCCATCCCATGATGAACTCCTTTCAGTCCAGCAAGAGTATCAGGGAGTGGTTAAACAAAAAGAACGGCCCCGCTGCAGCAGCAGCGGGGCCGTCCTTCAGTTCAGCAAGAATTACTTGATGATCTTGGTAACACGTCCTGAACCAACGGTGCGGCCGCCTTCGCGGATTGCGAAGCCGAGGCCCTCTTCCATAGCGATGGGCTGGATGAGCGCAACGGTCATCTCAGTGTTGTCGCCAGGCATAACCATTTCCGTGCCCTCGGGCAGGGTGATAACGCCGGTTACGTCCGTGGTGCGGAAGTAGAACTGCGGGCGGTAGTTGGAGTAGAACGGGTTGTGACGTCCGCCTTCGTCCTTGGAGAGGATGTAGACGTTAGCCTCGAAGTCGGTGTGCGGGGTGATGGAACCCGGCTTGACGACAACCTGGCCACGCTCGACATCGTCGCGCTTCAGACCGCGGAGCAGGAGGCCACAGTTCTCGCCGGCCCATGCTTCGTCGAGCTGCTTGTGGAACATCTCGATACCGGTAACCGTGGTCTTCTGGACCGGGCGGATGCCGACGATCTCGACCTCGGAGTTGATGGCGAGGGTTCCACGCTCGGCGCGGCCCGTAACAACGGTGCCACGGCCGGTGATGGTGAAGACGTCTTCGATCGGCATCAGGAACGGCTTGTCGCGGTCACGAACGGGGTCCGGAACGGACTCGTCCACGGCGGCCATCAGTTCCTCAACGGACTTGACCCACTCCGGGTCGCCTTCCAGTGCCTTGAGGCCGGAAACGCGGACAACCGGTGCTTCGTCGCCATCGAAGCCCTGTGAGCTCAGGAGCTCACGAACTTCCATTTCGACGAGGTCGAGGAGCTCTTCGTCGTCAACCATGTCGGCCTTGTTCAGGGCAACCAGCAGGTAGGGAACACCAACCTGGCGGGCGAGCAGAACGTGCTCGCGGGTCTGAGCCATCGGGCCGTCAGTGGCGGCAACCACGAGGATTGCACCGTCCATCTGGGCAGCACCGGTGATCATGTTCTTGATGTAGTCAGCGTGACCGGGGGCGTCTACGTGTGCGTAGTGGCGCTTCTCGGTCTGGTACTCAACGTGGGAGATGTTGATGGTAATGCCGCGCTGACGCTCTTCGGGAGCAGAGTCGATTGACGCGAAGTCACGCTTCTCGTTGAGAGTCGGGTACTTGTCGTACAGCACCTTGGAAATGGCGGCCGTCAACGTCGTCTTACCGTGGTCAACGTGACCAATGGTGCCGATGTTAACGTGCGGCTTAGTCCGCTCGAACTTTGCCTTTGCCACAGGTTCCTCCTAGAACGTTTTCAAATGACATACCCTTCAACCGCGCTTGTCGCGGCAGAAACTCAGGTAAGTCTACTTGGGGGGCTTTGGATTGGTGAAATTGCAGATTCAGGAACTAATACTAGTCCCCAAAGCCTGTTCGTGCAGATGGCCGGGACCCGGCTTGACCGGATGGATCCGGCCGGACCCGGCCACCTGCACCGGCTGTGCTTTCCGTTACCGGCAAGCGCACCCGAATTTGTTCGCTGCGAAAGTCCGAAGACTATTCGCCGCGGGTCTTCTGGATGATCTCGTCGGCAACTGCCTTCGGGACCTCGGCGTAGCTGTTGAACGTCATGGAGTACACAGCGCGGCCCTGGGTCTTGGAACGCAGGTCGCCGATGTAGCCGAACATGCCGGACAGCGGAACGTGCGCACGGATGACCTTGACGCCCTGTGCATCTTCCATGGACTGCATCTGGCCACGGCGGGAGTTGAGGTCACCGATAACTTCACCCATGTATTCCTCAGGGGTGCGGACCTCGACATCCATCAGCGGTTCGAGCAGAACCGGGTTCGCCTTGCGTGCGGCTTCTTTGAAAGCCATACGGCCGGCGATCTTGAACGCCATTTCCGAGGAGTCAACATCGTGGTACGCGCCGTCAATCAGCGTGGCCTTGATGCCGACAACCGGGTAACCGGCCAGGACGCCGTCGTTCAGCGCATCCTGGATACCGGCGTCCACCGACGGGATGTACTCGCGGGGAACGCGGCCACCGGTGACCTTGTTCTCGAACTCGTACAGCTCGCCCTCGGAGGTGTCCATCGGCTCGATCGCGATCTGGATCTTTGCGAACTGGCCTGAACCACCGGTCTGCTTCTTGTGCGTGTAGTCGTGGCGTTCGACGGCGCGCTTGATGGTTTCGCGGTAAGCAACCTGGGGCTTGCCCACGTTTGCCTCGACCTTGAATTCGCGGCGCATGCGGTCCACCAGGATGTCCAGGTGGAGCTCGCCCATGCCGGCGATGATGGTCTGGCCGGTGTCTTCGTTGAGGGACACCTGGAAGGTGGGGTCCTCAGCGGAGAGCTTCTGGATGGCCGTGGAGAGCTTCTCCTGGTCACCCTTGGTGTTCGGCTCGATGGCAACCGAGATCACGGGCTCCGGGAAGCTCATGGACTCGAGGACGATCTGGTTGGCGGAGTCGCACAGGGTGTCACCCGTGGTGGTGTCCTTCAGACCGATGGCTGCGTAGATGTGGCCGGCGGTAGCGCCCTCAACAGGCATTTCCTTGTTGGCGTGCATCTGGAACAGCTTGCCGATGCGCTCCTTCTTGCCCTTGGTGGAGTTGACCACCTGGGCGCCTGCTTCCACGTGACCGGAGTACACGCGGATGAAGGTGAGCTGGCCGAAGAAGGGGTGTGCTGCAATCTTGAAGGCCAGTGCGGAGAACGGCTCTTCAGAGGAAGGCTTGCGGGTCAGTTCCTTCTCTTCGTCGCGAGGATCGTGGCCGACCATCGGGGGGACGTCGAGCGGGTTCGGCAGGTAGTCCACAACTGCATCGAGCATGGGCTGAACGCCACGGTTCTTGAACGCGGAACCGCAGAAGATCGGGTAGAGCTCGGAGTTGATCGTCATCTTGCGGATGCCGGCCTTGAGCTCGTCGATCGAGATTTCTTCACCCTCGAGGTACTTCTCCATGAGTTCCTCGGAGGACTCTGCGACGGCCTCAACGAGGTTCGCGCGGTACTCTTCGGCCTTTTCCTGGAGGTCAGCCGGGATCTCGCGGATCTCGTACTTCGCACCCATGGTGACGTCACCCTTGGCATCGCCGGGCCACACCAGGGCACGCATGTAGAGCAGGTCCACGACGCCGATGAAGTCGTTCTCGGCACCGATGGGCAGCTGCATAACGAGCGGCTTGGCACCCAGGCGGCTGATGATGGTGTCTACGGTGAAGTAGAAGTCGGCACCGAGCTTGTCCATCTTGTTGACGAAGCAGATGCGCGGAACGTTGTACTTGTCAGCCTGGCGCCAAACGGTCTCAGACTGCGGCTCAACGCCTTCCTTGCCATCGAAGACGGCGACGGCACCGTCGAGGACGCGCAGGGAGCGCTCAACCTCAACGGTGAAGTCAACGTGGCCGGGGGTGTCGATGATGTTGATCTGGTTGTTTTCCCAGAAGCAGGTCACGGCGGCAGACGTGATGGTGATGCCGCGTTCCTTTTCCTGTTCCATCCAGTCGGTCGTCGAAGCGCCGTCGTGCGTTTCGCCGATCTTGTGGTTCACACCCGTGTAGAACAGGATGCGCTCGGTGGTGGTGGTCTTGCCGGCATCAATGTGGGCCATGATGCCGATGTTGCGGACCTTACTAAGGTCGGTAAGCACGTCCTGTGCCACGGTGTCTCCCTTTCGGATGGACTACACGTTCGCCGCCGGCCCGTGAGAGCCGGCGGCGTCCGGGAAGTATTACCAGCGGTAGTGTGCGAAGGCCTTGTTGGACTCGGCCATCTTGTGGGTGTCTTCGCGACGCTTCACAGCGGCACCGAGACCGTTGGAGGCATCCAGGATTTCGTTCTGGAGGCGCTCGGTCATCGTCTTTTCGCGGCGGGCCTTGGAGTAGCCGACCAGCCAGCGCAGGGCGAGTGCGGTGGAGCGGCCCGGCTTGACCTCGACCGGAACCTGGTAGGTGGCGCCGCCGACGCGGCGTGAGCGGACCTCGAGGGAAGGCTTGACGTTGTCCATGGCCTTCTTGAGGGCTGCTACGGGGTCGCCGCCGGACTTGGCGCGGGCGCCTTCGAGGGCACCGTAGACGATGCGCTCTGCCGTGGACTTCTTGCCGTCAACGAGCACCTTGTTGATGAGCTGGGTAACCAGCGGGGAGCCGTAAACGGGATCTAGTACGAGCGGCCGCTTGGGGGCCGGACCCTTGCGAGGCATATTACTTCTTCTCCATCTTTGCGCCGTAGCGGCTGCGGGCCTGCTTACGGTTCTTGACACCCTGGGTATCGAGGGCGCCACGGACGATCTTGTAGCGGACACCCGGGAGGTCCTTCACACGACCACCGCGGACGAGCACAATGGAGTGCTCCTGGAGGTTGTGGCCAACACCGGGGATGTAAGCGGTGACTTCAATGCCGCCGTTGAGGCGCACACGTGCCACCTTACGCAGAGCCGAGTTCGGCTTCTTCGGGGTGGTGGTGTAAACGCGGGTGCATACACCGCGGCGCATCGGGCTGCCGTTAAGCGCGGGGGCCTTGGTCTTCTTGACCTTCGGCGTGCGGCCCTTACGGACCAGCTGGTTAATCGTAGGCACTCTCGTGTTCTCCGTTGGTTTGATCTCTACCGGCGCATCGAGGCGTCAACCGTCCCTGCACCGATTTTGGCGTTGTTCCTGCAGCCTCTATGTCCAGGATCGAACTTAGGCGTGCAAAAGCGTGGCATTCGTTGCGCATCTAGCCCGCAACCCGGAAACAAGCTCACACCCAACATCATGAGAACAAAACCAAAATGATGCTGCGGCGGCCTTCATCCACTGCCACACAAACAATTACCAAAATTCTAGCACGGCTTGATCCTGCGGCTTAATTGGGTGTATACGAAAGGCCCCGTCTCCCCTGCGCCAAAAAGCGTGGCGGAGGGGAAACGGGGCCGTCCGAGGGATGCCTACCGGAAGTCGTTGCCGAGGTCGTAGTCATCCAGCGGGATGGCGTGGAACTCAGGAGCTCCGTCGCCGCCCAGGGTGTCGTAGGAGAAGTCACTGAACGCGCTGGGGCCGGTGAACAGGTTGGCCTTCGCTTCTTCAGTGGGCTCCACGGTGACCTCCGTGTAGCGCGGGAGGCCCGTGCCGGCCGGGATCAGCTTACCGATGATGACGTTCTCCTTGAGGCCGAGCAGCGGGTCGCTCTTGCCTTCCATGGCCGCCTGCGTCAGGACGCGGGTGGTCTCCTGGAAGGAAGCTGCGGACAGCCAGGACTCGGTGGCCAGGGACGCCTTGGTGATACCCATGAGCTCAGGACGTCCGGAAGCCGGAGTCTTGCCCTCGGACACAACGCGGCGGTTGGCCTCCTCGAAGCGGCTGCGCTCGGCGAGCTCGCCGGGCAGCAGGTCCGATTCGCCGGACTCGATGACCGTGACGCGGCGCAGCATCTGGCGCACGATAACCTCGACGTGCTTGTCGTGGATACCGATGCCCTGGCTGCGGTACACGCCCTGGACCTCGTCCACCAGGAACTTCTGTGCCGCACGCGGACCCATGATGCGCAGGACCTGCTTGGGATCGACCGGCCCGTTGATCAGCTTCTGGCCGACGGTGACGTGGTCGCCATCCTCGATCAGCAGGCGTGAACGGCGCAGGACCGGGTAAGCGATCTCTTCGGTTCCGTCATCGGGAGTGATGACCAGGCGCATCTGGCGCTCGGACTCTTCGATGGCGATGCGGCCGGCTGCTTCTGCAATCGGTGCAACACCCTTCGGAGTACGGGCTTCGAAGAGCTCCTGGATACGGGGCAGACCCTGGGTGATGTCGTCGCCGCCGCTGGCGGAAACAGCACCACCGGTGTGGAACGTACGCATGGTCAGCTGGGTACCGGGCTCACCGATGGACTGTGCGGCGATGATGCCCACGGCCTCGCCGATGTCCACGGTCTTGCCGGTGGCCAGCGAACGGCCGTAGCACAGGGCGCAGGTACCGACGCTGGACTCACAGGTGAGTACGGAGCGGACCTTGACCTCGGTGATGCCTGCCTTGAACAGCTCAGCGATCACCACGTCACCGCAGTCGGTGCCGCCGGCTGCGAGGACGTTGCCCTCGGAGTCCACGACGTCGACGGCGAGCGTACGGGCGTAGGCACTGTTCTCGACGTTCTCGTCCAGGACCAGCTCACCGTTGGAATCGGCGACGGCGATGGGCGTGACCAGGCCACGCTCGGTGCCGCAGTCCTCTTCACGGACGATGACGTCCTGGGACACGTCCACCAGACGACGGGTCAGGTAACCCGAGTTGGCGGTACGCAGAGCGGTGTCAGCCAGACCCTTACGGGCGCCGTGGGTGGCGATGAAGTACTCCAGCACCGACAGACCCTCACGGTAGGAGGACTTGATGGGACGCGGGATGATTTCACCCTTCGGGTTGGCCACCAGGCCACGGATACCCGCGATCTGGCGGACCTGCATCCAGTTACCACGTGCACCGGAGGACACCATGCGGTTGATGGTGTTCATCGGCGACAGGCTGTCACGCATCGCCTGGGCGATCTCGTTGGTTGCCTTGTTCCAGATCTCGATCAGTTCCTGGCGACGCTCGTCGTCGTCGATCAGGCCCTTGTCGTACTGGCCCTGGATCTTGGCAGCCCGCTCCTCGTAACCGGCGAGGATCTGCGGCTTTGCAGCCGGAACCTCGATGTCGGAGATGGCAACGGTGACGCCTGATCGGGTAGCCCAGTAGAAACCGGAATCCTTCAGGTTATCCAGCGTTGCAGCGGTAACAACCTTCGGGTAGCGCTCAGCGAGGTCGTTGACGATGCGGGACAGTTCGCCCTTGTCGGCAACAGCCTCAACCCAGGGGTAGTCCTCGGGCAGGGTCTCGTTGAAGAGGACCTGGCCCAGGGAGGTCTGGACGAGCGCGGGCTGACCCTGCTCCCAGCCTTCCGGAGCTTCCCAGCCGGCGTACGGGACGAAGCCTTCGAGGCGGATCTTGACCTGCGAGTTCAGGTGCAACTCGCGGGCGTCGAACGCCATGATGGCCTCGGCGACCGAGCCGAAGATGCGGCCTTCGCCGGCCGAACCCTTGCGCTTGGTGGTCAGGTGGTAGAGGCCGATGATCATATCCTGCGAGGGCAGGGTGACCGGGCGCCCGTCAGAGGGCTTCAGGATGTTGTTCGAGGACAGCATCAGGATGCGGGCCTCAGCCTGGGCTTCGGGGCTCAGCGGCAGGTGGACTGCCATCTGGTCGCCGTCGAAGTCAGCGTTGAACGCGCCACACACCAGCGGGTGAAGCTGGATGGCCTTGCCTTCAACAAGCTGCGGCTCGAACGCCTGGATGCCGAGGCGGTGCAGGGTAGGTGCACGGTTGAGCAGCACCGGGTGTTCGGTGATGATCTCTTCGAGCACGTCCCAGACCTGCGGACGGTAACGCTCCACCATGCGCTTGGCCGACTTGATGTTCTGGGCGTGGTTGAGGTCAACCAGGCGCTTCATCACGAACGGCTTGAAGAGCTCCAGCGCCATCTGCTTGGGCAGGCCGCACTGGTGCAGCTTCAGCTGCGGGCCGACGACGATGACCGAACGGCCGGAGTAGTCCACGCGCTTGCCAAGGAGGTTCTGGCGGAAACGGCCCTGCTTGCCCTTGAGCATGTCGCTCAGGGACTTCAGGGGGCGGTTGCCCGGTCCGGTGACCGGACGGCCGCGGCGGCCGTTGTCGAAGAGGCTGTCAACAGCTTCCTGAAGCATGCGCTTCTCGTTGTTGACGATGATCTCCGGAGCACCCAGGTCAAGCAGGCGCTTGAGGCGGTTGTTGCGGTTGATCACACGGCGGTACAGGTCGTTGAGGTCGGAGGTCGCGAAGCGGCCGCCGTCCAGCTGGACCATGGGGCGCAGTTCCGGCGGGATCACCGGGACGGCGTCCAGGACCATGCCAAGCGGGCTGTTGTTGGTGGTCAGGAACGCGTTGACCACCTTCAGGCGCTTGAGGGCACGGGTCTTGCGCTGGCCCTTGCCGGTGGCAATGACCTCACGCAGCAGGTCGGACTCGGCCTGCATGTCGAAGCCTTCAAGGCGCTTCTTGATGGCTTCGGCACCCATGGAGCCTTCGAAGTACATGCCGTAGCGGTCACGCAGCTCGCGGTACAGGCCTTCGTCACCTTCGAGGTCCGCGACCTTGAGGTTCTTGAAGCGGTCCCAGACCTGCTCGAGGCGCTCGATGTCGGCGTCGGCGCGCTTGCGCACGTTGGCCATCTGGCGGTCGGCGGAGTCGCGGGCCTTCTTCTTGTCCGCAGCCTTGGCGCCTTCACCTTCAAGGCGGGCAATCTCGCCTTCAAGGTCGCGGGCGATGGCGGCGATGTCGCCGTCGCGGTTGTCGATCAGCTGCTTCTTCTCGATGTCGTGCTCAACCTGCAGGTTGGGCAGTTCCTCGTGGCGGGCAGCCTCGTCAACGCTGGTGATCATGTAGGCAGCGAAGTAGATGACCTTCTCGAGGTCCTTCGGTGCCAGGTCAAGGAGGTAGCCCAGGCGGGAGGGAACACCCTTGAAGTACCAGATGTGCGTGACGGGAGCGGCCAGCTCGATGTGGCCCATGCGTTCGCGGCGTACCTTTGCGCGCGTGACCTCAACGCCACAACGCTCACAGATGATGCCCTTGAAGCGCACGCGCTTGTACTTGCCGCAGTAGCACTCCCAGTCCCGGGACGGGCCGAAGATCTTCTCGCAGAAGAGGCCGTCCTTCTCGGGCTTGAGGGTGCGGTAGTTGATGGTTTCCGGCTTCTTGACCTCGCCGTAAGACCAGCCGCGGATGTCTTCCGCGGTGGCAAGGCCGATTTGCATGAGGCCGAAGGAGGATTCGCTGGACATATGGTCCCTGTTCTCTCTTGTTCTCTAAATTCTGAAGTCTTTGCGGCAGCGGGGTTTCGACAAGCTCAACCACCGGCCGTTAGGTGCGGGATGAGGAAGGTGAGGTACGACGGCGGGGGTCACCCGCTGTCGTACGCCTCCTTAGACCTCTTCTACGGAACTGGGCTCTGCACGGGACAGATCGATACCCAGTTCCTCCGCAGCCGTGAAGACTGCGTCATCAGAGTCACGCATTTCAATTGTGGTTCCGTCCGTGGAGAGGACTTCCACGTTCAGGCACAGCGACTGCATTTCCTTGATCAAGACCTTGAAGGATTCGGGAACGCCCGGCTCGGGGATGTTCTCGCCCTTGACGATGGCTTCGTAGACCTTCACGCGACCGTGGATGTCATCAGACTTGATCGTGAGGAGTTCCTGGAGCGTGTAGGCGGCGCCGTAAGCTTCGAGCGCCCACACTTCCATTTCACCGAAGCGCTGGCCACCGAACTGTGCCTTACCACCCAGCGGCTGCTGCGTGATCATGGAGTACGGGCCGGTGGAGCGCGCGTGGATCTTGTCGTCCACCAGGTGGTGGAGCTTCAGGATGTACATGTAGCCGACCGAGATCGGATCCGGGAACGGCTCGCCGGAGCGGCCGTCGAACAGACGGGTCTTGCCGGAGGAGTCGATCAGGCGCTGTCCATCGCGGGTCACGTTGGTGGAGTCCAGCAGGCCCGTGATTTCCTCTTCGCGGGCACCGTCGAACACCGGCGTGGCAACAGTGGTCTGGCCACTCTCGCGCGGCAGGTTCGGCAGCTGCTTGACCCACTCGGGCTCGCCTTCGATCTTCCAACCGGTCTTGGCGACCCAGCCGAGGTGCGTCTCGAGCACCTGGCCCACGTTCATACGGCCCGGGACACCCAGCGGGTTCAGGACGATATCAACGGGGGTGCCGTCGGCAAGGAAGGGCATGTCCTCAATCGGGAGGATCTTGGAGATAACACCCTTGTTGCCGTGGCGGCCGGCGAGCTTGTCGCCGTCGGTGATCTTGCGCTTGGCGGCCACGTAGACGCGGACCAGCTGGTTCACGCCCGGGGGCAGCTCGTCGTCGTTGTCGCGGTCGAAGACGCGCACGCCGATGACGGTGCCGGACTCGCCGTGGGGCACCTTCAGGGAGGTGTCGCGGACTTCGCGGGACTTCTCACCGAAGATGGCGCGCAACAGGCGCTCTTCCGGGGTCAGCTCGGTTTCACCCTTCGGGGTGACCTTTCCGACCAGGATGTCCCCTGCTTCAACCTCGGCACCGATGTGGATGATGCCGCGCTCGTCCAGGCCTGCCAGTACTTCCTCGGACACGTTGGGGATGTCACGGGTGATTTCCTCGGCACCAAGCTTGGTGTCGCGGGCATCGATCTCGTGCTCCTCGATGTGGATGGAGGAAAGAACGTCCTCGGCAACAATGCGCTGCGAGAGGATGATGGCGTCCTCGAAGTTGTGGCCTTCCCATGACATGAATGCCACGAGCAGGTTCTTACCGAGGGCGAGTTCGCCCTGGTCCGTTGCCGGGCCGTCGGCAATGATGCCGCCAACTTCCAGGCGCTGGCCTTCGTTTACCAGGACGCGGTTGTTGTAGCAGTTGCCCTGGTTGGAGCGTGCGAACTTGTTGATGCGGTAGTTGGTTTCCGTGCCGTCGTCGTTGAGCATGATGACGAGCTCGGCGGAAACCTCGGTGACCACACCTGCCTTCTTCGCGATAGTGACATCACCGGCGTCGACGGCGGCTGCGCGTTCCATGCCGGTGCCCACGAACGGAGCCTCGGAACGGACCAGCGGCACGGCCTGGCGCTGCATGTTGGCACCCATGAGTGCACGGTTGGCATCGTCGTGCTCAAGGAACGGAATCAGGGCGGTAGCCACGGACACCATCTGGCGCGGGGAAACGTCCATGAACTCGACGTCCTCGGCGGGAACCAGAACCGGCTCGCCTCCACCACCACGGGCACGCACCAGGACGGTGTCCTCGGCGAACTTCTTGTTCTCGTCCAGCGGCGCGTTGGCCTGGGCGATCAGGACCTCAGCCTCGTCGTCGGCCGTCAGGTACTGGACGTCGTCGGAAACGACGCCGTTCTTGACCAGGCGGTACGGGGTCTCGATGAAGCCGAACGGGTTGATGCGTCCGTAGGATGCCAGCGAACCGATCAGGCCGATGTTCGGGCCTTCAGGGGTTTCGATGGGGCACATACGTCCGTAGTGGGACGGGTGCACGTCACGGACTTCCATGCCGGCGCGGTCACGGGACAGACCGCCGGGGCCAAGAGCCGACAGGCGGCGCTTGTGGGTCAGGCCCGAGAGCGGGTTGTTCTGGTCCATGAACTGCGACAGCTGGGAGGTTCCGAAGAACTCCTTGATGGCTGCAACCACGGGGCGGATGTTGATCAGGGTCTGCGGCGTGATCGCCTCGACGTCCTGGGTGGTCATACGCTCGCGGACAACGCGCTCCATGCGGGACAGGCCGGTGCGGACCTGGTTCTCGATGAGCTCGCCGACAGCGCGGATGCGGCGGTTGCCGAAGTGGTCGATGTCGTCGATCTCGACGCGCAGGTCGACTTCCTGGCCGTCGCGGGTGCCCTTGGTGGTCTTCTCACCGGCGTGCAGCGCAACGAGGAACTTGATCATCGCAACGATGTCTTCAACGTGCAGGACCGATGCTTCCTTGTCGCCAAGGGAGCGGTCGATGCCCAGCTTGCGGTTGATCTTGTAGCGGCCAACCTTGGCCAGATCGTAGCGCTTGGAGTTGAAGTACAGGTTGTCCAGCAACGACTGGGCAGCCTCGACGGTGGGCGGCTCGCCCGGGCGCAGCTTCCGGTAGATGTCCAGCAACGCGTCTTCGCGGGTCTCGGTGGCGTCCTTCTCCAGGGTTGCACGCATGGAGTCGTACTGGCCGAACTCTTCGAGGATCTGGCCTTCGGTCCAGCCGAGGGCCTTCAGCAGTACGGTGACGGACTGCTTGCGCTTGCGGTCAAGGCGGACGCCGACCTGGTCGCGCTTGTCGATCTCGAGCTCGAACCAGGCGCCGCGGGACGGGATGATCTTCGCAGTGAAGATGTCCTTGTCGCTGGTCTTGTCGGCGGCGCGCTCGAAGTAGGCGCCCGGGGAACGGACCAGCTGGGAGACGACGACACGCTCGGTGCCGTTGACCACGAAGGTGCCCTTCTCGGTCATCAGCGGGAAGTCGCCCATGAACACGGTCTGCTGCTTGATTTCGCCCGTGTTGTTGTTCATGAACTCGGCCTTGACGTACAGCGGAGCCGAGTACGTAGCGTCCCGGTCCTTGCACTCGGCCATGGTGTACTTGGGGTCAGCGAACTCCGGATCGGAGAAGCTCAGGGACATGGTGCCCTGGAAGTCCTCGATCGGGGAGATCTCTTCGAAGATGTCCGAGAGGCCGGACGTGGTGGCGACGCTAAGATCGTTTTCTTCAACAGCTTTCGCTACGCGTGCCTGCCAGCGCTCGTTTCCGACCAGCCAGTCGAAGCTGTCCGTCTGGAGGGCAAGCAGATTCGGAACGTCAAGAGGTTCGTGAATCTTTGCGAATGAAAGCCGGCGAGTGGCACCATCAGTGCTGTCGGCGGTGTTAGCGGTTTCGTTATTAGAGGTGCTCGAGGCGACCAAGAGGGATCCTTCCACAGACCTTCAGGCGTTTTCAGATCTCCCCCGCTGTGCACCCTGCGGAATGACTCCGCAGTGCTACCATCCGGTTCCGCTATATGACCCGGGGCCGGTGCTGACCATGCTGTGACGTTGTTGACGGCACGTTGATTGCCAGCTGCCAGGCGAAAGCCCACCGCTATATGAAGGCTGAAGGTAAACAGGGAAGACGCAAATATCTACGATACGGCAAAATAACCTACATGTCTACCCCACATCCGGCCCGATTGCAAGCACTGGTTTTCCTGGTTGCTTCTGAGGGAGCGGTTGCGGGGCTTCCCCGCAGAGGTGGCCCGTGAGGAGGACGACGGCGCCACGGCGGTTCCGCTGCCGGCGTCGGGTATGGGGGCGGCCGGGACGGCATTGGCGGAAGGCCCGCTTGTTGGAATGCCGGCGGCGGCCACGGCGTTTGAATAGATGGGTGACCCTCGTCACGGTAGCCTTGATGGCCTACCACCGGATCAGATCGGGAGAGATAAACATGGGCAACTCCGCGGACAACACTGACGTTGTCATTCTCGCAGCAGCGCGCACGCCACAGGGCCGCATCAACGGGCAACTGGCGGGCTTCACCGCCGTCGAGCTCGGCGCGCATGCCATCAAGGCAGCGCTCGACGCCAGCGGCGTGGACGCCAGCCAGGTGGAGGCCGTCATCATGGGGCAGGTGCTGCAGGCCGGCGCCGGGCAGAATCCGGCGCGGCAAAGCTCAATCGGAGCCGGGATCGGCTGGAATGTCCCGGCCGTGACCGTGAACAAGGTGTGCCTTTCAGGGCTGACCGCCGTGATCGACGCCGCCCGGGTGATCCGCGGCGGGGAGGCCTCCGTGGTGGTGGCCGGCGGTCAGGAATCCATGACCCGGGCGCCACACCTGCTGCCCGGCTCACGGCAGGGCTGGACCTACGGTTCCATCCAGGCGCTCGATGCGGCAGCGCACGACGGACTCACCGATGCCTTCGACGGCCAGTCGATGGGTCTGTCCACCGAAACCCGCAACCTCGCGCTCGGCATCGACAGGACATCCCAGGACGCCGTGGCCGCGCAGTCCCATCAGCGGGCGGCACTGGCAGCCAAGAACGGAACGTTCGACGACGAAATCGTGCCCATCAGCGTTAAGCAGCGGAAGGGCGACCCGCTGGTGGTCTCCACCGACGAGGGCGTCCGTCCCAACGCCTCCGTGGAATCAATGGCCGGTCTGCGTGCAGCCTTCGTCACCGACGGCACCATCACCGCCGGCAACTCCTCTCCCCTGTCCGACGGAGCGGCCGCCCTGGTGCTCTCCTCCCGGGCCTTCGCGGAAGAACACGGGCTGGAATACCTGGCGGTAGTGGGCAAGCCCGGGCAGGTTGCGGGGCCGGACAATTCACTGCACTCCCAGCCGTCCAACGCCATCCGGAACGCCCTGGGACGTGCGGGCTGGACCACCGCAGACCTTGACTTCATCGAAATCAATGAAGCATTCGGCTCCGTGGCGGTGCAGTCGCTGAAGGACCTGGACTACCCCTTGGAGAAGTGCAACATCCACGGCGGCGCCATCGCCCTGGGCCATCCCATCGGCGCATCCGGCGCGCGCCTGGCAGGCCATGCTGCGCACGAACTCAAGCGGCGCGGGACGGGCAAAGCCGCCGTGTCCCTTTGCGGCGGCGGCGGGCAGGGCGAAGCGCTCCTGCTGTACCGCGACTGATGGCGGACACAGGACGCGGGGCCGGCAGGGACAGGTTCCTTGCCGACGCCGCGGCCCGCGGGCTGCAGGTGGACGTAGTGGAACGGCCGGCCGCCAAGAGCCTGGAAGAAGCCGCCGGCATCCTGGGGATCACGCCGGCGGACATCGTGAAGTCGCTGGTGGTCAAGCACAAGGACGGCTCGTTCCTGTTCGCCCTGATTCCGGGTGACCGCCAGATTTCCTGGCCCAAGCTCCGCAACCTTGTGGGCGTCAACAAGCTGTCCCTGCCGCCCGCTGACGTGGCGCTGGACGCGACCGGCTACGAGCGGGGCACCATCACACCGCTGGGCAGCACCAACAGCTGGCCGGTCTACGCGGACGCCACCATCACCGGGCGGAGGATCTCCATGGGCGCCGGCGCACACGGCTACAGTGCCTTCGTGGACGCCGACGCCCTCACAGGTGCGCTCGGTGCCGTCGTCGCGGACATCAGCGACCCCGTCTGACCCCCGGCCTGGCCAGGTAGCGCCAAGTGTCGTTTTGGACGCTCAAGACGACACTTGACGCTACCTACGTGGAACGCAAAAAGCCCCGCCCACAAACGTGGACGGGGCTTTTTGAGGAAAAGGCGTTGTTACTTGAGGGTAACGGTGGCGCCTGCAGCCTCGAGCTGCTCCTTGGCCTTCTCGGCAGCTTCCTTGGTGGCGCCTTCGAGAACAGCCTTCGGTGCGCTGTCAACCAGGTCCTTGGCTTCCTTGAGGCCGAGGGAGGTGATGGCGCGAACTTCCTTGATCACTGCGATCTTCTTGTCGCCAGCAGCTTCGAGGACGACGTCGAAGTCAGTCTTCTCTTCAACCTCTTCAGCAGCAGCGCCGGCGGGGCCAGCAACAGCAACAGCAGCAGCGGTAACTTCGAACGTCTCTTCGAAGAGCTTGACGAACTCGGAGAGCTCGATGATGGTCAGTTCCTTGAAAGCTTCAATGAGCTCTTCGTTGGTGAGCTTCGCCATGGTAGGCGTCCTTCCTGTTGTGGTGTCCGCAGGGTACGAAACCTTGCCTCACACCGGAGTCTGGTGGGGTAAAGAGAATTAGTTCTCTTCGGCAGCAGGAGCTTCAGCTGCGGGAGCTTCAGCTTCGGCGGCGGGAGCTTCTTCAGCGGCGGGCGCTTCGGCAGCTGCCGGTGCACCGTTCTCTTCTTCAAGCTTGAGGCGCAGTGCGTCAATGATGCGTGCAGCTGCGGCGGCGGGTGCCTTGAGGACGCCTGCAACCTTGGCGAGCTGCAGCTCGCGGGACTCGAGCGCTGCCAGGGCAGCAACTTCGCTGGCGTCAAGTGCCTTGCCTTCGAAGTAACCGGTCTTGATGACCAGCTGCTTGTTAGCCTTGGCAAAATCCGTCAGGCTCTTGGCAGCCGCAACTGCGTCACCCTTGATGAACGCGATTGCAGTGGGGCCGGCAAGCTGGCCGTCGAATGCTTCGACGCCGGCTTCCTTGGCTGCAATGGCGGTCAGGGTGTTCTTGACGACCGCGAACTTGGTGTCCTGGCCGAGAGAAACACGCAGCTGCTTGAGCTGTGCAACGGTGAGCCCGCGGTATTCGGTCAGGACAGCGGCGTTCGATTCGTTGAAATCGTTAGTGATCTCAGCTACTGCTGAAACCTTGGTAGGCGTTGCCATAACCCTCCTTCCGGGGATAGTGCCGGTATGCGACGGTCCCCGCTCAAGAGAGCTAAAACTAAAAACGCCCCGCGCAGATGCACGGGGCTTGGCTCAACACGGATCAGTCCGTGGAGCTTTGCTTCGTTCACCTGCGCTGGCCGCCCTGCGTTGAGGGTCCTTCGTCCAGAAACCCACTGCTTCCCCCGCGCACAACTGCAGAGTTGAGCCATGTTCGAGAGAGTGGATTTCCAACAACCGACGGTCTTTGGTCATCCCAGTCTACGGGAGAGCCCCGGGTCCACCAAATCGGGCCTAGCTGGTGCTGGTGTGCAGGTGCGGAAGCTCCTTTTGCCAGATCCCCGTAACCCCGGCCGTCTGGAAGCCCAGCTGCTGGTTGACGGTGAGGAGGTACCGGTTTTCCGGGGCGTTCCAGGTGTAGATGATCCGCGCGTCCGGGAACTGCTCGGTAAGCCGCTCCATGTTAGCCACCTTGATGAGCAATCCGAGCTTATTGCCGCGGTGTTCCTGCAGGACCAGCGTGTCGTCCTGGAAGACGACGTCGGCGCGGTGCGCCAGCACGGTGATCGTGGTCAGGCCCACCAGCGTTCCGGTGGCGAGGTGTTCGACGGCGGTGACCACGGTCCGCCGGCCCTGCGCAATGGCAACCTCTTCGGCCTTCCGGAGGATGGCGCCGTCGAACACCATCTCCTGCTCAACAGGGGCTTCCAGGGCGGGATCGACGTCGGCCCCCGCCTGGTTCTCCAAGGCGGCTACGGCTTCCAGCCACTGGTCCGGGCAGCGGTCCGTCCAGTGGTGCAGCCGGTACCGCCCGTTGTTGGCCTCGTCCGCTTCCGCCTGCAGGTCGGCGACGAGCTTTGTGTCCAGCGGCAACACGCACGAGCTGAACTGTTCGATGTGCTGGAGCGTGTAACCGGTGCGCTGCGCGAACTCGACCTCGCGGCTCTCCAGGGGCACGAAGCCCTTCCCCGTACCGGGGACCAGCTGGGCACGCTCAAATTCATGCAGGGACGCGCCGGGGTGGTTGGTGTCCACCAGGATCATGGTGCGGCCCTCCTCGCGGGCCAGCTGTTCCGCTGCCTGCAGCAACCGCCGGCCCACACCCTGGCGCTGGAACTCGGGCAGGATGTCGAGGGTGAACTCCGCCAGGTCCAGGTTGTCGGTGAGGGGCAGGGCGATATCGACGGTGCCCACGATCTCCCCTTCCACCTTGGCGACGAGAATGAGCTGCCGTTCGTAAGGGTCCTGGAACTCGAGCAGCTTCTCCAAGGGACCGTAGGCGAGGTCGTCGCTGCCCCAGGTCTGCATCCGGACTTTCCGTCCCACCTCGACGGCGGCCAGGAAGTCCGCTGCGTCCGGCGCGTCCAGTGAGTCGGGAATCCAAAGCTGCTCGATCTTCACGTCTCTTGCCATAGGCGCATCATCCCAGCCGTTTCTGCCACTCGCCTTCATAACCTGCAGGCCTGAATCCAAGTGCGATATTTATGGCCAGCATATGTTGGTTTTCGTTGGCATTCCATGTCAGGACTGATCGGGCCGCTGGCCATCTGGCTTGTGCCCGCCGGAGGTTTGCTGCTTTGACGAGCGTACCGAGCCGCCGGCCGCGGTGTTCCGACGCCACCAGGGTGTCCTGCTGCACGATCGAATCCGGGACCCCGGCGCGCCAGTTCAGAACGGTGTAGGCCACCAGTTCCCCAGTGCTCCCGTGAACTGCGGCCGTCACGGCAGATTGGACCCCGCCGCGTATCAGGGCCTGTTCCTCCTCGTGGATCCGGGCTGCGTCCCAGTCCTCGCGTTCCCAGTCCAGCCCGGCAATAGGAACGTCTGTGCTCATCGTTTCCTTGAGCCGGGCGTAAGCATGCACCAGGTCCTCCGGGCAGTTGTCATCCCAGCCGGTAATCTTGTAATCCGCGGCCCGCGGTGAGGCATCCGCCTCCAACCGGTCCAGCAATTCCGGCGGCACGGGCAGCCCAAGGCGGCTGGACCGCTCCACCTGCTCCAGCTCGTAACCGGCAGCAACAGCGAAGGCCACGGCCGGCTCATCCAGCGGCAGGCCCCCCGCCCCCGATTTGGCCGGAAGCAGGGAGGCCTCCGCCGTCCCCTTCAGCGGCACCTCGTGGTAGGCGTCCAGGGACCTCCTGCCGCGGTTTCGGGCAACTGCTTCCGCGTGGTCCAGGAGGGCACGGCCCAGGCCCTGCCGGCGACGGGCAGGGGCGATCAGGACGTCAATTCCGGCGGTGTGGGTGTTCTCGCGCAACGGGAGCGTCACCGAACACATGCCCACGGTTTCCGATCCGAGCCTGGCCAGGAAGAGGTGCCGTTCCTCGTACTCATTGCCACGCCAGTACTCCACAGCCTCATCCAACGTCGGGCAACGGTCCAGGTTGCCCCACACGGCCAGCTCGTGCGCCACCCGCAAGGCATGGCACTGCCGGAACTCCGCACTGGCTTGCCCTGCGCCGGACGCAGTGCCGCTCACCCGCGGCACCTTCACGGCGGCTATTGACAGCACTGCGTTTTCACCTGCGGATGGATCCAGATCCGGTTTGGCCACTTCTCCAGCTTAGGCAGGAGCCGGCCCCTTCCGGGATGGCTGCCGGGAGTTAAACAAAACCGCCCGGCGCGGACGCCGGGCGGTTTTGTTTTGCGGAGGACGGATCCCACCGCAGAAGCTTCAGACGAGGATTTAGGCCTCGGTCAGAACCTTGGTGACGTTCGGGTCAACGGGGATGCCGGGACCGAACGTGGTGGCAACAGTGGCCTTCTGGATGTAGCGGCCCTTGGAAGCGGACGGCTTCAGGCGAAGTACCTCTTCCAGTGCTGCTGCGTAGTTCTCGGCCAGCTTGACGACGTCGAAGGACACCTTGCCGATGATGAAGTGCAGGTTGGAGTGCTTGTCGACGCGGAAGTCGATCTTTCCACCCTTGATGTCGTTGACGGCCTTGGTGACGTCGGGGGTCACGGTGCCCGTCTTCGGGTTCGGCATCAGGTTACGCGGACCCAGGACCTTACCGAGGCGGCCAACCTTGCCCATGAGGTCAGGGGTGGCAACCGCGGCGTCGAAGTCGGTCCAGCCGCCGGCGATCTTTTCGATCAGGTCATCGGAACCAACGAAGTCGGCGCCGGCAGCGATTGCTGCCTCAGCCTTGTCACCCGTGGCGAAAACCAGGACGCGGGCGGTCTTACCGGTGCCGTGGGGCAGGTTGACCGTGCCGCGGACCATCTGGTCAGCCTTACGGGGATCGACGCCGAGGCGGAATGCAACCTCAACGGTGGCGTCGAACTTGGACGGGTTGGTGTCCTTGGCCAGCGTTACTGCCTCGAACGGCGCGTAGAACTTCTCCGCGTCGATCTTGGCGGCTGCTGCCTCATATGCTTTGCTGCGCTTTGCCATGCTGCTTATTTCTCCTTGTGCAGTTGTGGTCTGCGGACCGCGCTGGGCCCTGCCACAGTCGAGGATCCTGCAAGGATCCTGCGACAATTCAATGTTTCTGTTAACCGGTTGCCCGGCGATGGAAGGCTGTTATTAGCCTTCGACCGTGATGCCCATGGAGCGGGCGGTGCCGGCGATGATCTTCGCTGCGCCTTCGAGGCTGGTGGCGTTGAGGTCTTCCATCTTGGTGGAAGCGATCTCGTTGACTTGGGCCTGGGTCAGCTTGGCAACCTTGACGGTGTGCGGGGTAGCTGAACCCTTGGCGACGCCTGCAGCCTTCTTGATGAGCTCTGCAGCCGGCGGGGTCTTGGTGATGAACGTGAAGGAACGGTCCTCGTAGACCGTGATTTCCACGGGGATGACGTTTCCGCGCTGGGTTTCCGTCGCAGCGTTGTACGCCTTGCAGAATTCCATGATGTTGACACCGTGCTGGCCAAGCGCAGGACCGATCGGCGGAGCCGGGTTAGCGGCACCTGCCTGGATCTGCAGCTTGATGAGGCCGGTGACCTTCTTCTTGGGAGCCAATGTAGGGTCCTTCTCTCAATAACGTCCTGGGGCACAGGAGCGTGCCTCAGGTTTTTGGCCGCCATGGCAAGGCGGCCGGCCGTTCCGGTGCTGCTAAGCGGGCAGCGCCGGGACGAATTCTCGGGTGTCAGATCTTGGTGACCTGGTTGAACGCCAGGGTGACCGGCGTCTCGCGCTCGAAGATCGAAACCAGCACCACGAGGGTCTGGGATTCGACCTTGATCTCGGAGATGGTGGCGGGAAGGGTTTCGAACGGGCCTTCCTTGACGATGACGGACTCGCCCACTTCGAAGTCGACGTCCACCGGGGCCTGGTGCTGCTTGTTGACCGGCTTGCCCTTCTCGGCCTGCTCTTCTTCGAAGACCGGGGCGAGCATGGAGAAGACTTCGTCCAGGCGCAGCGGCACGGGGTTGTGGGCGTTGCCCACGAAGCCGGTGACGCCGGGGGTGTGCCGGACGGCGCCCCAGGAGGCGTCGGTCAGGTCCATGCGGACCAGGACGTAGCCGGGGATGCGCACGCGGTTGATGACCTTGCGCTGGGCGTTCTTGATCTCCACGACTTCTTCCATGGGCACCTGGATTTCGAAGATGTAATCTTCCATGTCCAGGGTCTGGATACGGGTCTCAAGGTTGGCCTTCACGCGGTTTTCGTAACCGGCGTAGGAGTGGATGACGTACCAGTCACCTTCCTGGCGGCGCAGCTTGGCCTTGAACTCCTCGGCGGGATCGATGTCGGCCTTGGCTGCGGCAGCGGCGAGGGCGTCGGTGGACTCTTCCTCGGAGCCGGCGTCCTCCGCCTCGGCGTCGTCATCGGAATCGGCGTCGCTGGCTTCGGGCGCGGAGGACTCAACCTCAGACTCGTCACCGGCTTCTGCCGTGATGTCCGGGGACTCTTCCAGCTCAGTCTCGGTTACCTCGAGCTCCTGCTCAGACACTTGGTCTCCTGCTTCCTCATTGCCTAACATGCCTATTTAAATGGCTCAATTCCGCACACCGGTGTTTCCCTCCGGTTTTCCCGGATGGAACACGCAGCTGCGGATGATTCAGCCTTAGCTGTCCGTGGGGCCGGTACCGCCGAAGATCCAACCGACAGCAGTTCCGAAACCGATGTCCAGCAGGCTGACGATGACCATCATGATGGCCACGAACACCAGCACCACGAGCGTGTAATTGATCAGTTCCTTGCGGGTTGGTGCAACAACTTTTTTCAGTTCGCCGATGATCTGGCGGACAAATAGTGCAATGCGGGCGAAGAAGTTTGCCTTGGCGGCCTTCTTAGCCGGGCGGCCCTTGGAGCTGCTGGCAGCTGTTTCGGTCACCTGGTCCTCGCTCATCTTTGCAATGTTGGATTACCCGGCCCTGATCAGAACCATGGTTGCTGCGCTTGCCCCGGATTTTCACCGGGGCAGCTTGCGCAGGGCAGACAGGACTCGAACCTGCAACCTGCGGTTTTGGAGACCGCTGCGCTACCAATTGCGCCACTACCCTATGGAGTGAATATCACCCTGACCACGACGAACCGCCACTTTGTACTGGGGCGCACGCCATCATCCGTGTTTTCAACACCGGTGAACCAGTCTACGCAACAACTTCGCGTTCGTCGAACCGGCCCGATTCCGGCCCTTCATGTTGCCTTGGCATGACGCTGGCTGCAAGGCAGTCACATTCAAAACCGGCAACCCGGAGGGCCCGCTGAACAGCATAGAGTAGAACTCGTCGAATCCCACATTCCAGCCTTCGGGCTGCAAGCGAAGAACGGACCTGCCATGTCTGCCGCCCGCGTTTCCCAGCGCATATCTGCTATTGCCGAATCCGCTACCCTTGCCGTTGATGCCAAGGCGAAGGCGTTGAAGGCAGCAGGCCGGCCGGTTATTGGGTTCGGAGCGGGCGAACCGGACTTCCCCACCCCGGACTACATCGTCCAGGCGGCCATCGAGGCGGCGAGCCAGCCGAAGTACCACCGCTACTCCCCCGCCGGCGGGCTGCCCGAGCTGAAGAAAGCCATTGCCGAGAAGACCCTGCGGGACTCAGGCTACGCCGTCGACGCCTCCCAGGTCCTCGTGACCAACGGCGGCAAGCAGGCCGTTTACAACACCTTCGCCACCCTGGTGGACCCGGGCGACGAGGTCATCGTGCCCACCCCGTTCTGGACCACGTATCCGGAAGCCATCCGCCTCGCCGGCGGTGTGCCCGTTGAGGTTTTCGCCGGTCCGGAGCAGGACTACCTGGTGACCGTCGAGCAGCTTGAGGCGGCCGTCACCGACAAGACGAAGATCCTGCTGTTCGTCTCGCCGTCCAACCCCACCGGTTCGGTTTACTCTCCGGAACAGGTGGCGGAAATCGGCAAGTGGGCCGCGGCCAAGGGCCTGTGGGTTGTCACCGATGAGATTTACGAGCACCTGACCTACGACGGCGTTCCCTTCACCTCCATCGCCACCGCCGCGCCGGAGCTGGGCGACAAGGTGGTCATCCTGAACGGCGTGGCCAAAACGTATGCCATGACGGGCTGGCGCGTTGGCTGGATGATCGGTCCGGCCGATGTCATCAAGGCCGCCACCAACCTCCAGTCGCACGCCACGTCCAACGTCTCCAACATCCCGCAGGTGGCCGCCCTCGCCGCCGTGTCCGGGCCGCTGACCGCCGTGGACGAAATGAAGGTGGCGTTCGACCGCCGCCGCAAGGCCATCGTGGCCGGCCTCAACGCCATTGAAGGCGTGGAATGCCCGACGCCGAAGGGCGCCTTCTACGTGTACGCGGACGTCCGGGCACTGCTGGGTAAGGAATTCCCGACGGCGTCCGGCACCTCCACGCCGCAGACCTCCGCCGAACTGGCTGCCTTGATCCTGGATGAGGTTGAAGTGGCAGTGGTTCCGGGCGAGGCGTTCGGGCCGTCCGGGTTCCTCCGTCTTTCGTACGCCCTGGGCGACGAGGACCTTGCCACCGGTGTGCAGCGGCTGCAGGACTTCCTGGGCAAGGCCCAGTAGGACGCTCTCTCACTTAACGCCGGAAAATCCCAAACGCTCTCTCATTTAACGTTGGAAAAACCGGAACGCTCTATCACTCTCTTCAGGAGAGTGATAGAGCGTTCCGGGTTAAGCCGCATCAAGTGAGAGAGCGTCGGGGAAAACCGCGCGTTAGGTGAGAGAGCGTCTGGTTAGAGGAGGCGGCGCTCGGCGGCCCACTTGGTGAGCTCGTGGCGGCTGGACAGCTGGAGTTTGCGGAGCACGGCGGAGACGTGCGTTTCCACTGTTTTGATGCTGATGAAGAGTTCTTTGGCGACTTCCTTGTAGCTGTAGCCACGTGCAATCAGCCGCATGACCTCGAGTTCGCGGGCGGAGAGCCTGTCCAGTTCGTCGTCGGCTATATCTGCGGGGGAGGTGCCAAAGGCATCCAGCACGAAGCCCGCGAGGCGCGGCGAGAAGACGGCATCACCCCCGGCCACCCTGTACACGGCATCGGTGATTTCCGCCCCGGAGATGGTCTTGGTGACGTAGCCCCGCGCTCCTGCCCGGATCACCGCCACAACATCTTCGGCCGCGTCTGACACGCTGAGCGCAAGAAACCTGGTGGTGGACAGCAGGGCGGCTGAGCCGGCGATCACTTCGCGCCCTCCACCGCCCAGGCCGCCGGGCAGGTGGACGTCCAGCAACACCACCTCCGGGCGCTCCTGGGCGATCACGGCAATGGCCTGCTCCACCGTTGCTGCCTCCCCCACCACGTGGATGCTCGGATCCAGGTCCGCTTTCAGGCCGGAGCGGAAGATCGCATGGTCATCGACGATCACTACCCGGACGGGTGTGGCGGGCCGGACGGGGCCTGTACCGGATCCCTGGGCGGTGTTCATGGTCTGCCTTCCGTTATGTCCTGCGGGGCGGCCGGGTAGCTGAGCCGCACTTCTGTGCCTTCTGTAGTGCTGATGATCGTGGCTGTGCCGCCGTGGCGGTTCATCCGGCCGATGATGGATTCCCGGACGCCCAGCCGGTCCTCCGGCACGTGCTGCAGTTCGAAGCCCGGGCCCCGGTCCTTGATGAACACTTCCGCACGGCCGCCGGATACTTCCAGGTAAACCGAGACCGTCCCACCACCGTGCCGGGAGGCGTTCAGCATTGCCTCACGGCTGGCCTGGATCAGGGCCTCGTGGCCCTCGCTGACCACGGTGTCCCCCACGCTCACCACCTCCACTGCATGGCCCAGCAGGTCCTCCACCTCAGCAGCAACAGCCTTGATCCGGTCCGACAGCTGCCCGGCATCCTTCCCCGGGTCGGTGAAGAGCCAGCCCCGCAGCTCCCGTTCCTGCGCACGGGCCAGCCGGACGACGTCGTGTTCGTTGGACGCCCGCCGCTGGATCAGTGCCAGGGTCTGCAGCACGGAGTCATGGAGGTGTGCCGCGATCTCCGCACGCTCCGTTTCCCGGATCCGGCCTGCCCGCTCCGCTTCGAGGTCGCGCCAGAATTTCAGCCCCCAGGGAAGCAGGACCAGCACCACGCCGCCCAGGACAGCCACGGAAGCCAGCAGCGCCAGCCAGGTCTGTTCCCACGAGCCGGAACCGGACACCATCACCAGGACGCCCGCCACCACCAGGGCCAGGCCGGCCGCGAGCCGGGCCCAGCCACCGGCCTGGTCCGCCTTGGTTTTGTCCACGAGCCCGGCGCGCCGGGTTTCGTCCAGCTGCACCCAGGCAATGGACGCCCCGCCAAGAACTGCCGCCGCCGGAATCAGGGTGCCCAGCGGAACGTCCACGCCGAGGAGCTGGGCGATCAGGATGCCCGCCACCAGCAGCAGCCCGACCCCGAGCAGGATTTCCTTGCCGTACCGCATGTCGCGGAACCGGAACCAGGGCGGCCGCGCCGGTTCCGGAGTACTTTCCGCGGCGTGCCCCGGCTCAGGGTAGGAAGGTCCGCCCGGGGAGGGCAGGAACCCGCGATGGCCGGGCATGCCTGGGGGTTCAAGGGCTGGCCCGGCTGTCGGGACACCAGCAGGAACACCGCTGCGGACAACTGTGGGGACAGTCTCCTGGCTCACGGCAGGCGCAATGGTCGACGCCGGCCGGCGTGCCTGCCGCCGCGCGCTTTCGTCCGCGGTGGGCACCATGATCCACAACCAGGCATAGAAGACGACGCCGGCACCGCCCGCCAGCGAAGCCAGGACCATACCCACCCGCACGTTCCGGACCGGCCAGCCCAGGTGCGCTGCAAGGCCGGAGCACACACCCGCGATAAAGCGGTCGCTGCGCCGGACCAGCGGGGGCCGGATGGGGGGGGTTGTCATGGATCAATCCAAACACGGATCAGGGTCTCCCGGACCCGGTTCGGGCCTGAACCGGGGGCCGCTCAGGGACCGTTCAGGGTGTCCCCCAGTAGAGCGGAAGCGCCGCGGACGGAAGGATCGAAGTATGAACTCGCAAACGCCCACCCCTGATGACGGCCATCCAACGGAGCCCCTCCCCGAACGGGACAACGCACAACCCACCGAGCCCCTGCCGCCGGCCTCCCCGTCCCTGCAGGACCAGAAGCCGCCGCAGGAACCAGCGCAGGAACCCGCCAGCGGATCCAGCAGCGAATCCAGCCGCGAATCCACTAGCGAATCCAGCCAGGACAGCTTCGGCGGGCCCTACACCGGCCCGCCAGCCGGTTCCTACCCTGCGCCGAACACCGGCAGCTACGCGTATGCCGGAATGCCCGGCCAGCAGGCAGACTTCTTTGGCTGGATCCGCAGCCACGGCATCAGCCGCGGCCAGGACCGCTGGATCGGCGGCGTATCCAGCGGACTTGCCCACCGCATGGGAATCGACCCGCTGATCATCCGCGGCGTCTTCATCGTCCTCACCCTCTTCGCCGGCATCGGCGTACTCCTCTACGGCCTCGCGTGGGCGTTCCTTCCGGAGCCCGACGGCCGGATCCATGTCCAGGAAGCCGGCGCGGGCCGCTGGACCAGCGGCATGACGGGTTCCCTGATCGCCATCATCCTCGGCTTCGGCGGGCTGGGCGGCGGCTTCTGGGGCTGGGGCAACCGCGGCTTCGGCGGCTTCCTCTGGACCATCTTCTGGGTGGGCGGGGCGATCTACCTGATCTACTACCTGGTCCAGCGGAACAAGGCCGCAGCCGAAACCCCCGCCGGCGCAGCAGCGGCAGGCACCAACGCCTACGCGTCGGGTTCCGCCACAGCAACAACTCCTCCGTACTCCGACGTCGCAGGCACAGGTCCCTTCACCGGGAGCCCCTACGGCGGCACCTCCTCCGATACCACGTCCGGCAGCGGCTATAACGGCAGCGGGTATGGAGGCGGTGCTTACGGCGGCAGCGGATCCGGCGGCAGCGGCTGGGACAACGGACGGTACGGCGGCGCCCGGCCGCCCCAAGGTCCTCCACCGGCACCCAAGGTGCGTCCCGCAGGTCCCGGTGCTCCCGCCGTCGCGATGGTTGCCGGCAGCGCGCTGCTGGCCGGTGCCGGACTCAAAGCGCTGGATGTCACCAACATCATCAACCTCGGTGACTCCACCAACGCCATTGCCTTGGCCAGCGCGGCCGCGGTCCTGGGCCTGGGGATCCTCGTCATGGGCCTGCGCGGCAGGACGGCGGGCATCCTGTCATTCTTCGCGGTGGCAGTGCTCATCATGGGCGGCATCTTCAACGTGGTGGGCAGCAACGGCGACCGGATGCGGTTCCAGCAAGTGAACTGGAACCCGGCGAGCATCGAAGAGGCCCGCAACGGCCTTGATGTCGCCGGCAGCCGCGGCACTGTTGACCTTACCCGCCTCGACGCCAACGCCCCCCTGACTTCCGAGGTGGTGGTTCCGCTCGACATCACGGCAAGCAACGTGACGGTTGTTATCCCTGCAAAAGTGCCCGTGGATATCAAAGCGGACATGGCCATGGGGAACATCAACGAACGCAGCGGCGACCGCGGCGGCATCACCACCAGGGAAAGCAGCTACAACAGCGACGAGCCTGGCAGCCACCTGATCATCGAGATCGAGGGCGCCTTCAGCAACGTCACCATTGAGGAAGGTAACTAAGATGAGCAGCCAAACTCCGGCCCCGGACCCTTACGTTCCGGATCCGTACGTCCCCGGAAGCACGACGGCGGCAGGCAGCGCTGCTGCCCCTCCCTCCGGAGCGAGGGTAGGCACGGTGGTGTGGGGCTTGATCGTCCTGGCCCTCGCCGCCCTGATCATCATCGCCCAGCTGGGCATCGTCACCCTGAACGGGACCTACGTCCTAATCGGCCTGATGATTGGGGCCGGCGCGGCCCTGGTGGTGGGCGGACTCCTCTCCGCCCGGAAACGTGACAACAGCCCCACAACACGGAAGTCTTGAACCATGGACAAGTTTTTCAGCACAGTCAGGGGCCTTGGCCTGAAACGCGGACCGGAACGGTGGCTCGGAGGGGTGCTGGGAGGAATCGCTGCCAAGCTCAACGTGGACGTAGCTTTCGTCCGGATCGCCTTCCTGATCTTCTGCCTGCTCCCCGGCCCGGCCGTCATCTTCTACCTCCTGGCCTGGGTTATCCTGCCGGACCAGCGCAACGTCATCCCGCTCCAGACATTCCTCGAGCAGCGGTCCATCAACCGCCCCTAGCACACCAGCCAAAAAGGCTCCCGCTGCTTTTATGGAGCGGGAGCCTTTCTGCGTTCCCGGTGACTGCAGCAGACTTGGGGCTAATGTAACCGGTTTGTGTCGTACCCCACACCCCCTACTAGACTCTATGTGAGCTCAGCGTGGCGCTCTGCCCGTATACCTTCTCCCCAGGATTTGAGCCAGCAACATGAAAATTGGAATTCTCACCAGCGGTGGCGACTGCCCCGGATTGAACGCCGTGATCCGCGGAGCGGTCCTCAAAGGCATTGCCATTCACGGTCACGAATTCGTGGGTTTCCTTGACGGCTGGCGCGGCGTGGTGGAGGGCGACATCATCGATATTCCCCGCACCATGGTCCGCGGCATTGCCAAGCAGGGCGGAACCATTCTGGGTACCTCCCGCACCAATCCCTTCGAAAACGGCGGCGGTCCCGAGGTCATCAAAGCCCACATGGACCGCCTCGGCATCGATGCCATCATTGCGATCGGCGGTGAGGGAACCCTCGCTGCCGCCAAGCGCCTCACGGACGCAGGCCTGAAGATCGTGGGCGTCCCCAAGACCGTGGACAACGACCTCGACGCCACGGACTACACCTTCGGCTTCGACACTGCCGTGCAGATCGCCACCGAAGCCATCGACCGGCTCCGCACCACCGGCGAATCACACCACCGCTGCATGATCGCCGAAGTGATGGGCCGCCATGTGGGCTGGATCGCCCTCCACGCCGGCATGGCAGCCGGCGCCCACGCCATCCTCATCCCGGAGCAGAAGGTCAGCATCGAGCAGATCACTGAATGGGTGAAGGAAGCCCACGCCCGTGGCCGCGCGCCCCTGGTGGTGGTCGCTGAAGGCTTCGTGCCCGAGCACATGGAAACCCCGCACTCCGAACGCGGCCTGGACACCTTCGGCCGGCCCCGCCTGGGCGGTATTGCGGACCAGCTCGCCCCGGAACTCGAAGCACGCACCGGCATCGAAACCCGCGCCACCATCCTGGGCCACATCCAGCGCGGCGGCGTGCCGTCAGCCTTCGACCGGGTCCTCGCCACCAGGCTGGGCATGGCCGCCATCGACTCCGTGGTGGAAGGCTACTGGGGCACCATGGTGGCGCTGAAGGGCACGGACATTGAGCACGTAGGCTTCCAGGAAGCCTTGGGCAAGCTCAAGACTGTCCCGCAGAAGCGCTATGACGAAGCTGCCGTCCTCTTCGGCTGAGGTGTCCTGTTCGGCCGCGCCGGCTGCCCGCCCTAGGCTGGGATCATGACACTTGACCCCGGTTCTGCCGCCATCATCCAGCTTGCATGGGCCCGGCGCCTGGAACTCGACGACGACGCTTTCGGTTCTGCCCTGGCCTCCGGGGAGCGGATTGTCCGTGCCGACGAATCAGCCCGCACCGTGGAGTTCGTGCGGCTCTTTGGCAGTTCGGCACTGGTGGGTCCGCAGTGGGCCATTGACGCCGCCGCGGGCATTCCGGACGAGGAGATGGCCCAGCACGTCACGCTCCTGACGCTGACCCGGTCCCACGGCGGCCACGGGCTGGGCGCCGCGGCGTTGTTCTTCGCGGACGACCTGCCGCTCAAGCAGCCCCCGGAAGAGATGACCGTCTCGCACGGCAACCCGGAAGCCATCGAACTGGAGGGCCGCTGCCCGCCGGACGACGTCAACGAGGTGGGCCTTTCAGACCTCGAAAACCGCTACACCATCATCCACGAGGTGGAGGGCCGGCGCGTGCCCCTGGCCTGCGGTGCCTACTCCGAATGGGTGGGCCTGCTGGCCCAGCTCGGGGTCCTGGTGGACCCGGAATGGCGCCGCCGCGGCCTGGGCTCGCTCGCCGTGTCCATCGCCGCCCACGAAGCCTTGGCCGCAGGGCTTACGCTGCAGTGGCGCACCGACGTCAGCAACACCGGATCCCTGGCGCTGGCCCGGAAGCTCGGCCTGTCAGCCGGCGGAATCCAGACCAGCGTCCACCTTGGCTGACGGGGAAGCAGTGCCCCAGCCCTGAACCGGCTGGGGCTTGGCAAAGAACAGTGCCACGGCCGCGCCCACCAGGATCACACCGGCGGGCAGCAGGATGGACTGGCCCATCGCCGTCGCAAATCCGCTGTGGAGGGCCTCCGGCAGGCTTCCGGAGAACCCCATGCCTTCGCCGGCAGTTCCACCCTGCCCGCCCGAGGGAAGCTCGGCAGCCAGCCGGGACTGGATCAGCACGGCGATGGCAGCGCTGCCGAGGACTGCGCCGATCTGCCGGGTGGTGTTGTAGACCCCCGAACCGGCGCCGGCCTGCCGCGGCGGAAGGTTGCGCGTGGCGGTGGTGCTCAGCGGCGCCCAAATGCCGGCGTTGGCGAATCCCAGGACGGCGCTGGGCAGCAGGAACATCAGAATGGGCGTGTCCGGCTGCATCAGAACCGAGTTCCAGACCAGCGCCACGGCCATCAGCACCAGGCCGGCGGCGGTGATGAACTTGGGATTGACCCTGTCGATGATCTTTCCCACCACAGGCGCCAGGCCGCCGGAGATCAGTGCCATGGGCACCATCATGAGGGCCGACTGGGTGGGTGTGAGGCCGCGGACCAGCTGGTAGTAGAAAATCAGCGGCAGGCTGAAGGCCGTCACGGTGAAGCCCACGGTGGTGATGCCGATGTTGGCCAGGGAAAAGTTGCGGTCCCGGAAAAGGTCCAGCGGCAGCAGCGGTTCACCCTTGTTGAAGCGCTGCCACAGGACAAACAGGGCCAGGACGGCGGTTCCGGCGATGATCAGGCCCCACACGGTGATGGGCCCGCTGATGGTGCCCCAGTTGTACGTTTCGCCTTCCTGGATGCCGAACACCAGCAGGAAGAGTCCGACGGCGCTGAGCAGGACGCCGGGGATATCGAACCGGTGCGGGTGCGTGCTGAGGGCGGGAACGTTGCGCCACGCGAGGATGAAGCCCGCGATGCCGACGGGCACGTTGATGAAGAAGATCCATTCCCAGCCAAACCCGTCAACCAGGACGCCGCCCAGGATGGGACCCACAAGGGTGGCGATGCCCGCCGTGGCACCCCATACGGCCATTGCCGCGCCACGACGGTCCGGCGGGAAGATCCGGGTGATCACGGCCATGGTCTGCGGCGTCATGATGGCCGCGCCGAGGCCCTGCAGTACCCGCGCCGCAATGAGGGTCCGGACATCACCGGACAGGCCGCACCACAGCGAGGCCAGGGTGAAGACCACCAGCCCGGACAGGTACAGCTTCTTCGGCCCGAAGCGGTCGCCCAGCCTGCCGGTGATCAGCAGCGGGACGGCATAGGCCAGGAGGTAGGCGCTGGTGACCCAGATGACCGCGTTGATGTCTGCATTCAGGCCCTCCATGATGCGCGGATTGGCCACGGAAACGATAGTGGTGTCGATCAGGATCATAAAGAAGCCGATCACCAGCGACCAAAGGGCCGGCCACTGCTTTGCTACGTTTTCCACTGGGTCATCCTTCGTCAAGTTGTTGCTGCCGGGCGGGACCCGCAGTTACTAGCCCAGGAGATCCAGGATCTCCGTCCGGGCGAACATTTGGGCGGCCGCGCGAGCGGACGGGGATCCTGCGTCCGGGTCCGCCCCGGCGTCGAGCAGGACACGGGCAACATCGGTGTAGCCCTTGAAGGCGGCTCCGGCCAGCGGGGTCTGGCCCCGGTCGTTGGCGGTGTTTGCCTCGGCGCCGTGTTTCAGGATCAGTTGAACAGTCTCTGCGTGGCCGTGGTAGGCGGCCAGCATCAGCAGGGAATCGCCGGCTGCATTGGTCAAGGTGGCGGGAGCGCCGGCGTCGAGATAGGCGCGCAGCAGCGCGGAGTCCCCCTCCCTGGCAGCCTGGAACAGCGTGTGCGCCAGGGCCAGCGCTTCGTCGTCGGGCCCTTCCGCAGCCTCAGGCGGGTTGGATGGTGCAGCGGTGTTGTCAGTCATCAGCGTGGCCCCTTGAGGAATCCGGTCTGGCGCCCCACCACCTGGCCGGCATCCGGGGCAACAATAAGTTCCTGGGCGGCAGTGTACGGCTCGTCCCCGTCCAGGACCGTCAGTATTTCATCCGCCGCTACGGAACGCTTTATGACTGCGAGGGCAACCGGCCCCATCTCGTAATGCTGGGCCACGGATGTCACCGTACCCACCTTCCGCTCCCCCACCAGGACAGGGCTGCCGGCCTGGGGCAGCGTATGCTGTGATCCGTCCAGCTGCAGGAAGACGAGCCGCCGCGGCGGGTGCCCCAGGTTATGGACGCGCGCGATGGTTTCCTGGCCCTTGTAGCAGCCCTTGGCCAGGTGGACCGCCGTGCGGAGGAGGTCCAGTTCGTGCGGGATGGTCTTGTCGTCCGTTTCGGCACCGATGCGGGGACGCCAGGCAGCCAGGCGCAGCGCTTCGGCAGCGAGGACCCCGGCCAGGGGGCGCCCTTCCACGGCTTCCTCCAGTTCGGCGGCAGGAACCAGGTACTCAAACCACGGGCGCTCAAGCCCGGGATGGTCAGCCGGCGGAACGGTGGCGTAGGAGTAGCCGCCGGGCCCAACATTGGGCCAGGGGTCCTGCCACACGAGCCGTTGCGCCCACTCGGGGATCGCCCTGGTGCTCCCCACCACGGCCCAGTCGGCCGAGACGTCGGCGATCTCCACCCGCAGCATGAACTTCATCCTGTTGAGGAACTCTGCCAGCGGGGCAGCTTCGGCGGCCTCCACGATCAGCCAGGTGGTCCCGCCGTCGTCAATCACCCTGGCGTCGAAATCGATCCTGCCCTGGACGCTCAGGAGGAGCAACTCGCTGGACTCCCCCGCCTGCAGGCCGGTGACCTGCTGCGAGGACAACGTGTTGAGCCAGGTCAGGCGGTCCGGCCCGGCCACCGTCACCACGCCGCGGTTGGAGAGGTCGACGACGGCGGTTCCGGCGGCGAGTGCGCGCTGCTCGCGGAGCGGCTCGCCGTAGTGGGCTGCGACGCCGGCGTCCGCGCCTGCTGCCTCAACGGCTCCGGGGCGCGACAACAGAGGGCTGGGAATAGTCATACTGGGGGCAACGTCCTTTAGTCAGGGAGTATTCCGGGTTTCGACAAGCTCAACCACCGGAAAGATCAGGTTTCGACAGGCTCAACCACCGGAAAGATCAGGTTTCGACAAGCTCAACCACCGGCAAGGGCGGGTCAGCGGTATTCCGGGTTTTCAAAATCGAAGCGGGTTCCGGCGGCCCATTCCTTGGGGAGGTTGCCGTAGGCGGGGAGCCCGCCGGCGTCCTTGAGGATCCGGGCCAGGTGCAGGAGATTCCACGTCATAAAGGTTGCGTTCCGGTTGGTGAAGTCACTTTCGGGACCGCCGGAGCCTTCATCCAGGTAGCTTGGGCCGGGGCCCACCGGCCCGATCCAGCCCGCATCCGCCTGCGGCGGAATGCTGAAGCCAATGTGCTGCAGGCTGTAGAGGACGTTCATGGAGCAATGCTTGATGCCGTCCTCGTTGCCCGTAATGAGGCAGCCGCCCACCTTGGGGTAGAACGCCCACTGGCCCTTGTTGTTCAGTTCCCCTGAGTGGGCGTAGAGGCGTTCGATGAGCTTTTTGGTCTGGGAGGAGTTGTCGCCCAACCAGATGGGCCCGGCCACCACCACGATGTCCGCTTCCTGTACCGCGGGATACAGCTCCGGCCATTCGTCCGTGGGCCAGCCGTACTGGGTCATGTCCGGGTAGACACCGCTGGCAATATCGTGGTCCACCGTGCGGATCACCCGGGCGCTGACACCCTGTTTTTCCATGATGAGCCGGCTGATGGTGATCAGCCCGTCCGTGTTGGACGTCTGCGGCGACCGCTTCAGGGTCCCGTTGAAGAAGACGGCTTTCAGGTCGCTATAGTCCCGCCCGTTCCCGGCGGCCTGCACGTTCTGAGGATCTTCCATGCGCGGCGCCCTCTTTCATTCCTCCCGACCTGTTGCGGTCAGGAAACTTTTTTGAGGAAAGCAGACGCGTGGGCTTCCAGCCCCTTGCCTTCCTTACCGCCAACGGCGACATCCCAGCGCCAGAGCAGGTTCCCATCCACCAGGCCGAAGATCCGGGTGGCAGCACTGTAGTCCTTCGAGTGGCTTCCGCGCATCACCATATCCGTGGTGAGCTGGATCTGCGGGCCTTTGATCTGCCCGTAGTACAACTCCGAAATGCCCCCGGGATGGGAGATGGACACAGAGATGTCGAACCCGCCCTCGCTGTTGCGCAAGGCCTCCACTTCGTCCGCGCTCTTCAGCGCGGGGACGATGTCTGCCGGAATCAAACCGGGGCCGCCGTCGGCATCCAGCTGTTTGCGCTCCAGCGCCCAGAAGCCGGTCTCGACGGTCAGCGGACGCAGGCGCGTGCCGTCGTCGTCGGTCAACCAGCTCTCCGCACGGTACTGCAGGTACGGCAGTCCGTTGTGTGTGAAGGATACGTGCTGCAGGAAGTGTTCCGAGTCCTCGTCCCCGCTGCCCAGCCGGCCGCGGCCCTCCCACTCACCAATGAGCCAGGAAAGCGGGACGAGTTCTGGAGTCAGGTCTGTGGGAATCTCAATCGGCACAGCAATTACCTCGGAAAACGGCTAGCTACGGAACGGGCCTACTTCTGGCCCTTGAAGAGGCGGTAGACCACAAATCCGGCGAACCACGCCATGGACAGGCTGGCGATGCCGAGCAGGACAAGGAAGAAAATTTCAAAAGCAAGTACGGACATGATGCCATCCTAACTGTTAGTAGATGAGTAGTTTGTCTATGAAGTAGGCCAGTGAACCCACCGCGGAGACAGGCGCCAGCCCCATGCTAAGGGCAGCGGGAACATTTAGCGGAGCCCCCCGGAGCGTTACAAGACGGCGGAAGCTCACCAGCACTGCGCCCACCACCACACCGAAAACCGCGGCCGGGAGCACGGCGACCTCAGAGAGGACCAGCCCGGCAAGCGGCCCGGCAAGTCCGGCCAGGACAATCCCCAGGGGCGCCACGATGCTGTCCGGCCAGCGGATCAGTCCCACCAGGAGGGCAACCACCCCGCTGATGGCCGCCACGAGCAGCATCTCCCGCAGGCCGTTTAACCTCGCGCCGGCGATCCATCCTGCGCCCAGACAGGACAGCAACACGCCCACTGAACATCCGAGCGTCGACTCCAGGCGCTGGGCCTGCCCCGTTCCGCGGATGAGCTGCACCGCAAACACAGCCATGATCCCGAGGGCGATAAAGGGCGGCGTCCAGTCCAGGAACCCGGGAGCGGGGGCGTATGCGGCGGCGAGGGCGGATCCGGCGCCGGCGAGGCCGATGACCGCGGCGAGGGTCTTCTTGGCGGGAATCCGGAGGAAGTGCGGCCAGCCGATGCCAACAGCGGCCGCGATGATCACGGCAACGGCCACCAAGGCCTCGCGGGACGCATACACCCCGGCGATGATCGCGGCCAGTCCCGCAATGCCCACCACACCGATGGTCCACGAGCCCAGGGAGCGCACGGGTGCCTGAAGTTCCGCCGTCATTCGGATCCCGGCCCGGGCCTAGTCTGTGCACTCACTGCGCTGCATCCCATCCTGCGTTGACGTCTTGGAAGGCGGCGCGCGCCCTCAGTGCCAGGGCATCCAGCCCTGCTCCAATCCTGCCTTATGTGAACGGGATATGTCGCAAAACGTACATTCACCGAGGCTAATCCATGCCTCCCGCGGACCCGGCGGGTATACTCAAGGCTCAGCTAAGTTCCCTGCTGAGGTGCGGATCGCTGCGGTTGGCAGCGGCCCAAAACCGGGGCAGGGAGCCAGTACCGGCCGGTGAGAATCCGGTTCAGTCGCCCAACGATGCGCGGACGGCCCTTGGAGGAACAATGTCCCACATCCTGTTATTGACGAACAGCACCGGTTCTTCGGTGGACATCCTGCCTGCCTTGGAATTGCTGAACCACCGGGTGCATATCCTCCCCGCCGAGCCAACGGCCCTGCTGGAGACCGATCCCTGCGACATCGTGCTGCTCGATGCACGTAAGGACCTGGTGGGTGCCCGGTCCCTCACCCAGCTTCTCAAAGCCACCGGCCTCAGCGCCCCGCTGGTGCTGATCCTGACTGAAGGCGGCATGGCCGCAGTGTCCTCCGCCTGGGCCGTTGACGACATCGTGCTCGAATCAGCCGGCCCCGCCGAGGTGGAGGCACGCATCCGGCTCTCCGTCGCCCGGGCCGTCCCCGAGCAGGATGACGCGCCGTCCGAGATCCGGGCTGCCGGCGTCATCATCGACGAAGCGAGTTACACCGCGCGGGTGAATGGCGCTCCCCTGAACCTCACCTTCAAGGAATTCGAGCTCCTGAAGTACCTGGCGCAGCATCCTGGCCGGGTGTTCACGCGCCAGCAGCTGCTCACCGAAGTGTGGGGCTACGACTACTACGGCGGCACCCGCACGGTGGATGTCCACGTCCGGCGCCTCCGGGCCAAGCTGGGCGCCGACCACGAGAACCTCATCAGCACCGTCCGAAACGTCGGCTACCGGCTCACCCTGGTCCGGCAGCAGGAAGACGAGCTGACCGAAGCCTGAGCCGCTTCGCCGCGGCCGGTGTCCGAATGATTCCCGTATAGCCTTGCCTCATGACTCCAGCGCACCCTGAGAAGTGGCCCGTCCATGTAGTCCAGGGCGGGGTTGACCGGCAGCTCCTCCAGGACTGCCGCGACCTCCTGGCCGCTGCCGAGGAATCGGACGGCAACCCGTCCATCTCCGAGCAGACCCTGATCAGCATGCGTGCCGGGGATTCCACCGAACACAAGCTGCTGACCCTGGCCCTGTACGCCCCGGACGAGGACTCCGATCCTGCCTCCGGCCAGGACCTGGCGGGATTCGCCGCCGTGGTGGAAGATCCGGACGGTACTGGCGTGGTGGAGATCGCGGTGCATCCCAGTTACCGGAACCAGGGCGTCGGGGACCGCCTGGTGGGTGCCCTTCAGGACCGGCGGGGGTTCAGCGGGTTGAAGGCGTGGTCCCATGGCAACCATGAGGCTGCCGCTGATCTTGCCGCCCGCTACGGCTACGTGCCGGTGCGTGAACTGTGGAAAATGCGGATGACGACGGCGGCTGCCGACCTTCCCGACGTCGCCCTTCCGGCCGGGGTGACCATCCGCGCCTTTGTGCCCGGGCAGGATGAGGACGCCTGGCTGGCGGCCAACCGGGCCGCCTTCGCGCACCACCCCGAGCAGGGCAGCCTCAACCGGGCGGACCTTGACGCCCGCATGGCCGAATCCTGGTTCGACCCGGCGGGCTTCCTCCTGGCTGTTGATGGGGACGGCCGGCTGCTGGGTTACCACTGGACCAAGGTCCATCCCCAGCACGGCCCGCACCCCGCCATCGGCGAGATTTACGTGGTGGGGGTGACCCCGGAAGCCCAGGGGTCAGGTCTGGGAAAGGCCCTCACAGTGGCCGGCATCAAACACCTGCAGGCCCTCGGGCTGCATGCCGTCATGCTGTATGTCGATGCCGATAACGCACCGGCGGTTGCCCTGTACCGGCAGCTGGGCTTCAGCCGGTGGGACATGGACGTGATGTACGGTCCGGCGGCGGGTTAGCCGAGCCGCCTGACGCACGCCGGTCCCGGGCGCTGAATCAAGGGCCTTCCCCTATTGAATGCTTGTAAGGTTGAAACAGAACCGCGCCGGCCGGAAACGGCAGCATCAAGCGCCAGGTAAAGGAGATGCCATGAACCCGGAACCTTCCGGAGCAGCCACGTCCCAAGAGGCTCCAGTCCCGGTGCGCGCGCGCTTCGGCTCCTCGGAGGTACCGGCGTCGCGGGCCACCCAGGACCGGATAGACATCCCGGACTTTGCGCCCAACCTGGAACCTGAAGGGGATATCCGCCCGGACCGTTTCCTGGACCGTGAACTGAGCTGGCTCAGCTTCAACTCCCGGGTCCTGGAACTGGCCGAGGATCCAACCCTGCACCTGCTGGAGCGCGTCAGCTTCCTCTCCATCTTCGCGTCCAACCTGGATGAGTTCTTTATGGTCCGCGTGGCCGGACTGAAACGCCGCATTGCCACGGGGCTGGCTGTTCCCTCCCCCGCCGGGCTCAGCCCGGTGGAGGTGCTCGAAAAGATCGGCGAGGAAGCACACCGGCTCCAGCAGCGCCACGCGCAGGTCTTCGCCGACCAGATCCGCCCGGCACTGGCCTACGAGCACATCCACCTCATGCACTGGAATGAACTGGATGACGCCGCCAAGCAGCAGCTCAGCCAGATGTTCGCCGAAAAAGTGTTCCCCATCCTGACGCCCCTGGCTGTGGACCCGGCGCACCCGTTTCCGTACATTTCGGGGCTTTCGCTGAACCTGGCCGTGGTGGTCCGGAACCCGGTGAGCGACAAAGAGCTCTTCGCCCGCGTGAAGGTGCCGGACCAGCTGCCGCGGCTCATTTCCATTGACGGCCCGCGTGCCGGTGCCGTGGCTGGCCGGGTGGCCCGTTTCATCGCCCTCGAGGAAGTTATTGCCGTCCACCTGGACAGGCTGTTCGCCGGCATGGAGGTCCTGGAGCACCACACCTTCCGTGTTACCCGCAATGAGGACGTGGAGGTCGAAGAGGACGACGCCGAGAACCTCCTGCAGGCGCTGGAAAAGGAACTCCTGCGCCGGCGCTTCGGCCCTCCTGTCCGGCTTGAGGTCACCAACGACATCAACCCCAACATCCGGGCACTGCTGATCCGTGAACTGGGTGTTGAGGAATCCGAGGTCTACTCGGTCCCCGCACCCCTGGACCTCCGCGGCCTGTCGGTCATTGCCGGCATCGACCGCGCGGACCTGCACTACCCCAAGCACGTCCCGCACACCTCCCGGTACCTCAACGAGTCCGAGACGTCCAAGGCAGCCAACGTTTTCGCGGCCATGCGCCGCCGGGACATCCTGCTCCACCACCCGTACGATTCGTTTTCCACCTCCGTGCAGGCGTTCCTGGAGCAGGCGGCAGCGGATCCCAAGGTGCAGGCCATCAAGCAGACCCTGTACCGCACCTCGGGCGATTCCCCCATTGTGGACGCCCTGATTGATGCTGCCGAGGCCGGCAAGCAGGTACTTGCCCTCGTGGAGATCAAGGCCCGGTTTGATGAGCAGGCGAACATCTCCTGGGCCCGCAAGCTGGAGCAGGCGGGCGTGCACGTGGTGTACGGCATCGTGGGCCTGAAAACGCACTGCAAGCTCTCGCTGGTGGTACGCCAGGAAGTGGACGGGTTGCGCCGTTACTGCCATATCGGCACCGGCAACTACCACCCCCGGACTGCCCGCTACTACGAGGACCTCGGTCTCCTGACAGCCAATGACCAGGTGGGCGAGGACTTGTCCAAGCTGTTCAACCAGCTCTCCGGCTATGCGCCCAAGTCAACCTTCAAGCGCCTTCTGGTCGCTCCGCGTTCCGTGCGCTCGGGGCTGATCGACCGGATCGAGACCGAGATCCGGAATGCCCGGGCCGGGCTGCCGGGCCGTGTCCAGATCAAGGTCAACTCCATGGTGGACGAAGCCATCATCGACTCGCTGTACCGGGCATCGCAGGCCGGTGTGAAGGTGGATGTGGTGGTGCGCGGCATCTGCTCGTTGCGCCCGGGGGTTCCGGGGCTCAGCGACCACATCACCGTCCGTTCCATCCTGGGCAGGTTCCTGGAGCACTCCCGCGTGTTTGCCTTCGCCAACGGCGGGGACCCGGTGGTGTACATCGGCTCCGCTGACATGATGCACCGCAACCTGGACCGCCGGGTGGAGGCCCTGGTCCAGCTGGCCAGCGCTGACGACATCCAGTATGTCCTGGACATGATAAGCCGTTACATGGCGCCGGAAACCGCCAGCTGGCACCTGGATAACGAGGGGAAGTGGACGCGCCATCATCTGGGCGAGGACGGCAGGCCGCTTGAGGACGTCCAGTCCTTCCTGCTGGCATCGCGGCCACGGCAACGCAGCCTGAGCCGACGGTAAGGGCCGCGGTTTTGTCGAGCGACGCACTCGTAGCAGACCAGACAGACCACCCAGACGAACCGGTAGCCGTCACGGCTGCCGGTGCCCTGCCGTGGCGTCTCAACAAGGACCAGCTTGAAGTCCTGTTGATCCACCGGCCCCGTTATGACGACTGGTCCTGGCCCAAGGGAAAGATTGACGACGGCGAGACCGTCCCTGAGTGCGCCGTCCGCGAGGTGTGGGAGGAGATTGGGCTGTCCGCCTCACTGGGCATACCGTTACCCCCCATCCACTACCACGTGGCTTCCGGCCTCAAGGTGGTCTACTACTGGGCAGTCAGGGTCAACGGCGGCAAGCTTGTGCCGGACGGCAAGGAGGTGGACAGCGTGATGTGGTGTGCCCCCGACAAGGCGGCCCGGCTGCTGTCCAACCCCTCCGACGTCGCGCCGCTCGAGTACTTGCGGGACGCCCATGAGCGCGGCGAGCTGAACACCTGGCCCCTCCTGGTGCTCCGCCATGCGAAGGCGAAGCCCCGCTCGTCCTGGTCCAAGGCGGAGGGGGAACGTCCGCTCGCGGCCACCGGAAACCGCCAGGCGAAAGCTGTGGGCCGGCTGCTCCAAGCGTGGAAGCCGCCCCGGGTGGTCACCAGCCCGTGGCTCCGGTGCGTGGCCACGGTTGCCCCGTATGCGAAGGCGGCGGGCGCCAAAGTGAAACTGGCCGAAGCGCTGACCGAACACCGGCATGAGCGGAACCCGAAGAAAACCGCCGCCGTCGTAGAGGCCCTGTTCGATAAGCAGCGGCCGGTGGTCCTGTGCACGCACCGCCCGGCGCTGCCCACTGTGTTCGGGCAGCTGACCGAACACATGCCGCGGCACATGAGCGCACTCCTGCCGGCGGAGGAACCATACCTCTCCCCGGGCGAACTCGTGGTGTGCCACGTAGCCCCGGATGCCAAAAACCGGGTGGTGGCCGTGGAGCAGTTCAAGCCCTTCGACGACTGACCTGTGGCGCCCGGGGTGCTGCCTTGGGCCGCGCCGCCCGGTATGCAAAGTAGACTTTAGGCGTGAGCATCCCAACGCCTTATGAAGACCTCCTGCGCGATGTCCTGGCTTCCGGCACGCATAAATCGGACCGTACCGGGACCGGAACAACCAGCGTTTTCGGGCGCCAAATGCGCTTTGACCTCTCGAAAAGCTTCCCGCTGATCACCACCAAACGGGTCCACTTCAAGTCCGTGGCGGTGGAGCTTTTGTGGTTCCTGCGCGGCGAAACGAACATCAAATGGATGCAGGACCAGGGCGTCACCATCTGGAATGAATGGGCGGACGCGGACGGGGACCTGGGCCCTGTGTACGGTGTCCAGTGGCGCAGCTGGCCCACGCCGGACGGCGGCCACATCGACCAGATCGCCGAGCTCATCGAGAACCTCAAGTCCAACCCGGATTCCCGCCGGCATATCGTCTCAGCGTGGAATGTGTCCGAACTCCACGACATGGCCCTGCCGCCGTGCCACGCGTTCTTCCAGTTCTACGTGGCAGACGGCAAACTGTCCTGCCAGCTGTACCAGCGCTCCGCGGACATGTTCCTGGGCGTGCCGTTCAACATCGCCTCCTACGCGCTGCTCACCTGCATGGTGGCCCAGCAGGTGGGGCTGGAGCCGGGTGAATTCGTGTGGACCGGCGGAGACGTGCACATCTACGAAAACCACATGGACCAGGTCCTCAAGCAGCTGGACCGGGAGCCGTACGAGTATCCGCAGCTGAAAATCAGCCGTAAGCCGGCTTCGATTTTTGACTACACGCTTGAGGACTTCGAAGTGGTGGGCTACCAGCACCACGCCACGATCAAGGCCCCGATCGCGGTATGAGTACGGAGAACACCACCGATCCGCAGTCCTTTACCGAAGGGCTGGCCGCATCGGTGACCGGCGTAGGCATGGTGTGGGCGCAGACGCCCGACGGGGTTATCGGCAAGGACGGCGATATGCCCTGGCACCTGCCCGAGGACCTGAAGCACTTCAACCGGCTCACCATGGGCCATCCCGTGGTGATGGGCCGCAAGACCTGGTTGTCCTTCCCGGACAAGTTCCGTCCCCTGCCCGGCCGCACCAACATCGTGATTACCCGGCAGAAAAGCTGGGCGGATACGCCTGAGGCGGAGGGCGCCGTCGTGGTTCCTTCCCTTGATGACGCGCTGCTTGAGTCGCAGTTCGTCGACGGCGGGGAAACCGTCTGGATCCTGGGCGGCGGTGAGATATTCCGCCAGTCCACCGAGCTTGCGAACGTCGCGGTGGTCACCACCATCGACGTTGATGCTGACGGCGACACTTTCGCTCCCGAGCTTGGCACCGGTTGGGAGGCTTCCGCTTCCGTCCCGCCGGACGGCTGGCTGACGGCGGCCAACGGTACACGCTACAGATTCACCAAATGGTCACGGACTGAGGGCTAAGGAATGTTGAAGAAACCGGAAACCCTCTTTGTGCTGGGTTACATGCTGCTCCCCCTGCTGGCGCTGTTGTCCGCCATTGTGGGGTTCACCATGATCCTGGGCGGTAACAAGATCGCCGGGGCCATCGTGCTGGTGGTGGTGACGCAGGTCTTCGCCTTCGGCGCCTTCTTCGCCTTGCGGGCCAGGAAAGCTGCTGTCCTTGAGGAGCCCGACCGAGGGTAGCCGCTTCGGCAGCGCATGGGGAGGACACCCCATCGCGCACGTCGGGGGTCGTAACTAAGCTGGTGCCTGCATCTTAAGGCGCAGCCGTTTGAACATTTGGGGGAACACCTGGTGGCAGGGAATTTGTGGGGGGCCGACGTTGCCGAATTGCGGACGCTGGCGCAGCAGTTCGGCAAGACGGCTGACCTGCTGCTGCAGCAATCCACGCAGCTGACAAGCCACATCAACAGCACGACGTCGTGGAAGGGCCAGGACGCCGTTGCGTTCCGTTCTGAGTGGAACGGCAGCCACCGGGCCATGCTCCAGCAGGCTGCCTTCGCGCTCAAGCAGGAGTCGAAGAAGCTCCTGGAGAACGCGAACCAGCAGGAGGAAGCCAGCGACGGCGAGCCCGGATCTGGTGGTGGTCACATCCCTGCCGGGTCCGGTTCCGGTTCGACGGAGAATCCTTGGGGGCCGGACTGGCTGGCCAAGGGTTCGCCGTTCCGGGACGGATGGGCGATTCGTAGCCAGTTCAAGAACGCTTTGGACCTACCCAAGAATGTTTTCGGTTTGGCCGCGATGGCTTCCAAAGGTCTCGACGAGTTCACTGACGCTACCCGCTGGGCCAAGCTCCCTGCCAACAGCGTCACCTACAACTTGTTGGATTCAGGCACCGATCTCCTCGGGCTCAAGAATCTCCAGAAATACGTCCCGGCCCTGAATCAATTCGGCGGAGTATTCAAGGAAAGCACCTGGCTGTTCAAAGGCCATGGCCCAGTCCTGGAGAGCCTTGGGAAGGGCGGGCTCGGCCGTGGCCTGGGTTGGGCCGGCGTGGGCCTGAACGCATTCGACGCCGCCGGATATATTGCGGCAGGTAAGACGGAAGATGCCGTTTGGTCGGGCGCAAAGGCCGCCCTCGGCGTAGCGTGCTTCCTTCCCCCGCCTGCAGGAACCATCTGTACGGTGGTCAGTGCGGGAATCGCTGTCTACGAGATCCCGGCGGTCAAGGAGTTCGTGAATGATGCGGCCGGCAACGTTGTGGACACGGTGGCCAGCGCCGTGAAGGATCCAGGCAAATTCGTCGAAGACACTGGCGAGAACCTGGCAGACCTCGGCAGGGGCGCCGCCAGCTTCCTCGGGTTCGGATAGTTCAACTTAAGGATAATTTTCGTGACAACCAGCATCCATTCCACTGAGTCGCCGGAAACTGTAGTCGGCTTCGGCTTTGCCGAAATCGCCTACCTGATCAGAAGGTTTGATACCGACGCTGCAAAAAAGTCGGGGCAGGTCCTGCGGCTTGAAGCGGAAGTCCAGTCCGATCCGATCTGTGTCGCTGGAGGATCTTCGCTTCTGGGCCGGGGCTTTGCGAGCGTTGACGACGACCTTGAACTGGAAGGTCCGGCGATACCCACCGCCTATGCCTTGTCCAAGGCTTACCGCTGGACCGAAATCAGTCTTGTTGACGGCGAGAAAACTGACACCGTTGTGCATGTGGAGTCCGACAAGGTATCGCTGCTGATGCAGCCCAGAACCCTTGGCACGTGGTTCGTCTTCGCCCAGCAGCCCGATATTGACGGCGCAGACGCTCAACTCTCCCTCATCGAGGAACATACCCGAACTCATCCCGAGGGGACAGCATTCATCCGGGTTAAGTCGGTCTCGGGCGAAGACCACCTCCTCATCCGACCAGACGGTCCCGGCTGGGCGGTCGCCAAAGTCGTCGATCCCACAACGGACGTCGAAGAAACCACAGGCCTGGATACTTCAGGCCTCCTGGCCCGGATCCGGGAAACCCGGGGAGAAACCCGATGAGCAACGAGTCTCCCGGAATGGGGCGGCCCTCCCGGCGAAAGGGCTACTACAAGCGCCAGATAGAACTGGAGGCAGCGAAGCAGGGGCTCACGGTCGAGGAATACGGGGTCTACAAGGGCTCAACCGGCAGTGCCATCCAGCCGATTAATTCGGCTGGCGGTCTACTCTTCCTCGCCATCTTGATTTCACTGTTCTCTGCCATTGTCGTTGGAGGCGCCATCATTCTCCTCACCGGCGAAGGGGTCACCAACTGGCCGCAATTCATCATCAGCTGCGCGATTGTACTTTTCCTGGTGCCAACCTCATGGGCTTATTACTTCAAGGAACGCAAAGCGGCACGCCTCCGGAAGGCGGCCGGAAAAACGCTCCAGCCGCCTACCCGTCGGTCGAGCAGCACCGAGTGGTAGGGAATCAATCAGCAATTTGGCCGACAGAACTTAAGTCGCGGCCAGGCAAGGCGGCCGTCGTCCGTTGCGGCTCCAAAGCTGAACAACGGCGTGACGTAACCGACTGCGCCGTACCGGTTCCGAAGTCTAAACTGTACGAATGACTACAGCAGCTACCCCTTCCGTCGGCCTGGTCGGATGGCGCGGCATGGTCGGTTCCGTCCTCATGCAGCGCATGCAGGATGAGGGCGACTTCGCCAACATCAACCCGGTGTTCTTCTCCACCTCCAACGCGGGAGGTGCCGCGCCGTCACTTGCTGGTATAGCAGAAGGCAGTGTAGGCAAGCTCGAAAACGCGTTCGACATCGACACCCTCGCGAAGCTGCCCATTATCGTCACTGCCCAGGGCGGCGACTACACCAAGCAGGTCCACGGCGAACTGCGCAGCCGCGGCTGGGACGGCCTCTGGATCGACGCCGCCTCCACCCTGCGCATGAACGACGACTCGATCATCGTCCTGGACCCGATCAACCGCGACGTGATCGACAAGGGCCTGGTCAACGGCACCAAGGACTTCATCGGCGGCAACTGCACCGTGTCCTGCATGCTGATGGGCCTGGGCGGGCTGTTCAAGAACAACCTGGTGGAGTGGGGCACCTCCATGACCTACCAAGCGGCCTCCGGCGGCGGCGCCCGGCACATGCGGGAGCTCCTCAGCCAGTTCGGCACACTCAACGCCGAGGTCAGCACCGAATTGGACGACCCGGCGTCGGCCATCCTGGACATCGACCGCAAGGTCCTGGCCCACCAGCGCACGGCCATCGACGCCACCCAGTTCGGCGTTCCCCTGGCCGGCTCCCTGATCCCCTGGATCGACGCGGACCTGGGCAACGGGCAGTCCAAGGAAGAGTGGAAGGCCGGGGTCGAGACCAACAAGATCCTCGGCACCTCCAGCGAGAACCGCGTCATCATGGACGGCCTCTGCGTCCGCATCGGCGCCATGCGCTCCCACTCCCAGGCCCTGACCCTCAAGCTCCGCGAGGACCTGTCCGTTGCCGAGATCGAGAAGCTGCTCGACGAAGACAACCAGTGGGCCAAGGTAGTGCCCAACAAGAAGGAAGCGTCCATGGCGGAGCTGACCCCGGTGGCCGCATCCGGCACCCTGGACATCCCCGTGGGCCGCATCCGCAAGATGGAGATGGGCCCGCAGTACATCAGCGCCTTCACCGTGGGCGACCAGCTCCTGTGGGGCGCCGCCGAGCCGCTGCGCCGCATGCTCAACATCGCCACCGGAAACCTGTAACCCCGGATTCTTCGCAACGGCGGCCCTAAGCCGCTTGAACGGTGCTGCCCAGCACCGCTCAAGCGGGGCAGGGCCGCTTTTGTTTTCAGGCCGACATCCCACGGAGGCGCTCCGCCATCGCCTGGAGGCGGTGCTTCAGCTCTGCGGGCCGGTCAAGGTGCTTCCATTCAAGCCGAAACATCGACCATCCCTCTTCGATGAGCGCGTTCTCCCGCCGGCGCTCGGCGAGAAGAACCTCCTCAGCGGGCCGGTAATCCGTGTATTTCCCGGCGCCATCAAACTCGATAATGATCCTCGCTGCGATATCGGCAAAATCCGTCCGGAAAAGCCCGCTGCGCGTGGGAATCTCAACCTGCGGAATGAATTTCTTCATACCGAACGAGTTCAGCAGGAGCCGGGTTCGGGTCTCACCTGCCGATTCGGAGCGTCCGTCCAACGCGTCCAGCAGCTGGCGGGCACGACGGCTCCCCCGTTTCTCCGGCCCCTGCTCCAGTCGTCGCTGCAACTCGCCGGGATCGGCACCCTTGCGCAAGGCATGATCGCCAATGACAGCGGCTTGTTCGAGCGGCAGGATCCGGGCGCAGTCCAGGACCGTCCTTTCCAGGCTGGTCACCGTGATTTCCCGGCCGTCCGGGGTCCAAAGCGTGGTGATGTCCCCTTCACCCAGGAGCGCGCGGTGGGTCCTGACATCCATCCCAGCGCTTTTCCGCGAGTTGGCGTAGCTCGTGGTGACGTGGATAAGCGGTCCAACATTCCACACCTGGCATTCATGCAGCCGGGCCGCGCTCAGGTGGCTATACAGTGCAAGGCCCCCGGTAGAGAGTTGATGGGCCTGAATAAGCAGGCTGTCCCGGGTCCAGGGCTTGAGTCCCTGCCAATGCGAGCTCCGGACGTATGCGCCCCGCCGGAGGCGCAGGACCGTGCCGCCGCACACTGCCGCCGTCAAAATCCTGTCCTCGAGTCCCGCAGCGGCCAGTTGTTGAGTCGACGCTACTGGCATGTCAGGCCACCGCTCCTCAACCAGCGCCCGGATTCTATCGGCTTTCATGGGTCCAACACTCCCTGCCTCCCGCCCAGACTGGAATGGTGGAGCGCCCGGATGTGGACAAACGCCCGTGCCACGAACTACATGGGCGGGCCTAAGCCGCTTGAACGGTGCTGCCCAGCACCGCCCAAGCGGGCCAGGGCCGCTCATGTTTCAGGACCGCAGGAACGCTTCGTAGCGCTGGGCGGCACGGGCGAACGCTGCCTGGGCAGCGGGCCCCGGAGGCTTGCCGTCACCAAAGAGTTCAGGCACGACGGCGGCACTCGCGCTGGTGCCTTCGCGGGCCCACGTGCCAATCACCTCTCCGCCGGCAACCACAGTCTTCTTGAAGACGCCGTTACCGCCGGGGACGATCTTGTTGGCGTGCTCGGGCTTCAGGACCAGGCTCCGGTCCGTATAGCCCAGCACAAACTCGTCGAACCCGGGCAGAAGGAGGACGGAGCGCTGGCCGGGCACACCGCCGTCGAGCAATGACGCTGTCTCCGGTGACAGCCAGAAGCTTGCACCCTCGAACTCCAGCTCCACCAGCTGGTCTTTGGCCTCCTCGAACGCGGCCCGGACCTCTGTCAGGGGAATCTGCGTCCACCAGGCGAAGTCCCGGATGGTGGCAGGTCCGTGGCTCCGGAAATAGCGCAGCGCGAACTCGGCGATGGCCTCCTGCCGCTCAAGCCGGCGCGAGACCGGGATCCAGCTTTCGAAGTCCACCAGCAGCTGCTGGTTTCCCGCCAGCGGTCCCTGCACCAGCCAGCCGTGCCGGCATAGGGTGCCCAGGATGTGGATGCCCCGCTGGCCCTGCGTGGGCTGCCCGGCGGCGTCGAAAACCTGGAAGAGCTCCCCGCGGCTGATGGAACCGCGGCCGGCTACCCGTTCCAGGGCCAGGTCCCGGCACTTCTCGATGTCCGCCCACGCGATGCCCAGTTCACGGTGCCGGCCCGCGATGCCCTTGGTAAGGCGTTCTGCAGTAAGGTCCAGCATCCAGTGCAGGTCCTCCGGCGCCACCACGTGCAGCGTCCCGCGCATCGGCCACGAGCGCACTACAGCACCGGAATCAAGGGCGGAGCGGACATCGGCGAGACCGGCACCGGGAACCCTGGCGCCCACGGCCCATAGGACGGCCTGCAGGTCCTGGGCCTGCATCGCCGTCATCCAGCGGACAGTTTCAGCTATGGAAGCAGCGGTGTGCGATTGCCGCGGAACAGTGTGGAGCGGGAGCAGCCGTTGTGACACGAGCCGAAGCCTGCCCAGCGTTCGACGGTCAAGATGGACCCCCTCCTTCGCAGCCATGGCCCCATCTTATGGTCAGGAGCGCGCTACAGTTCCAGGCCTATAAGCAGCGGTTCCGGATGCAGTTCGATTCCAAAGCGCCGTTCGACGCCGGCACGCACCTCGCGGGCCACCGCCACCACGTCAGCGGCCTTGGCTGAGCCGCGGTTGGTGATGGCGAGGGTGTGCTTGGTGGAGAGGGACGCCCGGCCGCCGCTGACGCTGCCCGGCTCCAGGCCAAAGCCTTTGCTGAAGCCGGATTGATCGATCAGCCAGGCAGCGGAGAGCTTCACCAGCCCGTCCTGGCCCGCAGGGTACCGCGGGGCCCCTTCCGGCAGCGCCGCGGCCACCTCCGCCGGGACGATGGGGTTGGTGAAGAACGAACCCGTGGAGTAGGTATCCCTGTCTTCCGGATCCCACACCATGCCCTTCGAGGCCCGCAGCCGCAGCACTTCCCGGCGCACATCAGTGGCGTAAGCGCGCTTTCCCTGCTCCACCCCCAGCGACCGGGCCAGCTCCGCGTATCGGATGGGTGCACTCATGCGCCCAATGGGCAGCTGGAATTCAACCGTCAGCACCACATAGCGGGGTGAGCCGTTGACGGTGGTCTGCTTGAGGATGGAGTCCCTGTAGCCGAACTTCAGCTCGGAGTTGGTGAAAGTCTTGACGGCGTTCCGCTCGCGGTCCCAGGTGCGCACGGCAGCGATGGTCTGGGACACATCCGAACCATAGGCGCCGACGTTCTGCACCGGGGTTGCCCCGGTGGAGCCCGGGATGCCGGCGAGGGCTTCGATCCCGGACCAGGCGTGCAGAACCGCGTGCTCCACCAGCTTGTCCCAGTTGTGGCCGGCCTGCACCACTACCGCCACGCCGCCGCAGGAATCCTCCGCGTTGACCGTGAACCCTTCCGAGGCGATCTTGATGACCGTACCGGGGAACCCGTCGTCGGAAATCAGCAGGTTGGAGCCGCCGCTGATGATCAGCAGCGGCTCCCCTGCGCCGTCCGCGGTGCGGACGGCGTCGATGATTTCAGCCTCGGTGCGGGCCTCGATGAAGGTGCCCGCTGGGCCTCCGACGGCGGCCGTGGTGAGCTGGGAAAGCAAGGTGGAAGTCACCAGACAACCCTATCGCCGAAAGGGGGACACGCTTCCCGGCTCAGCTGAGCAGGACGACGGCCTGGGCCTTCATCAGGACCTTCTGGCCTGCCGAAACAACGGTGAGGTCAATACGGGCCGTGTTGGCCTCGGCGTCGAGCTTTCCGATGAGGCCGGTGACCTCAATGGTGGCGCCGGGCGCTTCGGTTCCGGTGGTGTCGGTGACCAGGACGGGCTTGGTGAAGCGGGTCTGGAAGTCGACGACGGCGGCCGGGTCGCCCGCCCAGTCGGTGACCAGCTGGACGGCGGAGCCCATGGTGAACATGCCGTGGGCGATGACGCCGGGCAGTTCCACGCCGGTGGCGAAGGCCTCATTCCAGTGGATCGGGTTGAAGTCGCCGGACGCCCCGGCGTACTTGACCAGGTCGGTGCGGGTGACCTCGACGGTGCGGCTGCCGATCTCCTGGCCGGGGCTGAGTTCGTGGATGCTGAGGCTCATGGCTACTGTCCCTCTCCGCGGACCAGGATGGATGACGTGGTGGTGGTGACGGGCTCCCTGGAATCGCCGGAACCGAGGGCAAAGATCTCCGAGCGGGTGGTGATCATCGCTCCCCCGCCCATGGCCCGGACGCCGTCCACGTGGAGTTCCGCCACCAGCCGGTCGCCGGCGAAGATGGGGCGGTGGTGGGTGAAACGCTGGTCGGCGTGGACCACACGGGAGAAGTCGATGCCGGCCTCCGGGTCCTCGATGAGCTGGGCGTCGGCACGCTGGGCGATGATGATGGCGAACGTCGGCGGGGCCACAAGGTCGGCGTGGCCCAGCGCCTTGGCGGCGTCCACGTCGAAGTGTGCAGGGTGGGTGGCTTTGACCGCGCGGGCGAATTCGCGGATCTTCTCGCGGCCAACGTCGTACACCTCTGCGGCAGGGTAGCTTCTGCCCTGCAGGTCGGGATTGATAGTCATGGGCTCAAGCCTATCGTCAGGCTGTTGAGCGGCCGAAAAGGGAGACCGGCCGGAAAGGTTACCGGCGGAGGTTCTTCCGGATGGCCTGGCCGCGGACCACGATTCCCGCGATGTGCAGGACGAGTCCCAGCCCGATCAGCGGCAGGGACGCCAAGGCCAGCGCCTGGTTGCCGCTGGTGTTGCCGATGAGGTTCAGGATGATGCCGACGGCGATCAGTCCCATCGCGCTGAAGACCAGGACTTTGTAGCGGGTTGGCGCGGTGGCCCAGAATTCGTTCAGCACCTTGCCATTCTATCGGGCAGCGCCCGAAGCAAGGGGCGACCAGGGGCCGGCAACGAGGGCGCGGGTGCAGTGCTCAGAACAGCGCTTCCTGGACTGCCGGTACCTCCGAGCTGTAATTGCCCAGTTCGATGGTGCGGCCTTTGAGCCGGCCCAAGTCCAGCACGAACTCCAGGCCGCTGTCATTGAGGGTGGCCAGCAGAAAGCTGCCGCAGACGGAGCGGATGGTAAATCCATGGGCCCCTGAATCCAATGCATGCGGGTAGGTGTGGCGGGCGGTCTCGGAACACAAACGCCCTGCCAGCGGCGGCCTGCTCCAGGTTTCCCTCACCACCTCAAAGCCGTCTTCATCCGCGCCGGATAGAAGCTGGCGCGCGTCTTCGGCCAGCTCAGTGTTGCGGGAACTGAGCCGGTCCGCGGGTGCCGGAGCGGCCAGGGCGGCAGCCTTTGCAGCCGACCGCACCTGCTGCGGCAGCCCGCCGTCGCGCGTTACCAGGTCCTCCAGGATGCGCACCACGCGGCCGTCGGCGGCATGGGCGATGTAGCTGGCAGCCACGGCGCCCTGTTCGGCGAGCCGCTGCCACTTTCGAAGATTGGACGCGGTCCCCACCTTGCTGGCCCCGTTCGCGAAGGTGGCAACGTAGAGCCAGTGCGGCTGCATGAGGTAGCTGCGCAGCCCGGGCGGGACGCCGCCGCCCCGATGGAAGTCGTGCATGAGCCGGAAGTCGTCCGCCACAAAGCACCGTTCGCACTGGTGTCCGCGGGCAGCCAGGGACCGGCCTCTGCACAGGATGTGGTCGCGGCGGCCGGGGCCGTGCACCCGGTGGTGGCCCAGGCAGGACTTCCCTTCGGTGGCGAGCCGGAAGCCCAGGCGTGTGCCGGCGTCGAGCGCTGTTTCAGTGAAGGTGCCATCCGGGGCCTGCTGCCGCAGCACAGGTGGGGATCCAGGCGCGCCGGGAGCATCAGGCGCGGCAGGCCAAGAGACCCCGTGGACCAGATAGGGCGTATCGGTCACGGGGTCTCCTGGGACGAAATCTGCGGGTGCTACAGCGCGGGCTGCACCCCGAAGGCTACCGCGAGCTTCATGATCTTCTCGGCACGGCCCAGGCGGGGCAGGTCGGAGCCGTCACGGATGACGCGGCCGTTGGCTTCGAAGTCGGCCATGAAGTCGGTGGCCCAGGCGACGTCGGACGGCGTGGGGCTGATGACCTCGTTGATGACGGGAGTCTGGTCTATGGCCAGGCAAAGCTTGCCGGTCATGCCCATCATCACGGTGATGCCGGTCTGCTCGCGCAGGATGGGGTGGTTGGTGCCCACAGTGGGTCCGTCGATGGGGCCCGGGAGGTTGCCCACGCGGCTGGCGACGACGAGCTTGGCGCGGGGGTAGGCCATCGCTTCGGCGGTGGCGGCCATGCCGGTGTCGCGGCGGAAGTCACCGGAACCGAAGGCGAGGCGGAACGCGCCCTGGGCCTTGGCGATGTTGTTGGCTTCCTCGATGCCCACGGCGGATTCCACCAGCGGGATGACGGGTGTTTTGCCGTCCATGCGGTGGAAGCTTTCGGTGACCTGGTCCGCGGATTCAGTCTTGGCAAGCATCACGCCGAGCAGGCCCGGGGTGCCGCGCAGGCCCGCGAGATCGTCGGCCCAGAAGGGGCTGGTGGCGTCGTTGATGCGGACCCAGGCCTTGCCGCCGGCGGTGAGCCAGTCGATGACGTTGTTCCGGGCCTGGTCCTTCTGCGAGGGGTCCACGGCATCTTCAATATCCAGGATGATCGAGTCAGCGCGGGACACTGCCGACTGGTCAAAAAGCTCGGTCTTCATGGCATTCACGAGGAGCCAGGAGCGGGCGATCTCTGCTGGGATATTGCGTTCCGGCCTTACGGTCTCGGTGGCGATGGTAGACGTCATGTATCTACCGTATCCGCCCGGCAACCAGCAGGGCGAAGAAAATGGCCCGCTTGTGAGGATCAATACTAACTAAACGGGTTATGACCGGAGCCCTTGTGGATCCCCGGGACTGGCACTGGCAATATTTCGGCCTAATCTCCCCGGTTCAAGGCTCGCCTTCCTGCCGGACTGGAACCGGCCCGCGCAGACTGCAACAAGCCAGACAAGTACGAACAGGCCAACCACCGCATATCCGAGTCCGGCCAGATCCAGGTTCACAGCGGTCAGCGACATCAGTTGGGCTGTTCCTATGCTCAGGGCGACCGCCGCAGAGAGTCCGGTGAGTACGGCGTTGTACATGAGTCTTCGGCCCGCGCTGGCGAATGCCCTCCCGTACGCGAGATTCATGAACCACCCATCCAAGGTGTCCAACAGGCACATGCCTGCGGCGAAGAGCGTCGGGAGGATGAGAATGGCGTACCAGGGAAGTGCGGTTGTCGCCGCGCCCACCGCCACGACGAGCAGCGCGACCTCAGTGGCCGTGTCAAACCCCAGGCCGAAAAGCAGGCCCACAACGTACATCTGCCAAGGCCTCGTGATGCTCTGCATGACCGGCCGCAGGATAGGGACCATCAGCCCGGCAGGGGCGCCGCGCCGAGGATCCGGCGACCGGCCGTCCCGGACACTGCGGAGGTCCGCCACGGCGGGGAGCAGGAGGAGCAGGTTGAGGGCGGCCACGATATAGAGGAAAACTCCTGATACCGCCGAGCCTGCCAGCCCCAAGGCTTCGCGCAGCGGCGAGGCGTTCTCCCCGAGCACGCCGCCCAGGAAGTGCGCTCCGGCGGCCAGCAGAGTGCACAGGCCGAAGACAATGGTGGAATGGCCAAGCGAGAACCAGAACCCGACCGATAGCGGCCTGTGGCCTTCACCGATCAGCTTGCGTGTGGTGCAGTCGATGGCTGCAATATGGTCGACGTCGACAGCGTGCCTCATGCCCAGCAGATACGCACCGGCCCCGATCCCTGCGCCGAAGACCTGCGTGGGGCTGATGTGCAGGTTCTGCGGAACAATGCTGAACACCAGAACACCCCAGCCCACCACATGCAACGCGATGACGGTGAGAGCCATGGCGGTGACGGGAGAGCGAAGTTTCCCGTCCCTGATGCCGCTGCCGGCCGGTTTCGAGAGGTCGAGCGCAGCCAGGATGCCCATGCCCTGGTCCTGTCAGCGCATCGGAGGAGTCAGCCCGTACCGGGCGATGACGTCCGGCAGCCAGGGCGGCTCAGCGAACTGAAGCCCGTATTCGGCGGCCATTTTACCGATGAACTCGGGATCCGGCGGACCCGCTTCAAAGTGATCGGCCAGTCCCCAGAAGAAATGCTCGAACCCGGCCGGGCTGATGATCTCGATCATCCGTGCGGGTACTTTGCCGGCATTCCACATCGTGTGGAGCTCCCCGCGCGGTTTTGTGATGTAGCCGCCGGCCCCGAGCACCGCTTCACGGTCTCCGGACCGGAATCCGATCTCGCCTTCAATGACGATCGAGTACTCGTCTTCCCTGGTGTGGCTGTGCGGGGGAACCAGGGCCCCGACCGGGAACGGGTGCTCCACAACCGAGATCTGGCCATTGGTGTCCTCACCGAAGAACTTGAAGACGACTCCGATCGTTCCGAGATTTCCTTCGCGTCCCTGGCCCGGCTGCACGACTGTGAGCCGTGGAGCCCTTTCCAGTTCCATAACAGGCCGCCCCTTCAATTTCAATATACAATGGTGTGTACCGAAATTGTCCGCCCGGGAGGGAGCAGAGTCAATACATTGAGTGAACACCCTCGTTCATCCAAAAATCGCCGCTACGAAATGGGCAAGAGGACCGAAAAAATAAGCGGTACCCACCAGCGCATCATCGATGCGGCCGTGACTCTGCATGGTTCCATTGGGCCAGCCCGCACAACGATCGCCGGTGTCGCGGAAAAGGCAGGTGTTACCAGGCTGACGGTTTACCGGCACTTTCCTGACGACGAGGCATTGTTCTCCGCCTGCTCCTCGCACTGGCTCTCCCAACAGCAACTGCCGGACCCGGGCGAATGGTCCCGGCACAACGATCCCCTCGAACGCCTGACCGTTGGACTGTCCGATCTCTACAGGTTCTACCGCGACGGGGAGGCCATGCTCACCCGGATTTATGGGGACTGGAATGCCCTCCCGGAGACACACCGCGCAGGTCTCGAAACCAGGAACGCCCGCTTCCGGGACATCCTGGCGGAGCCGTTCCCGGAGCCGGACAGGAACCCAAGGTTTTACGCCACCCTCAACCACGGGATGTCCTTCTGGACATGGCGATCACTGTGCCATGACAACGGGCTCCCGAATGATGATGCCGTCGATGTCATGTTGAGCTTGATTACAACTGCAGCCCGCGCTCCGGTAACACCCAAAGCCGCCGCGCCGGAGAACGCAGGAGTCGGCGGACTGTAACCTTCGACGCCAAAGCAGGTAGCAGCAGGTGCCGTGATGAGGCTCCATACCGGCACCTGCTGCTGTCTGGTTGGGGTGGGTCAGGGGATGTTGCTGCCCCGCGCAGTCACCCATAGCCGGTACCAGTCCGCCCGGCTCATGGTGTGGGCCACCCGGGCGGCGTCGGCACACGCCCGGATCCGGCCGGGATTGACCGTTCCGATCACCGGCGCGATGCCGGCCGGATGTTTCATCAGCCACCCCAGCAGCACCGACTCACCGGAACTGCCGTACTCGCCCGCCAGTTCCGCCACGAGCTCGGCGGTTGCGGCCTCGGCGGACGAGGGGCTGTCCGGTTCAGCGCCCGTGTACAGGCCCTTGGCCAGGGAGCCGTAGGCCTGCAGGGTGATGCCGTTCCGGACGCAGTACTCCAGGGTGCCGTGCGGGAAGCTGTAATCCAGGTGCTCCGCGTGGTTCACCAGTACCTGGCTTTCCAGCCAGGCCCGCTTGGACAGGCTCATCTCCAGCTGGTTGGCCACTACGGGAGTTTCCAGCCGGTCCTGCAGCGCCTCGATCTGGGCCCCGGACATGTTGGACACCCCCAGCTGCCGGACCTTGCCTTCGGCCATCAGCTGCCCGACCGCGGCAGCAACCTCCGCTGGGTCCGCCAGGGGGTCCGGGCGGTGCAGCAGGAGGATGTCCACGTAGTCCGTGCGCAGCCGCTTCAGGCTTTCGCTGACCCGCTCCAGGATGGCTTCACGGCTGAGATCGTAGTGTGTTTGCAGGCCGCGTTCATGCAGCCTGATCCCGCACTTGGTCTGCAGCCGGATCCGGTCCCGGAGTCCGGGCGTGGCGGCCAGCACCTGGCCGAACACCGCTTCGGACTTGCCGCTGCGGTAGATGTCCGCGTGGTCGAATAGCGTGATCCCGGCATCAAGGGCAGCCTCGACGGCGGCAGCGGCCTCGTCCACATGCTCGGCACCATGCGGCTCCTTGGACCAGCTGCCGCCCAGGCCCATGCAGCCGTATATCAGTTCCTGCATCAGTGGGCCCGGCTCCCGCCGCGTTCCTGCATCAGCGCAGCCATGCAGTGGTGTTGGCCGGCAGCTTGCCGTCTTCAAGGGGGCCGCTGCTGACCAGCACCTTTCCTGCCGGCGGCTCGATTGCGGCGTCCCCGAAGTTGGTCACGGACTGCCAGCCGTTGGGGCGGCGGAAGTGGAGGAGCTCCGGATTGCCGGTCTCCACCCATTCCAGCTTTTCGTCAGTCTGAAGTTCGCGGCGGAGCTTCAGTGCGGCACGGTAGAGCTCCAGGGTGGATCCTTCGGTGCCGTCCTGCGCCTCGACGGCGTACTTGCTGAACCAGTCCGGCTGCGGCAGGTGCGCGCCGCCGTCGCCGAAGCCGAAGGACGTTCCCTCCACCTTCCAGGGCAACGGGACGCGGCAGCCGTCACGGCCGATTTCCACGCCCTTGTTCCGGAAGAAGGAAGGATCCTGGCGCTCGGACTCCGGGATCTCCGCCACTTCCTGGAGGCCCAGCTCCTCGCCCTGGTACAGGTAGGCCGAACCCGGCACGGCGAGCATCAGCAGGGTGGCGGCCCGGGCGCGGCGTTCACCGAGCTCCACGTCCAGTTCCTCCTTGGGGCCGCCGGCGAGCAGCCAGTCTTTGCCGTCCTGGCCCTTAGTGCGCGCCTTGCCCTTGGAAAGCTGCGGCAGCCCGTAGCGCGTGGCGTGGCGGACCACGTCGTGGTTGGAGAACACCCAGGTGGAGGAGGCACCGGTGGCGGCAGCCTCGGCCAGGTTGCGGGTGATGATCTCCTTGTACTCGGCGGCGTCGAAGTCGGACTGCAGCAGGTCGAAGTTGAAGGCCTGGCCAAGGCCCTGCGGGCTGGCGTAGCGGGCCCGGCGGGTGGCGTGGACCCATGCTTCGGCAACGGCGGTGCGCGGCGGGTTGTACTCGTTGAACACCTCGCGCCATTCGGCGTAGATCTCGTGGACTTCGTCGCGGTCCCAGAAGGGGTGGGAACCGTCGTCGAATCCGTCCACTCCGGTGTTGGCCGCGCTCAGTTCCAGCTTGGACAGCAACGGTTCGGTGAGGTCCTTGGTGAGCGCGTGCGCCACGTCCACACGGAAGCCGTCAACGCCGCGGTCGGACCAGAAGCGCAACGTCTTGAGGAAGTCCTCCCGGATTTCGCGGTTGGACCAGTTCAGGTCCGGCTGCTCCTTGGCGAAGATGTGCATGTACCACTGGCCGGGGGTGCCGTCGGGTTCGGTGATGCGCTCCCAGGCCGGGCCGCCGAACACGGAGTCCCAGTCCGACGGCGGGAACTCGCCGTTGGGGCCCTTGCCGTCGCGGAAGATGTAACGGTCGCGGGCGGGTGAGCCCTTCGGCGAGCCGAGCGCTTCCTGGAACCACTTGTGCCGGTTCGAGGAGTGGTTGGGCACGATGTCGGCAATCAGCTTGATGCCGGCTTCGTGCAGCGCCTTGGCCATCTCGTCAAAGTCCGCCAGGGTTCCCAGCTTTGGGTCCACGTCGCGGTAGTCGTCCACGTCATAGCCGCCGTCAGCGAGGGCCGAGGGGTAGAACGGGCTCAGCCAGACGGCGTCGATCCCCAGCGACGTCAGGTACGGGACCTTGGCGGTGATGCCCTTAAGGTCGCCGATGCCGTCACCGTTGGAGTCGGCGAAGCTGCGCGGGTAGATCTGGTAGACGGAGGCCTGGCGCCACCAGTTCGGATCGGCCAGGCGGTCGGAATCGGACAGGGTTGCCAGCGTGGCGGTGGTGGACAAGGGGTGATCCTTTGCTTCTTGTCGACTATATTTATTTGGAGTCTAAATTTAGTTGCTCAAGCATTATCCGGCGCGATGCGCAGAAAGGTCAACAGCATGGCTGAAACCACGGTCACCCCGCAGCTGTTGCGCCGGGTCAGCGCCGGGTCCGTCCTTGAATTCATGCGCTCCGCCGCCATGGTCACGATCACCGAAGTCATGGAGGCCACCGGGCTCACCCGGGCAACCGCCATCGCTGTCTGCGAGGACCTCAAGGAGCGCGGCTGGATCCGTGAACTGGAAAACCAGCGGGCCTTCGGCGAGTACCAGAAGGGCCGCCCGGCCCGGCGGTTCGAGCTTAATGACCGCGCCGGCTACGTCCTGGGCATGGACGTGGGCATTTCCAAAGCAACAGTGGTGGTGTCGGACCTTCGGGGCAATACCCTCGGCAGGTCGAGCCAGCCGTTTGCGGAAGCGGAGATCTCGGCCGAAGAGCGCATCTCGGTGATTGACCGCGCCGCTCTGGCGGCCTTGGACCAGGTGGGAGTCTCCCCCGCTTCCGTTCTCGCCGCCTGCGCCGGCATCGCCGCCCCGGTGGACCGCCACGGGGACGTGTTGGCGGCCCAGCACTTCTGGGGATTGTTCGACGTCGGCCTGAAGTCGGCGCTGCGGGACCGGCACGGCTGGACGGTGCTGCTGGAAAACGACGCCAACCTTGCGGCGCTGGGCGAGCGCTGGCAGGGCGCCGCCGCCGGAATCGACGACGTGGTGGTGATCCTTGCCAGCGAACGCTTCGGCGCGGGAGTAATCGACGGGGGGCGGCTGCTCCACGGCAGCCGCGGCGGCGCGGGCGAACTCGCGTTCCTTGAGCATGTCCAGGGTGTGGGCGACACGTTCGGCATCGCGAGCCTTGCCAGGACCTGGGCCGCCCAGGCGCTGGCCGGCAAGGCCCGGTCATCCCTCAGCGCCCACGCACGCGACGGTGGGCCTGAGGCCGAGCATGTTTTCGCCGCCGCCGCGGACGGCGATAAAGTGGCGCTGGAAATTCTGGGGCGCCTGGCGGACAGGATGGCCCGCATCATCGGTGCCGTGTCCACGTTGCTCAACCCGGAGCTTGTGGTGATCGGCGGTGCCGTGGCCAATTCCGCCGGCGTGCTGCTGGAACCCATTGCCGAGCGGCTGAAGGGTCTCACCGCTACACCGCCGCGCGTGGCAGTCTCACCGCTGGGCGATTCAATCGTTACCGTGGGCGCCGTCCGCGCCGCCCTGGACTACGTGGAGAAACACTCCCTGGACCTGGAACTGGCGGGAGCAGTCAGCTGAGCGATTCCAGCGCCGCCGCAACCGGCAGGGAGCCGTCGCAGAACTCAATGGTCTTGCGGGCCGTCTGCGGCAGGTCCAGCACGGCGGCCGCCACGATGGCCGTGTTGCTGCGCGACGTTGACCGGTCCCCCGCCGGATCCGGATCCACCCTGATCATGCCGGTGCCCGGTTTGTCCGTCAGGGCCCCCGGCCCCAGGATGGTCCAGGCAAGGCGTGTCCCGCGCAGGTATTCGTCAGCGGCAGCTTTGGCCTCGGCGTAGGCAAAGAAGCCATGGCCCTCCGGCACGCCGTGGTCCTTCCGGGCGCCCAGGTAGGAGACCATCACATAGCGGTTGACTGCTGCCTGGGCTGCGGCGTCCATGGAGCGGATGGCCGCATCCCGGTCCACGGCATACGTCCGGGCAGGGTTTCCGCCGCCTGCGCCTGCGGACCAGACCACGGCGTCGTGGCCCTGCAGCGCCTCGGCAATGACCGCCGTCGTTGAATTCTCCACGTCCAGGGCCGACGGCGTTGCGCCGGTTTCGGCGACCTCGGCGGCATGATCCGGGTTGCGGATGAACGAGGTGACGGCGTGGCCTTCTTCCGTGAGCAGGGTGGACAGGTGGAGGGCCACTTTGCCGTGGCCGCCGATGATTGCGATTCGGGTCATGGCCCCATTCTGCTCCCCCGCCGTGCAGATGCCACACCCGGGCGGCGGCAACGCAGGCCGGGGCCAGCGCGATCAGGGACGGAATCAGGCCAGGCAGCGGTAGCGGAGGTACACCACGCCGTTGCTGAACCGGTGCTCATCGAGGAGATCGAGCCGCAGGTTCAGCCCATCGGGCAGGAACCGCAAGCCCCCTCCTACCGTCACCGGGTTGAGGAAGACCTGGCATTCGTCCACGAGCCCGGCACGGAGCGCGACGGCGGCAAGGGTGGCGCCGCCAATGCCGATGCTGCGCTCCGTGCCGGCCTTCAACTCCCTCACGGCATCGGGATCGAAGCTGCGCTCCACGCGGGTGCGGGCGGTGGTGGCAGCGGCGAGCGAGGAGGAGTACACCACTTTGTCCGCCCCGCGCCAGATCCGGGCGAAGGCCTGGATGACCGGCGGATCATCGGGTCCGCCCATCGTGTCCCACACCGACATGACTTCGTACATGCGCCGCCCGAAAAGGTACGTGCCGGCGTCGCGCTCGAGGTCGTTCACGAAGGCGTGGACTTCCTCATCCGGGGCGCTCCAGTCGAAGTTGCCCTGGCTGTCCGCGAGGTAGCCGTCCAAGGAGGTGATGCCGGAGTAGATGAGCTGGCCCATGCGCCCATTCTGCCGGTACGGATGGGTCTGCGTAAGGGGAGGAGTTCCCTAAGCTGTGTGCGGCCGGCCGTCACCGACGGGGTGCGGCCGGTCCCGGACGAAGAACTGCTGGGCCATGGTCCAGATGTTGGTGACGGTCCAGTAGATCAGGACGCCGACGGGGAAAAGGACGCCGCCCAGGCCGAACACCAGCGGCAGGACGTAGAGCAGGATCTTTTGCTGCCGCATAAAGGGCGGTTCCGGGGTACCTGCGGGCACGTTCCGCGCGAGGATCAGCTTTTGGGTGATGAACTGCGCGGCGGTCATGGCGAGAATCATCAGGACGGTCAGCACGATGACGGCTGCCTGGTTCCCGCCGCCGTGCAGCACTGATGCGGTGAGCGGGGCACCGAAGATGGCGGACTGGTCGAACTGCACCACCTGGTCATGGCTCATGGCACCTGTCCCCTCCCCTTGCCGGGCCAGCGTGCTGATGCCGGACAGGACCTGGAAAAGCGCGAGGAAGAACGGCACCTGGATCAGCATCGGCAGGCATGCCGAGAAGGGGTTGGTCCCGTGCTCTTTGTACAGGGCCATCTGCTCCTGGGCCATCGCCTGGCGGGACACCGCGTCGCTTTTGCCCTGGTACTTTTCCTGCAGCTTCATGAGATCCGGCTGCAGGAGCCGCATCCTGCGCTGGGCCTTCACCTGCTGGAGGAACACGGGAACCAGGGCGGCGCGGATGACCAGCACCAGCCCAATGATGGACAGCGTCCACGTCCAGCCGCTCGCCGCCGGCATGCCGACGGCGCTCAGTCCGTCATGGAAGGCAACCATGATCGCGGACACAAGCCACCTGAACGGAACCATGATTTCGTCAAGAAAGCCCATACGTTTCCCCATCCGTCAGATGCCGCAAAGCTACGGCGAAACGGGGAGCTTGTCACGCAACAGGGGGCAGGAACCGGGACCGTTAATCGGGCCGGGCCCCGGAAGACTTTGACCCGATACATACTTTGGCAGGCCTGGATACAGAAAAGCCCCCGGAATCTCTGGGGATTCCGGGGGCTTAGCCTGTAACGCGGTGGCGATCTCCCGACCTCACGATTTTGAGTGGCCCTCGAAGGCACCTCCATCCAAGGCACACTCGAAAGTCCCAGGCTCCGTGGCAGTGAAGGTGAACTCAGCCAAAGTGCTGCTACTGGTCCCTGATGGACCACCTGCAATCGAGGTATTGGGCTGTGCGGTATCCGGTCCAGGGTCTCCCCCTCCGCCCGCTGCTCCTATTTGACGCGGGTCAAAAGTGGCGTCCACAAGCAGCCGAGGGCTGAAAGCATCGGCAATGCGCTGCCAGGAGACGAGCTTGTGATTTTGGTTGCCACTGTTGCCGTTGCCCGCATTGGTGTTGTTGTGGTCGTGGCTGGTGAATAGTCCAGCGGGATAGGAAGGTCCGAGTGGGAAATTGGCGACATCAATCCCGTCTTGACCATTCACACCGTCGACGCCGCCTCCATCGGTGATCTTGAAGGAGCCGACGAAGGCGTTGTCACCGCGGTTGTAGATGACGAAGTTGGATCCGCCCTGGCTCGACACAACCAGATACCCGGTCCCCTGCCGGCCATAATAAATGGCGGAGTTCTTGACGTTCTCCACTATTCGTCCACCGGTTGCCACGGTGCGATCCACGAGTGTCCGGGTTGAACCGTCCCCCGGCTCAGCTCCGTACCGCCACAAGCCCACTTTCTCCTCGGACACATAGAGACGTTGCAGCTCATCATCTGCCGAAATGCCTTCGGAGCTGTCGCCGTTGTCGAAAGAACGCACGGCAGTCCCTCGAACCGATCCATTGGAGCCGTCCAGCTCGAACTGGGTTATCACATTTGTATTGAAGTCATGCACAAAGGCGTAATACTTCCCGGAGACCGGAGAGTGATACATTCCGAAACCGCGAGGCCTACCTGGAGTGCTGATGCGCCCCACCTCTGTCAGAGACCGATCCGCGACGTTCACCTTGTAGAACCGAACGCCGGTCGACTCCACATTCCTCTCCGTCACACCGACGAGGGCGGTGCGCTCACTGCCCAACGGAAAGTTGTACCGGAGATCAACGTTGTTCATACTGCCGTGCAGGTAGAAATGTAACTGGCGCCCCGACAGGTCGTAGACCCCCACGCCTCCGGTGCTCAGCTTGTCCGTGCCGATCACCACGCTCTGCGACGGATCCGTGGGGTGTATCCAGATCGCGGTATCGTCTGCCGCGTCGCTAGAGCTTGGAACGGGTGTTGTCTCGGCCGTCGGAGTCACGAGGACGTCCGCCGCATGCGCTTGCGGGGCCACCAGTATATTGAGGCTTGTAAGGGCGGCAGCTAAAACCGCGACAAGCATGAGCCGGAGCAGCGCGGGAGCGTGGCAAAAGGATCCGCCAGCCGCCTGCGTGCGTCGAACACTGACAGTGTGAGCCATGGATTTCCCATCCGTTGGCCGGTGCGCTGCACGAAGGCACCGTAGGAGGCTGACGAGCAGATGCGTGCACACCTGTTTCGACCCCCCAATGCCACTATCACCATCCTCCAAGAGGGCCTGAACCACAAGAGTGCAGCGACGCTATTCACGCCAGTTCCATTTCCTCAAGGACCTGACCGAACGTTCGCATCTCCAAAGTGAAAAACCCCCGGGATCTCAAAGATCCCGGGGGTTTAGCCTGTAGCGGTGGGGAGGCTCGATCTCCCGACCTCACGATTATGAGTCGTGCGCTCTAACCAACTGAGCTACACCGCCACGAATGAGAAAAACCTGTGCCAAGCCGGTCAAAACCGCCTTGACACAGGCCCTCATTCAGAGCCCCCCACCGGAATCGATCCGGTGACCTCGTTCTTACCAAGAACGCGCTCTACCACTGAGCTAGGGGGGCAACGAGTAAATACTTTACCGGAAGATTTCACCACCAACAAATCGGCATCCGGCCCATCAGGACGGTCATGAAACAGTTGCGCCAGAAGGGCTCTTGCACCCTTGGATTCGGCGGAAATTCAAGGAAAACAGGAACATCCAGCGGCGGCGCGAAAGCCTTTGGAACGGGACATTCCCGATGGGTGGGCGGCGGATGTGTCCATCCCCACACTCCGTCTCGAGCTTCTCTCCCGGTACACGCAAGACACTGTGGCCGCGTTCCCGGCAACCGGCGGCCGGTCCGGCCAGCAGTGGCGGATCCGGGCAAGGGGGCTGCGGCAGCCCGCCGTCGTTCGCTTAAACACCGGTGGGCCGGCTCGAAAGCCGGCCCACCGGGGGAACGTGTCAGATCAGACTGACGGATTTACCACTTGCCCTTGCGGTTGAAGTCGCGCTGGCCGCCCTCGTTACCGCGGGGCTTGCGGGAGCCGTCGCCGTGGCCGCCAAAGCGGGAGTCGCTGGCCTGTCCGCGGCTGGAACCACTGTCAGCACTGAAGGAACGCTCGCTGTACGAACGGCCGCCGCGGTCCGCGGAGGAACGCTCGCCGTCGCTCTTCCGGAATTCCTTCTTGAACCCGCCGCTGCCCTTGAAGTTGCCGCCACGGTCGCCGCCCCGGTTCCCCTGGTAGGCGCCACGATCGCCGGAGGGCTTGCGGCCGTTGTCCAGCTCGAGGTGGATCAGCTCGCCGCCGATCCGGGTGCGGGACAGGGCACGCAGCTGCTCGGGGCTCAGGTCCGCCGGGAGCTCCACCAGGGAGTGGTCCGAGCGGATGTCGATGCCGCCGATCTGCGCGGAGGAGATCCCGCCCTCGTTGGCAATGGCGCCCACGATCGAACCGGGCATAACCCGCTGGCGGCGTCCCACGGCGATCCGGTAGGTCGCATTGCCCTCGGTGAGGGTGCGGGTCGGTCCACGTGAGCCGAAGCCGTCCTTGGACCGCTCGCGCTTCTGGAACTCAGGAGCTGCCGGCAGTTCCTTGACCAGGAGCGGCTGGCCGCCCTGTGCCATGACGGCAAGCGCAGCAGCGATTTCCGCGGCCGGCACGTTGTGCTCTTCCTCGTAGGAGGCGATGAGGTCGCGGAACGCTGAAACGTCCTCGGAAGCGAGGGTCTCGGTGATCTTCTCGGCGAACTTGCCCAGGCGCAACGTGTTCACGGTCTCGGCCGTGGGCAGGTGCATCTGCTCCACCGGCTGGCGCGTGGCCTTCTCGATGGAACGCAGCAGGTACTTCTCCCGCGGCGTCATGAACAGGATGGCGTCGCCGGAACGGCCTGCACGGCCGGTGCGGCCGATGCGGTGGACGTAGGACTCGGTGTCGTGCGGGATGTCGTAGTTGACCACGTGGCTGATGCGCTCCACGTCAAGGCCACGGGCCGCGACGTCGGTGGCCACGAGGATGTCGATGCGGCCTTCCTTCAGCGCGTCCACAGTGCGTTCGCGCTGCTGCTGCGGGATGTCGCCGTTGATGGCGGCAGCCTGGAAGCCGCGCGCCTTCAGCTTGTCAGCCAGGTCCTCGGTAGCCATCTTGGTGCGCACGAAGGCGATGACGCCGTCGAACTCTTCCACCTCGAGGATGCGGGTCAGGGCATCGAGCTTGTGCGGGCCCATGACCTGCAGGTACCGCTGGCGGGTGTTGGCACCGGTGGTGGTCTTGGACTTGACCGAGATCTCGGCCGGGTTGTTCAGGTACTGCTTGGACATCCGGCGGATCTGGCTCGGCATGGTGGCGGAGAACAGCGCAACCTGGCGGTCCGAGGGGGTCTGCTGGAAGATCTGCTCCACGTCTTCGGCGAAGCCCATGCGCAGCATCTCGTCGGCCTCGTCCAGCACCAGGTACTGGAGTTCGGACAGGTCCAGGGAGCCCTTGGAGATGTGGTCGATCACGCGGCCGGGGGTACCGACAACAACCTGGGCGCCGCGGCGGAGGCCGGCCAGCTGCGGGCCGTAGGCGGAACCGCCGTAGACGGGCAGCACGGTGAAGTCGTCAATGTGCTTGGCGTAGGAGGTGAAGGCCTCCGCTACCTGGAGCGCCAGCTCGCGGGTGGGTGCAAGCACCAGGGCCTGGGTCTTGCGGGACGGGCCGTTCAGGTCGTGGAGTTCGGCCAGGCGGGACAGGGCCGGTACTGCGAATGCTGCAGTCTTACCGGTGCCGGTCTGGGCGAGGCCTACAACGTCGCGGCCTTCCAGCAGCAGCGGGATGGTGGCTGCCTGGATGGGTGACGGCTTTTCGTAGCCAACATCCTGCAGGGCAGCGAGGACGCGGCCGTCGATGCCGAGGTCGGCGAAGCGAACGCCGTCTTCTTCGGATTCCTCGGCCTTGGCGGCGGGAGCGGCGGGCGCTTCTACAGAAGCTTCGGCTGCGGGGGCGGGCTCTGCTGCGGGTACAGCGGCCTCGGTGAATTCGACGGCGGCAGTCTCGGCGGTTGCGCCTTCGAAGGTGGCGTCGTTTTGATTTTCGGGCATAGGGAGATATTCCTCATCCATAGGGGGCCAGGCGGCACTACCCGAGGTGAGCGGAGCCGCAGTACGTGTGCCGTGGGTGCCGGGCAAACGTTGACCGGCCGGTCACAGAAGTCCGGCGCTTTCGCAATCCCGTGGCAGGACTTCGCGCTGCATCTCTTGGCTGCTATCCCAGCAGTCTGTACAGCGTTTTCTTTAGCCGGCTCTCCCTATGAAAATGCCCGCATCGCTTGTGCGGGCCCCAACACTTGCCAGTCCTGCCTCAAAAATTGGGCAGGAATAAGGGATTTCCGGAGTGGGGGATATTTCAAGTGTAGGGCACAGACCAGCCCCGGCGGTAATTGAAGTACGACGTCGGGCGGTGAGCTTGCGCACATGCCTCATCTTCCGGGGGTCCCGGCGTTGCCGCTACCGGGCCAGCTGCCGCTCCAGGGCCTGAAACTTCTTCCGGAACTCCGGCTGCTGAAGCCGGATCTGGCCGCCGGCGTCCGCGTCCTTCAACGCTTCCATGGACTCAAGGTCCGGATCGCTGAACCACCGGCCCACCGTGATGCCGTGCTTCGGGATATACAGCTTGTGGATGTGGTCACCGGCCCGGATGGTGCCTACGCGCAGCACCCGGAGATAGGCGCCCACCCGGCCTTCGTCGCTAAACCGCTTCACGAATTGGGGCTCCCCCATCCGGCGCTGGAAAGTGGCGCAGGGCGTCCGCGGCGAGGTGACCTCAACCTCCACGTCCAGACCGATCTTCCACCGTTCCCCGATGACGGCGTTGGTGGGTTCGATCCCGGCCACGCGGAGGTTTTCGCCGAAGGTTCCGGGCGGGAGGTCGCGCTGGAGTTCACCGGCCCAGTAGTCGGCGTCAGCCTGGGAATAGGCGTAGACGGCCTGGTCGGGCCCGCCGTGGTGGACGCGGTTGGCCTGGATGTCGCCCTGGAGGCCCAGCTTGTGCACCTTCACCGGGCCTTTCACCGCGCGCTTGTCGATTGCTGTGACTCCCACGTTCGAGGTGTCCGGAAGAAGCTGGTGGACACTGCAAACGGCAAGTACTGAGGCGGTTTCCATGGCACCAGTGTAGGGATCCGGCGGCCGCTGCGGCGGGCACCACCACCATGGGGATTTCTTGCGGCTTGCCCTGCTCGCAGCCGGTGCCGGCAGGGATTACGCTGATTCGAGGATTGCAATTGGGGACAGCGCTGCGCCCAATTTACGTGGACTACTGAGGGGACGCCATGGACCCGAACAAGGATCCGGAGCACGAGCCACAAGGCGGCGCCCGAAATCCCCGGGGCGATGCTGGCAAGGCCCAGGACCAGGCAGCCAGTGCCCCTGGCGAAGGCAATGCTGCCAAGCCTCCCCCATGGCAGGTCCCCAAGCCGGACCTGCGCCCCGAACTCCTGAACCAGCCTGTGGCCCCGGTGGACCCGTTCGCCCGTGACCGCGAGAAGCAGCTCAACGAGGCCGCCGCCCGAAAGAAGCGCTCCCAGCGGCGGACCGTGGTGGTGGGGCTGGGCGTCACGGCACTGCTCGCTGGCACCATCACCGCCGTGGTCACCAGCAACCAGGACGATCCCGAGTACGCGCAGGTGTGTTTCAACGACGAAACCGGCGAGCGCGTGGAGGACACCAAGTGCAACAGCTCCGCCGGCAGGGGCGGCGGCCTCTATGCCTGGTACTTTTTCTCCCGCGGCGCCTACGTCCCGCCCTTAGGGCAGAGGCCCAGCGCCCCCAATTACACAAGAACCGTGCCCAGCGGCGCGAAGGCCTCCACCGGATACAGCACCCAGGGCGGCACTGTCAGCCGGGGCGGCTTCGGCACCAGCGCCAAGAGCGGGACCAGCGGCGGCGGAAAAGTCTCGGGGGGTTAGGCGTGAAGCGGTTGTTGAGCGAGCCCAGGCCCGGGTGGAAGCAGAAGATCGAAGAACAGGGCCTGGTGTTCTCCACCACCACCATGCCGGACGGCCGCAGGATCGAATACTGGAACGAGTCCGCCTACTACGAATTCACCATGGACGAGGTGGAAGCCCTCGAGGTGACCGCCGAGGACATGCACAAGATGTGCCTGGAAGCCGCGCGTTTCCTGTCCACCGGGGCCATGGGGCACATCGGCATCGGCCCGCAGGCCCTCGAACTGGCTGCGGAATCCCTGCAGGCCCGGGACGTGGACGTCTACGGCCGGTTCGACTTCATCTACGACGGGCAGGGCGGTCCGGCCAAGATGCTCGAGTACAACGCGGACACCCCCACCGGACTGATCGAGGCGGCCGTGGCCCAATGGTTCTGGCTGCAGGACGTCTTCCCGGAGAAAGACCAGTGGAACGGCATCCACGAGGCATTGATCCGCCAGTGGAAGAAATTCCAGTTCCGCACCGGCATGAGCACCCTGCATGTGGCGCACTCGGAAGTGGAGGAGTCCGGCGAGGACTGGATGACTGCCGGCTACATGCGGGACGTCGCGAGCCAGGCAGGGTGGACCACCATCGGCATCAACATGTCCGATATCGGCTGGGATCCCAACCTGAACCGCTTTGTGGACCTGGACAACTTCATGATCAGCACCATCTTCAAGCTGTACCCGTGGGAACTGATGATGAAGGAGCCGTTCGGGCCGCGCCTGCTCGAACGCGCCCACAACCCCCGGTGGGTGGAGCCTGCCTGGAAGATGCTGCTCTCCAACAAGGCACTCCTCGCGGCCCTGTGGCACCTGTACCCGCAGCATCCCAACCTCCTCCCGGCATACCTCAACGAACCGGGGCCGCTGAAGGAATGGGTTGCCAAACCCCTGCACGGCCGCGAAGGCGACAACATTAGAATCCACGCCCAGGGCATCAACCTCGAACAGCCCGGCGGGTACGGCCGTGAGGGCTGGTGCTACCAGCAGTACCATCCGCTGCCGGACTTCGACGGCAACCATCCCGTCCTGGGCCTGTGGGTGGTGGACGGCGAATCCGTGGGCTGCGGCATCCGCGAGTCGGACGGACCGGTCACCGACTACTTCTGCAGGTTTGTGCCCAACACCATTGATGCTCCGGCCCCGCTCTCGGCCGCGACAAATTCCAGCAAAGCAGGTATCGCACTATGAGTCCCCTGACACTTCCGGATCCGGTGACAGCATGAGCACAGAGATTACGACGACGGGAGGCCCGGGCGGAGCGCCCGGCGCCGGCGTCCCGGCCAAGGGACTGCGCGCCGGCATCCTGGACCTTGGCGACTCCGTCATGCTGGGCCTGGCCTCAACTGCGCCGGTTTACTCGCTGGCCGCCACCCTGGGCCTGATCGTGGCGGTCAACGGGGACTACACTCCCCTGATCCTGCTGCTGGGCTTCATCCCCGTCCTGTTTATCGCCTACGCCTTCCGGGAACTGAACAGCGCCATCCCGGACTGCGGCACCACGTTCACCTGGTCCCGGCGGGCCTTCGGGCCGTGGGCAGGCTGGCTGGGCGGCTGGGGTGTTGCGCTCGCCGGCATCATCGTCCTGGCCAACCTCGCCCAGGTGGCCGGCCAGTACCTGTGGCTGCTGGTGGGTGACGGCTCGCTGGCTCAAAACAAGGTGCTGGTGACCGCCACGGGCGTGCTGTTCATCGCGGTGATGACGCTGGTCAATTACCGGGGCATCCGGCTGGGCGAGCACGTGCAGCGGGTCCTGACCTACGTGCAGTACATATCGCTGGGCATCTTTGCCCTGGCCATTGTGGTGGGCATTATCCGGGGCTCGGCCGGCGGCGATACAACGATCCAACCGTTCAATTTTGAGTGGTTCAACCCCGCCGGTGCCTTCGCGGACCCGGGCGCGGTGGTGCACGGCGCACTCCTGGCCCTGTTCATCTACTGGGGATGGGATACCTGCCTGGCGGTCAACGAGGAGACGGAGAACCCGTCCACTACTCCGGGCCGCGGTGCAGTGATCTCCGCGTTCGTCCTGGTGGCCATCTATGTTTCCGTTGCGCTCCTGGTGATGATGTACGCCACCGTGGGCACCGAAGGGATCGGGCTGGGCAACGAGGCGAACCAGGATGACGTCTTCCTGGCCATGAAGGACGTGGTGCTGGGACCGTGGGGCTGGCTGATCGTCGTCGCGGTTTTGGCGTCGGTCCTGTCCTCCACCCAGACCACCATCCTGCCCACCGCCCGCGGCACCCTGTCCATGGGAGTCCACGGCGCCCTGCCCGCAAAGTTCGGCGAAGTGCACCCGAAGAACCAGACCCCAGGCTTCTCCACCCAGGTGATGGGCGGCGCTGCGATCGCCTACTACGTGGTGATGAGCTTCCTCAGCGAAAACCTCCTCTCGGACTCGATCAGCGCTATCAGCCTGTTCATCGCCTTCTACTACGCCCTGACCGGATTCGCCTGCTTCTGGTTCTTCCGGGCCACGCTGCGGCAGTCGGCACGGAACCTGTGGTTCCGGGGCATCCTGCCGCTCGTGGGCGCTCTGCTGCTGACCGCTGCCTTCTTCGTTTCAGCCGTTCAGATGTGGGACCCGGCGTATGGCGATAGCCAGATCTTCGGCGTGGGCGGTGCCTTCATCAGCGGTGTCTTGCTCTTGGTTCTGGGCGTGGTCCTGGCCGTGATCTGCCGGTTCCTCCCCGCAACCCGCGATTACTTCACCGGCCAGCCGCCAAGGAACCTTAACCCTGCCGGCACACCCGGCCGTTAGGATGCCCGGATGAGCAACGTTGCTGATTTCCAGGAGCCGGCGGGACTGCCGGACCCTTCCGACATACTCGCCCTTGATTCCCTGCTGACCGCGGACGAACTGGCCCTCCGGCAGAAGGTCCGGGACTTCACGGACCAGCGCATCAGGCCGGACATCGCCCGCTGGTATGACGAGGCCGTCTTTCCCCTGGAGCTCGCACCGGAACTGGGCGAGCTCGGGGTGCTGGGGATGCATCTGCAGGGCTATGGCTGTCCCGGCCGGTCCGCCGTCGAATACGGCCTCGCGGCGATGGAACTGGAGGCCGGGGACTCCGGAATCCGCACTTTCGTTTCCGTGCAGGGCTCGCTTGCCATGACTGCCATCCACAAGTGGGGTTCGGAGGAGCAGAAGCAGGAATGGCTGCCCCGGATGGCAGCCGGGGAGGTGATCGGCTGTTTTGCGCTGACCGAGCCGGGGGCAGGTTCAGATCCATCCTCTATGGCCACATTTGCCCACCGGGACGGCATGGGCGACGACGCCGGCTGGGTGCTCAACGGTGCCAAGCGGTGGATCGGGCTGGCTTCCGTGGCGGGGGTGATGGTGGTGTGGGCCATGACTGATGACGGCGTGCATGGCTTCCTGGTGCCGGCCGGAGCACCCGGAGTAACTGCCACACCGATCACGCAGAAGTTGTCCATGCGCGCGTCCATCCAGTGCGATGTGGTGTTCGACGACGTCCGGCTGGGTCCGGAGGCCCTGCTCCCGGCGGCGCGCGGCCTGCGGGGCCCGTTCACCTGTCTGAACGAAGCGCGGTATGGCATTGCCTGGGGCGCCATGGGTGCTGCCCGCGATTCCTACCAGGCAGCATTGGCTTATTCACAGGAGCGGCTCCAGTTCGGTAAGCCGTTGGCCGGTTACCAGCTCACCCAGGAAAAGCTGGTGAACATGCTGGTGGAAATCCAGAAGGGCACGCTGTTGGCCCTGCACTTGGGCCGGCTCAAGGACGCCGGTGTCCTGCGGCCGGAGCAGATCTCGCTGGGAAAACTGAACAACGTGCGTGAGGCCATTGCCATTGCCCGGGAGGCCCGGACCGTCCTGGGCGGAAACGGGATCACCCTGGACTACCCGCCCCTGCGCCACGCCGCCAACCTGGAGTCGGTGCGCACCTATGAGGGCACCGACGAAGTCCACACCCTGATCCTCGGCCAGCACATCACGGGCATCAGCTCGTTCCGCTGACCCCCGGCCCATCTGATAGGCAGCTAACGCCGTCAAAACGCTTTTTCGGGACGTTAGCTGCCAGTTAGCGGGGGTCAGGCCGAGAAGCCGCCGTCGGCCTTGATCAGCTGGCCGGACACCCAGCGGCCCGCGGGCGAGAGCAGGAAGGCCACCGTCCCGGCGACGTCGGCCGGAGTGCCCAGGCGGCCGCTGGGCTGCTGTGCCGTCAGGGCTGAGCGGACCTCGTCATCCATCCACCCGGTGTCCACCGGTCCCGGGTTGAGGACGTTCGCCGAGATGCCCAGCGGGCCCAGCTCACGGGCGGCAGCGATCACGATCCTGTCCAGCGCACCCTTCGACGCGCCGTAGGGAAGGTTGAATGCTGTGTGGTCACTGGTCAGCGCAACGATCGCGCCGCCGTCGTCCGTTGCCTGCTGCGCGAACGCGGCAACCAGCTGCCAGCTGGCCCGCGTGTTGACGGCGAAATGGCGCTCAAAGGATTCCAGGCTGGTGTCCAGGATGCCCGAATCAACGGACTCGGCATGGCTGAGCACCAGGCCCTGCAGCGGCCCGGCCAGCCGGACGGCTTCGGCGAGCAGCCGCTCCGCGGCGGCCGGGTCCTCCAGGTCCGCGGGCAGGGTATGCACCTGGGCGCCGATCGCTTCCAGCTCGGCGGTCAAACGGACGACGTCGTCCGGCTCGCTCCCCCACGGCATCCTGGCATCGTAGTCCTGCCAGTACGCCAGGACCAGGTCCCAGCCTTCGGCCGCCAGCTGCCGCGCGATGCCGGCGCCGATGGAGGCAAGGCGGCCCGCGCCGGTGATGAGGGCGACGCTGCGGACGGGGGCTTGGGGCGGGGTTTCCATGGCACCAGCGTAACGGCGCCTTTGCTGCCTCCAGGCTAGGTGGACGATCCGGCGGTAGCAGGCACCCGCAGGCCGGCATGCTTGCGGATGGTGGCGCTGATGACCGCGGCGATGGTGCACATCGCCGCCGCCCCGAACCAGGCATAGGTGTACTGGCCCGTGGTGTCGCGGATGGCCGCGGCGGCCAGTGCGGCGGCGGCAGCCCCCAGTTGGTGGGCTGCGAACACCCAGCCGAACACCACACTGCTGTCCGCACCGAAATGCTCGCGGCAGATCGCGGCCGTTGGCGGGACGGTGGCCACCCAGTCCAGGCCGTAAATCACCACAAAAACGATCATGCTGGGCTGGACTTCGGCGCTCAGGAGCAGGGGCAGCACCAGCAGGCCTATGCCCCGGAACTGGTAGTAGACGGCCAGCAGGATGCGGGGGTTGAAGCGGTCCGTCAGCCAGCCGGAGGCGATGGTACCCACGATGTCGAAGATCCCGACGACGGCGAGCAGGCCAGCGGCGGTGGTTTCGGTCATGCCGTGGTCGTGGGCGGAGGGGATGAAGTGGGTGCCGATCAGCCCGTTGGTGGTGGCGCCGCAGATTGCGAACCCGGCCACCAGTGCCCAGAAGGTCCGGACCCGGCTGGCCCGTCGAAGGACCTGCAGGGCACGCACAGCAGCGTTGCTTCCGCGGCCGGACTCTACGGAAGGGGCCTGCGCGGAGGGCGCCTGCAGCGGGGCTTCCGCCGGCACGGTTTCCCCGTATGGCAGCGCCCCGACGTCGGCCGGGGAGTTCTTGAGGAACTTCAGCACGAGCGGCACCACAGCCAGGGCTCCGGCGGCGATGAGCAGTGAGGCCTGCCGCCAGCCCGGATCCTGCGCCAGCACAGCGATGAAGGGGAGGAAGACCAACTGGCCGGCCGCGCTTCCCGCTGTCAGGATGCCGATCACCAAACCGCGGCTCTTGACGAACCAGGTATTGGCGACGGTGGCGGCGAACACCAGCGCCATGGAACCTGTCCCGAGCCCGATCAGCAGGCCCCACGTCAGCAGGATCTGCCACGACTGGTTCACCAGCACAGTGAGGGCGCTGCCGGCACCGATCAGCACCAGCGCAGTGGCCGTGACCTTGCGGATGCCGAACCGTTCCATCAGTGCCGCGGCGAAGGGCGCCGTCAATCCGAACAGCACGAGGTTGATGCTGACGGCGGCAGACAGCACGGTGGTGGACCAGCCAAACTCCCGTTGCAGCGGCACCATCAGGACGCCGGGCGCGGCGCGGAAACCGGCGGCTCCCACCAGCGCGAGGAAGGCGACGGCGGCCACGATCCACGCAGGGTGGAGGCGCCGGCGGCGTTCCGGTGAGGGGACGACGGCGGTGGCGGCGCTGCCAGTTCCGTCACCAAGGCCAGGGCCGGCTTCCGGGGCGGTGCCTGTGGCGGTTCCGTGGACGGTGTTGTCGGCGCTCACGCGGCGGTTCCCTTCGGGGATGCGGCGGTGGCGAGTGCCACCGGTGAGGTTGTCCTGGCCTGGCTGTGCCAGCTTGTGTTGGCCGCAGTCAGCCGCTCACCGCAGCCCGTGCAGGTATCGGCGGAGCCGGTGCGCTGCCCGCAGCCGCGGTGGATGACGTACATGTGTGCCTGCTCGGACGGGGCCGGGAGGTGCTTCTCGGCCCAGATCGTGACCGCGTTCAGCACCGGGAGGACGTCTTCGCCCTTCTGCGTGAGGACGTACTCACTTCTGGTGCGGCCGCCGTCGTCGTACGCCCTTTTTGCCAGCAGGAACCCTAGCTGACTTTCTTCAAGAAAGCCATGCTTCGGCACGCCGCTAGGGGATGGAGGAGAAGGCCTTGTCCAGGTCAGCCACCAGGTCCTCCACATCCTCGATGCCGCAGGAAAGCCGGAGCAGGTTCACCGGAACCGCAAGTTCGGTGCCCTTGACCGAGGCGTGCGTCATTTCCGAAGGGTAGTTCATCAGCGATTCGATGCCGCCCAGCGACTCCGCCAGCATGAACACGGACGTCGACTCGGCCACCTTCCGGGCAGCTGCCTCGCCGCCCTTGAACTGCACCGAAACCATGCCGCCAAAGCTCCTCATCTGCTTCTTTGCGAGCTCGTGCCCGGGGTGGGACGGCAGCCCCGGGTAAAGGACAGCCTCCACCTCGGGGCGCTCCAGCAGCCATTCCGCCACGGCCTGGCCGTTGAGGCTGTGCCGGTCCATCCGGACGCCCAGGGTCTTCAGGCCGCGGGTGGTAAGGAAGGCATCCATAGGCCCCGAAACCGCACCTACGGCGTATTGGACGAAGCCGATCTTCTCGGCCAGTTCGGCGTCCTGGACCACCACGGCGCCTCCCACCACGTCCGAGTGCCCGCCGATGTATTTGGTGGTGGAGTGGACCACCACGTCGGCACCCAGGGCGAGCGGGGTCTGAAGGTACGGCGACGCGAAGGTGTTGTCCACCACGAGGAGGGCACCGGCGTCGTGCGCTATATCTGCGAGCGCGGCGATGTCCGTGATCTTCATCAGCGGGTTGGACGGGGTCTCCACCCAGACGAAGCGGGTCTTGTTGGCGGCGACGGCCCGGGCGACGGCGTCGAGGTTGGCCATGTCCACCGGGGTGTTGCCGATCCCCCAGCCGCCCAATACCCGGCTGATGAGCCGGTAAGTCCCGCCATAGGCATCGTTGCCCAGCACGATGTGGTCCCCGGGGCGGGTCAGGGCGCGGATCAGTGAATCCTCGGCTGCGAGCCCGGAGCTGAAGCTGTAGGCGTGCGTGCCGCCTTCCAGCGCGGCGAGCTGTTCCTGCAGGGCGTCCCGGGTGGGGTTGCCGCCGCGGCTGTACTCATACCCTTCCCGCAGCCCGCCAATGCCGTCCTGGGCGTAGGTAGTGGCGAAGTGCACAGGCGGGACGACAGCACCGGTGCGCGGCTCAAAGTCTTGGCCGGCGTGCACGGCACGGGTGTTGAAACCTTGGTTTTGCGGGACGGACATGATGCTCCTTATTGTGCGTGACCGGGGGTTTCGACAAGCTCAACCACCGGATGGATGGGCTCAACCACCGAAAAGTTCAGTTGCTGAGGTAGGCCAGGAGGTCGTGCCGGGTGAGGATGCCCACCGGCGCGCCGACGAACGTGACCATCACGGTGTCCACGTCTGAAAGCAGTTCCCTGGCCGCCGAGATGGTTTCCAGCGATCCAATGACGGGCAGCTTGGGACCCATGTGCTCCGCGATCTTGTCCGTCAGTTTGGCCTCACCGCGGAACAGTTTGGCCGTGAGGGTGCGCTCATCCACCGCGCCCAGCACCTCCCCCATGACCACCGGGGGCTCCTGGGACAGGACCGGGATGTGGCTGACGCCGAACTCGTTCATGATGTTGATGACATCGCGGACGGATTCGTTGGGATGGATGTGCACCAGGTCCGGCAGCTCGCCGTTCTTGGACTTGATCACCTCACCCACCGAGGTCTCCTCGCCGCCGGAGAGGAAGCCGTAGGAGCGCATCCACTGGTCATTGAAGATTTTGGCGAGGTAGCCGCGGCCGGAGTCGGGAAGGATCACGACGACGACGGCACTGTCCGGGAGGTCCCGCGCCGCCTGCAGCGCCGCCACCACCGCCATGCCCGAGGAGCCGCCCACCAGGAGTCCCTCCTCGCGGGCGAGGCGGCGCGTCATGGCGAAGGAATCCGCGTCAGTGACGGCGATGACCTGGTCAGGGACCGACTTGTCGTAGTTCCCCGGCCACATGTCCTCCCCCACACCCTCCACAAAGTACGGGCGCCCCGTACCGCCGGAGTAGACCGAACCTTCCGGGTCGGCGCCGATGATCCGGACCACCCCGCCGTCGGACTCCGGCCTGTCAGCCGAAACCTCTTTCAGGTACCGGCCGGTGCCGGTGATGGTGCCGCCCGTGCCGGCACCGATCACGCAGTGGGTGACCGTGCCGTCGGTATCGCGCCAGATCTCCGGGCCGGTGGTCTGGTAGTGGCTGCCCGGTGCTGCGGGGTTGGAGAACTGGTCCGGCTTGTACGCGCCGGGCGTCTCGCGCACCAGCCGGTCCGAGACGCCGTAGTAACTCTGCGGGCTGTCCGGGGGTACCGCGGTAGGCGTCACCACCACTTCCGCACCGTAGGCCTGCAGTACGGCCCGCTTGTCCTCACCCACCTTGTCCGGCACCACGAAGATGCACTTGTAGCCCTTTTGCTGGGCCACGAGCGCCAGGCCCACACCGGTATTGCCGGAGGTGGGCTCGATGATGGTGCCGCCGGGCTGCAGCTTGCCGTCCCGCTCGGCATCCTCGATCATCTTGACCGCAATGCGGTCCTTGATGGATCCGCCCGGGTTCACGTACTCCAGTTTGACCAGGACTGTGGCTTTGATGCCCTCCGTCACATGGTTGAGTTTGATGAGCGGGGTATTGCCGATGAGGTCCAGGACGGACTGGGCGTACTTCATGGATACAAAGCTACCGCTTTCACCGGGGCCTTCCGCTACCCCGCGGCCTGTGCCTGCTGGTCAGCGGGAAGGTTCTCCCAGAGGCCCATAACGTTGTTCTCGGGGTCCTTAAAGTAGGCGAAGTAGCCCATCCCGGGAATCTCGCTCTTGGGCATGACCACGGATCCGCCGAGCTGCTCCACCGTCCGAAGCGTTGCGTCGATGTCCGGCACGTCGACTGTGATCACGGGATTGGTGATCTGGCCGTCCCTGGCCATCATGCCGCCGTTGATGGCGCCCGTTTGCGTTGGCTGGCCCGTGGACTCATCCATGGGGGTGGTGATCACCATGTTGTAATCCATGCCCGGGACGGGATCGATCCGCCAGCCGAGGGCCTCCTGGTAGAACTTCCTGGCCCGCTCCTGATCGTCGGCGGGGATTTCAAAATGTACTACTCCACCCATTGCGCTCACCTCGAAGCTCGAAGGGAAGGCGCGGACGCCCCGCGCCACACCTGGGAGTCTAGTCCTTCACACAGCCCGGATTAAGGGCCGGTACAGTCACTGGGGCGCTTGTCGGCCTGCCGTGGGACGATGGCTGTATGACGATCGCAGAGGCACCCAGCCGGCTGGCAGCCGCCGCGGACGCCTCTCTCCGCTGGTATCCGGGCGGCCCTTATGACCTTTCCAGGACCCTGGGCCCGCTCCTGCGCGGCAACAGCGACCCGTCCTTCAGCGTTCAAGGCAACATCATCTGGAACGCCTTCACGACGACCGACGGACCAGCCACCTTACGCCTCAGCCCCGCCGGCAGTGCGGCCCTGGAGTTCCGGGTGGACGCCCAGGCGTGGGGCCCCGGAGCCGCCGCAGCCATCGGCTCGGTGCCCCGGCTCCTGGGCGCGGATGACGACTGGCAGGAGTTTGACCAACCGGCGTTCCACGCGACGCTCCCGCAGATGGTCCGGGAGGCCCGGCGGCGAAGCCTGGCCCTCCGGCTCCCCTCCAGCGGGCGGATGATCGACCAGCTCGTGCCGATCATCCTGGAGCAGAAAGTGACAGTGATCGAGGCCCGCCGGGCCTACCGCTACCTGGTGCACCGCTACGGCTCCCCCGCACCGCAGGCGGGAATATTGGCTCCCGCGGGCCTGATGCTCCCGCCCACTTCGGCGCGCTGGTTGCAGGTCCCCAGCTGGGAGTGGCACAAGGCCGGCGTGGGGCCGCAACGCTCGGCGACCGTCATGCGGGCGCTGCGCTCCGCCGTCGCGCTTGAACGGCTGGCAGCACTGCCTGCGCTGGAGGCGGCCGCGAAAATGCAGGCCATCCCGGGCATTGGCGTCTGGACTGCGGCGGAAGTGGTGCAGCGCACCCATGGCTGCCCGGACTCGATCTCGGTGGGCGACTTCCACCTGGCCGCCTACGTGGGCGCCGCGCTGACAGGACGCAGGACGGACGACGCCGGTATGCTCCGGCTTCTGGAGCCGTGGAAGGGGCACCGGCAGCGGGTGGTCCGGATGATCCAGAGCAGCGGCTTCCGCAAGCCGACGTTCGGCCCACGGATGACCATCCAGGACCACCGCCGGTACTGAACCCGCCACCAAACCCCACATCAGCCTGACTCCTGCCCAAGCCAAACTACTACTGCCCGCGTTCTCCGTGAGTCGCTTCGCGGCTGTCGTTTTGCAGGAAGGCGAGCACGGCAGCCACCCTGCGGTGCACGCCAGTCGCGGGGAGGTGCAGCTTGGTGAAGATGGCGTTGACGTGCTTCTCCACCGTGGATGAGGAGAGGTACAGGGATTGTTCTATCCCGGCATTGGTCCTCCCCTGTGCCATCTCGCGCAGCACGTCCAGCTCCCGGGGGGACAAGTCGGCGAGCGGGTTCGGTGCTCCCGCGCTACGGCGGCGGACCAGGGTGTCAACAATTTGCGGGTCGATGACTGACCCGCCGGCGCGCACCTCGCGGAGGGCATGAACCAGGTCCTCAAGATCTCCGACACGGTCCTTCAGCAGGTAGCCCAGGCCGGCCGACCCGTCGGCGAAGAGCGCGAGCGCGTAACTCTCGTCCGCATGCTGTGAAAGCACCACCACCCCGGTGTCCGGGTGCGCAGCACGAATGGTGCGGGCCGCCTCGATACCCTCCATATGGTGGCCGGGCGGCATCCGGATATCGGTGAGGACGGCGTCCGGGGAGAAACGGCGGACAGCATCGAGCAGTTCGGTTGCGTTGCCTGTGCAGGAAACGACGTCGATCTCGCCCGAGTCCTCCAGCAGACGGCGGATCCCCTCACGGACCAGATAATTGTCCTCGGCGATCACCACGCGCAGCACACCAGGCTCATCCACCGCGGTGCCCCTCCCGCTCCACGGGAAGGTCAACCAGCACCGTGGTACCGGACGGCTGGCTGCCCGTGACGTCCACGGTTCCCCTCAGCGCAGCCACCCGGTCGCGGATGTTCGCCAGGCCCCCGTGCGTTGCCGGGACCGGCACGTCAAAGCCGCATCCATCATCGGTAATCGTGATCTTCAGATGCCCGTCCTGCCGGACGAGCCCCACCGAGGCCCCCGTCGCGTGCGCGTGCTTCGCGGTGTTGGCCAGCGCCTCACGCACCACGTAGTACGCCGTCGTCTCCACTTCCTCGGGGAAACGCTCCGCCCGCAGGCCGGCGTCGGCTTCCACCGCCAACGGGATGGGGAACCGCGCCACACTCGACTCAATGGCTGCCACCAGGCCGTTGTCGCTCAGTACCGGCGGGTGGATGCCGTGGGCGAGTTCACGCAGGTCGGTAAGTGTTTCCCGCGTTTGGTCCTGCAGGGACACCAGCTCCCCCACTGTCAGCTCGCCACGCATCAGGCGGTTCCGGGCGAGGCGGAGCCCGGCGATCTGCGCCACTACGTTCTGCTGGATCCCATCGTGCAGGTCCCGCTCCAGGCGCTTCCGCTCACCGTCCTGTGCGGCCAGGAGGCGCTCCCTCGATGCAGTCAGGTCATCGAGCTGCTGGGCGAGTTGGGCGCTGAGCCTGACGTTGGCGACCGATGCCGCAGCTTGTCCGGCGACCGTGCGGAGCAGGGCCCGTTCTGCGTCGCTGTAGTCCCCGCGCCTTCGCGGTCCGACATCAATTCGGCCCAGCGTCTCACCGCCCCGCATGAGGACGCACGAATCCACGGGCTCCCCGCCCGGTTCCCCGGCGACGCCCATCGGCGGTCCGCCCAGCCCGCCGTCGGGTCCGGCGAGCCCGATTCGCACCCAGGAGGCGTCCAGTCCGTATCGCACGGCCTCCGTCAGCCGGATGAGAAGTTCTCCGGGGTCCACCGCCTGGTCCAGCTGGCGGCCAAGCTTGCTCAGGAGTGCCAGCTGGCGGTCCCGGTCGCCGAACACCGTGCGATGGATCCAGTCCTGCAGCCACCCGCGCAGCGGCAGCAGGCAGATGGCGAGGATCGCGGTAAGCAGGATCGCACCCATGACTGTAAGTCTGTCGGCGAGCAACACAGCCGGCGTCGCAGCACCGATCGCGTACAGGACCGTGATCAGTAGGCTGGACGAGCGCGCGGCCAGGAGCCCGCGGTCATCCGGTGCGATATCAAAGGCTCCATAGCGGAAGATGCCGTGGATGGCAGCAAGCGGAATTGCCATGAGGGTAATGAAGACAGCGACCGCGGCGGCGTTGCCCCAGGACGGTGGGGCAAGCGTCCACATCATGAAGCTGGCGAGTGAAGCCGTGACCACCCAGGTCATCACCCGCGTGCGTCCACGAACCTCTGCGTCCCCGAAAAGCGCCCGCGAGTACAACACGCCGAGCCCCAGCAGCACACTGGGCCAAGGCTGGTAGATGAGATAGTGGACGGCCGGGGCGGCCCACTCAAGGGCGGGCACGGCGAAGGGATTCGGAATTGCCTCCCCGTTGATGCCGATGTATGCCTGCATGACGACGTGCGGGGTGGTCAAGAGAGTCAGTGGCCCCACCAGCACCGGAACCCAGAGGAAGACGACAGCGTTCCGTTGCCACCGGCGCTCCGGGGTACCGGTTGGGTAGGTGGCGAAGAGGGCGAGGAAGCCGGCGGCGGACACCGCATCGGCTGTCAGTCCGATCACGTTGAAGAGCGGAAACCATTGCTGCTGGATCACCTCGGCGTTCCGCTGCACAAAGGTCTCATAAGCCGAGCCGACAGCCATGGCAGTGGATGCCGCCGCAATGAAGAACGCTGACCGGGACGAAGAGACCGTGAGCAGCCAGATCCCAAAAACAAAGGTCGGCAACACGCCGAGCAAAGGCCAGCCAAGGCCGTGGTCCGCAGCCGAATCGATGAATCCGCGGACGATCACGACGTAGAGCAGCGCCGCCGCCCCGATCGGAGCCAACGTGGCGATTAATCCCCATTTGCGGAGCACATTTCCCATGATCCGCCTCGGGCGCTGTTACCGGCAGGGGGTACCTGCCCGGCCTCCCCCGGGGCTGGCCTCCATGCCCCCTGCGGCCACCCGTGTTCCGGGCAATTGCTCCCACGCCTAACGTCGGATCCACAGCGGATGCCACAAACGGTCACCGCACGAACAGGAGGAGGAGTCATGCGCAGAACCTATTCGATCATCGCCTGGATCATCGCCGGCGGCGTGGTTGTGCAGGCAGCATCGATCGCCTTCGGCTTCGGCGGGATGGTGCATTACGTCCAGGGTGGCGGCGTGGTGGACAAGGCCCTCATCGAGAGCCAACAGGCAACGTTCATCGGTGATCTTGGCTTCCCGATCCACGGCATCGTGGGCGGGATGGTCATACCCCTCGCCGCCCTCCTGCTGCTCATCGTCTCGTTCTTCGTGAAGGTGCGGGGCGCACGCCTCTGGGCGGCGATAGTGTTGGGCCTCGTCGCGTTGCAGATCACCCTCGGGTACTCCATCACTGACATGCCCTACCTCGGCCTGATCCACGGTGCCAACGCCTTGGCCGTGCTGCTCGCCGCGGTTTATACGGCATCACGAGTCCGCCGGTCCAAGACAGCCAGCACTGCCCTGTCTGCCACCAATGCCATCACGACCTGATCTCTTTGTACGCTTTGCCGGAGCCATCGCTGTGACGTGCGCCCTTGGTCTCGGCGTGCTCGCCTGGGGTTCGACCCTGCTCGGCGAGTACTCCGTGATGGACATGCACAGCACGAACGCCGCCCATGTCCACGGCTCCGGCGCGGCCGGCCCGGCCGATGCCGTCAGCGTGACCGACCTGGCCGCGGACCTGCTCCGGCCTCCCGATGTTCGAATCGAACTCGTCGCGCGCCAGGAGACAGTCGATATTCCCGGGGGACGCCCGTTTGCGGGGTACACAGTGAACGGGACGTCCCCCGGGCCGACAGTCCGTGCCCGGCAGGACGACCTTGTGGAGGCTGTGTTCGTCAATGAGTCCGTGGCGGCCGGGGCCACGCTGCACTGGCACGGGATCGACGTACCCAATGCGGCGGACGGTGTCGCGGGGGTCACCCAGGACGCGGTCCCGCCCGGAGGCCGCCACCTCTACCGCTTCGTTGCACATGACGCCGGCACGTATTGGTATCACTCACACCAGGTGTCGCATGAGCAGGTTGAAGGCGGCCTGTTCGGCGCCGTGGTCATCGAGCCGGCCGAGGCAGCAGGTAACGACGCCGCCATCGACGCCGTCGCGCTGCTGCACGTTTACGGTGGCCAGCACACCCTCAACGGACGGGTGCAGGATGAACATGTGGGTGCCCGGCCGGGCTCCACGGTGCGGGTCCGCGTCATCAACACGGACCAGGGCACCGCGGCAGTCTGGTCAGCCGCTCCCTTCCGTGTGGTGGCAACTGACGGGCACGAAGTGAACGCTCCGTCCCCCGTCGAAGGCCGGAGCCTGCTCATCCCCGCGGGCGGCCGGGCCGACGTGACCCTGCAGGCCCCCGCAAATGGTTCCGCACGCCTCCAGGTGGGTGGTGCCCGCAGCGTCACCATCGGGGATCGGGCTGCAAGGGCTCCCGGCGCGCGGCAGCCCGGCGAGACGGTTGACCTGCTGGCGTACGGAGCCCCCGCACCGCCCGCCTTCGACGCAGGGCGGCCGGACCGCAGCTTCGACTACGTGATCGGGCGCCGCTTTGGCCTCATCGATGGCCGCCCCGGCAACTTCTGGACAATCAACGGCCAGCTCTTTCCCGACGTCCCAATGTTCCACGTGCGTGAGGGGGACGTGGTCCTGATGCAGATCAAGAACGACACATCCGAGGTGCATCCGATGCACCTGCACGGCCACCACGCCGTTGTCCTCTCGCGCGGCGGCATTCCGGCGTCGGGAAGTCCCTGGTGGGTCGACTCCCTGGACCTCCATCCCGGCGAGTCCTACGAGGTGGCCTTCCTCGCCGACAATCCGGGGATCTGGAGCGACCACTGCCACACCCTGGCACACGCCGTCGACGGCCTCGTAGCGCACCTCATGTATGAAGGGGTCACCACACCGTTCACCATCAACGGCGCGCAGGGCAATCAGCCCGAGTAGGAGGCAACGCGGGGTCACTTACGGCCCTGTAAACACCGGTTATCGGGCGGAAGGTGACCCGGCGTTCCAGGGAGAGCGCGACGCCCGTCTGATCCTGCCAATAAGCTCCCGAAAATCGTCGGCGAGGTCGTCTGCCGTTGGTTTGAAATAGGACCAGCCTGCGTTGATGAAAAATTCGTCGCGGCGATTGTCGCGCGACTGCTGTTCCCTCGATCGGTGATGCGCGCCGTCGTACTGCACCGCGATCCGGTATTTCCGGTAACCAAGGTCCGCTGCCGGCGACCTCGGATCGTGGGGATCGATGCGGAGCTGCAATTCTGGTTCAGGAAGGTGCGCGTCCAGCAGCGCCAGCCGGAGGAACGTCTCCGGAAACGAATCCGACCCCACCCGCATCTCATCGAGCGCCAGTCGCGCCTTCTCAACGCCCTTCATGTTTGGATGCTGCCGGATCAACAGGCGCAGCCCGTCCTTATACGCAAAGGGTATGTTTCGGAACTCCAACTCCGGCCGTGGAACCCGGATCAGCTGGTCTCCCATGGCCACGAGATATTGCAGGGGCAGCTCATGGGCCAGGTCAAGCCATGTCCGGGCGGGCCCGCTGACCCTGATCCCATCCAGCTCCACCACTTCACCCGCAATCACATGCACGCGGTGACCGATGACGCCGGCCCGCCGGACCCGGGGCAATTCGTGCGGCTTACTGAGGTGGACACGCGGCTCCCGGCCCAGCCAGGGAGGAAGGCCCAAACCGCAGAGGATCGCCGCTGTCTCGTGGGACACCCAAGCGTCCGGCGTGGCTGCACAGAGCACGCGTGCCCTCTCAACCAGGTCGGGGTCCCGGCCAGCGTGGGCCCGAATCAGACGTCCGGCTCCCACCAGATCCTTGGCACGCAATCGCTTTGGTGCAACACCCAGATCTCGTGCCTGATAGATCGTGAAAGGAAGCTTGGCGAGATCCTCGGGGAGCGGCCTGGCGATAACCATGGCACCAAGTTTGCACCCCGGAGGAACATTTACTGAGGTTATCCACAGGGCGACCTCAGCGAACCCGACGCGGGGTCAGTTACTGCCCATAAAACGCCAATCATCGGGCGAAAAGTGACCCCGCGTTGTGGTGGGTCAGAGCCCCAGCCGCGCCACGGCTTCCTCGCGCATCTCCACCTTCCGGACCTTCCCCGAGACGGTCATCGGGAAGCTGTCCCGGACATCGACGTAGCGGGGGATCTTGTAATGGGCGAGCTTGCCCCGGCAGAACTCGGCAACGGCGGCGGCATCCACCGGTTCTGCACCGGGCTTGAGGATGATGCACGCCATCAGGTCCTCCCCGTACTTTGTATCGGGCACCCCGATCACCTGCACGTCCTGGATGGAGGGATGCGTGTAAAGGAACTCCTCAATTTCCCGCGGATAGATGTTCTCCCCGCCCCTGATCACCATGTCCTTGATCCTGCCCTCGATCACCACGTAGCCGTCCTCGTCCATCCGGGCCAGGTCGCCGGTATGCATCCAGCCGTCTTGATCAATTGCCTCCGCGGTTTTGTCCGGCTGGTTCCAGTACCCTTCCATCACCGCGTAGCCGCGGGTGCACAGCTCCCCGATCTGCCCGCGCTCCAGGACATCGCCCGAGCCCGGATCAACGATCTTGCTTTCCAGGTGCGGCATGGTCCGCCCCACGGTCTCCGTCCGGTGCTGCAGGGTGTCACCGGCCCGGGTCATGGTGGACACCGGCGACGTTTCGGTCATCCCGTAGCAAATGGCAACATCGCGCATGTTCATCTCCGAAATGACCCGGTTCATCACCTCGATGGGGCACAAAGAACCGGCCATTACCCCCGTGCGGAGCGTGGACAAATCGTAGGAGGCAAAGTCGGCCAGCGCGAGTTCGGCGATGAACATGGTGGGCACCCCGTACAGGGAGGTGCCGCCGAAGTCCTGAACGGCTTCCAGCGATGCCGCCGGGTTGAAGCCACGGCCCGGGATGATGGTGGCCGCGCCGTGGCTCAGCGCATTCAGGTTGCCGATCACCATTCCGAAGCAGTGATAAAACGGCACCGGGATCACCACCCGGTCGTGCTCGGTGTACCCCAGCAACTCCCCTATCGAGAAGCCGTTGTTCAGGATGTTGTGGTGCGTGAGCGTGGCCCCCTTGGGAAAGCCCGTGGTCCCGGAGGTGTACTGCAGGTTGATCGGATCGTGCGGGCTGAGTTCAGCCATGCGCGCCTTCAGTGCGGCATGTCCGACGCCGTCCGCCCGCCGAAGCAGCTCAGCGTAAGTCAGTTCCGCGTCACTGAGCGGGACGGCGCCGTCGGACACTTCCCCGCCGGTCCCCTCCCAGCTGGTTCCTTCCCCGCCCGGCAAGGGAAGGAACACGAGTTCACGCAGGTCGGGGCACTCTGCGAGCGCCTTGCGGGCCATCCCCACGTAGTCGCTGTTCCGGTCCGAGGGCGCCGTGACCAGCATCCGCATGCCGTTCTGCTTCACCACGAACTCCAGTTCGTGGCTCCGGTAGGAGGGATTGACGTTGACCAGGATCACGCCCGCCTTGGCCGTGGCGTACTGAAGCAGCGTCCACTCGGCGCAATTCGGGCTCCAGATGCCCACCCGCTCCCCCCTGGCAATGCCAAGGGCGAGCAGTGCACGCGCCAGCCGGTCCGCGTCGTCGTTCATCTTGGTGTAGCTCCACCGCCTCGCGTCAGCACCAGGCACTGGGGCGGCCTCGATCAGTGCGTCGTGGAGCGGGAACCTGGCCACCATCCGTTCGAAGTTTCCGCCGATGGTCTCCTCGAGCAATGGGACGTCAGTGTCCCCGGCTGTGTAAGCGCGCATGAGGGCACGCTACCAAGTGGCCCCCGGCAATAAAAGCACCGGAGGAGCGCAACACTTGGATGGCCGGTGTCAACAGGAGCGGGGCTGCAGGCGGTGGCCGGTATTGTGAAATCCATGAGTTCTCCCATTGACCTGCAGGCAACGTTCATCCCCAACGACGGCGAGTTTTACCGTGTAAAGCTGGCCCTGGAAATCGCTATTGACGAGGTGGTGAATGAACCCGGCTGCATCCGTTACGAGCTGACGGAAGCCGCCGAGGAAAAGCTGGTGCTGACCGAGCAGTGGGCATCGGAAGAGGACCTCGCGAAGCACTCCAAGGGCATCGCCGTCCAGGACCTGAACGAGTCCTTGAGCGCGCTGCTGGCCGAGCCCGTCAAGCTGGAACGCCTGTAACCCCCGCACCTCGTTTAACACGGTAGCGGCGCCCTCCTTGTGGAGGGCGCCGCTACGAAGTTTAAAGAGGATCAGGTGCCGGGTATCACGCTTCGGGGATCTGCGTGCCGTCCTGCGGCCCCGCCGACTTGCTGGCAGCTGCTGCTTCTTCCCGCTGGCGTGCCACATGGGCGTGGACCTCGTCCATGTCCAGTGCCTTGACGGCATCAACAACCTGTTCCAGCTGCTGGGCGTTCAGCGCGCCGGGCTGCGAGAAAACCAGCACCTTTTCGCGGAAGGCCATGAGCGTGGGAATGGACGAGATGCCGGCCTCGGCTGCGAGCTGCTGCTCGGCCTCCGTGTCCACCTTCGTGAAGAGGACATCCGGGTGCTTATCGGAGATTGCCGAGTACGTGGGGCCAAACTGCTTGCAGGGGCCGCACCATTCTGCCCAGAAATCCACCAGGACAATGTCATTGCCCTCAATGGTCGATGCGAACTGTTCGCCGGTGATGTCAAGGGTAGCCATGTTTCAACGGTACCCGCGCCTGGCCGGCATGTCTCGGCCGTAGCCGCCTGTTCGCTGCCCGCGTCATCGGGAATAACCTGGCGCGGTGATGTACAGCAGGTCCGTAAGGCCTTATCTTAGGGTCATCAGCTGCGCTGCTGCAGCAAAGGAGGGCTCGTGGCCACTGCTGTCTCCGCGCGCTCCCTTGTCAAAAAGTTTGGCCGCCGGGAGGTTCTCCACGGCGTTGACTTCGACGTGGAGGCTGGGTCCGTCTTCGGTGTCATCGGGCCCAACGGGGCGGGAAAAACCACCACAATGCGCTGCCTGCTGGACATCATCCGGCCCAACGGCGGCGAGGTGCGTGTGCTGGGTGTGGATCCCCGGCAGGGCGGGCCGGAGCTGCGCCGCCGCATCGGCTACCTTCCCGGCGAGCTGTTCCTTGAGGGCCGGGTGACGGGACGGAAGCTGCTGGCCCACTATGAGGCCATCAGCGGCCCGGTTCCGGCCGGCCGGATTGACGCACTCGCCGAGCGGCTGGGACTGGACCTGGACCGCCATACGCGCAAGCTGTCCAAAGGAAACAAGCAGAAACTGGGCCTGGTGCAGGCGTTCATGCACCAGCCGGAACTGCTGGTGCTCGATGAGCCCACCAGCGGCCTGGACCCCCTGGTCCAGCAGGAGTTCCACGCCATGGTGCGCGAGGCACGGCACCGGGGCCAGACCATCTTCCTGAGCTCACATGTCCTGAGCGAGATCCAGCAGACAGCGGACACCGTGGCCATTCTCCGGGACGGGCGCATCATCACGGTTGAATCAGTCAATAGGCTGCGCGAAGGCGCCGTGCGCCGCATCCGCCTGACAGCGTCCGGCATTGGAGCGCACGACGCCGTTGCGCTGCTGACCGGTGTTCCCGGCGTCGGAAAGGTGGAGGTACTTGAGTCCGACGGTGCCGTCACGCTGTCCGCCAACCTGGAGGGCGCCATCCAGCCCCTGGTCCGGCGGCTGGGTTCGTTCGAGTTGACGGACCTTGTCCTTGAGGAACCGGACCTGGAGGACGCGGTGCTGAAGATGTACTCCGGCCGCGGCGAGGAGGTCCGGTGAACACCGCCCTCCCGCTTTTCCGGCGGGCCTTCTTCGATACCTGGCGTTCCACGCTCGCCTGGGCTGCGGGTCTGGCGGCCGCTGCGTTCCTCTACCTGCCCCTCTACCCGTCCATCGGCGGCAGTGCCCAGATGCAGGAATTGATGGACGCACTGCCCGTCGAGATGACCAAAGCGCTGAACTATGACCAGATCGCCACCGGTCCCGGCTACACCCAGGCCACCCTGTTCGGGCTTCTTGGCTTCCTGCTGATGACCATCGCATCGGTGGCGTGGGGCGCCGCCGCTGTGGGCGGCGACGAGGAGTCCGGCCAGCTGGAGCTGACACTCGCCCATGGAGTACGGCGCGTGCAGGTGGTACTGGAACGTGCCCTTGCGCTGCTGCTGCGGGTTGTCCTCCTGGCCGGGATTGTTTTCGTCCTGGTGCTGCTGCTGAACGGGCCGTCACAACTCGGCATTGACCCCGGAAACCTGTCGGGGGCCGCGGTTCTCTTCGCCGGACTGGCGCTGCTCAGCGGCACCGCTGCTTTATGCGCAGGTGCCATCACCGGCCGCCGGACGTATGGGATCTCTGCCGGTGCGGCGGTAGGAGTTCTCGGATACGTGTTCAACGCCGTCGGCCGGCAAAGCCAGGATGTGGAGTGGCTGCTGGACATCAGCCCGTACCACTGGGCCTACGGCAACGCACCCGTGGTCAACGGAGCGGACTGGGCAGCGGCCGCGTGGCTTTGGGGTATCTCGGCGGCACTCGTGGCGCTGGCCGCCGTCGCGCTTGAACGGCGTGACGTGGGAGCCTAAGCCTCTGGGGCGATCTCCTCGCCGGCATCAGCCCCAGAGATGCGGCGCCGGCGTCCGGCTCCCCGGCAGGGCGCTCGAAGCGCGCCACTCATGGACCCATTCGGGAAGCACCAGGTCCGCCGGCGGCTGGCCGAACTCCCGCAGGATATCCTCCTGGCTGACGGGCAGGCCCTTATGGACCAGCCTGGTGGCGATGTAGGCACGCGCGTACACCTCCCTGTCGGCCACCATGCGCTGCTCGAAGTAGATGGCCTTGGCGTCCAGGCCAATGATTCGGGTTTCGATGGTGTACTGCTGCCACAGCTGGAGGGACTTGCGGAAGGAGACGGTTTCCGCGGCCACTACGGGACCCCAGCCCCGGCGGCGCATCCGCTTCCACACGCCGCTGCGGACCATCAGGTCGAACCGGCCAAGGTCCATCAGGGACAGGTACATCCCGTTGTTGACGTGCATGGCGATATCGATGTCCGTGGGCAGCACGCGCAGCGGCAGCGACGAGTGGTCCCAGACGGTCAGCGGCGGCCGGCGGGATGAGGTGAGGAGCAGCAGGAGGGTTCTCAACAGCAGGTGCATGCCTTCATGTTACCTGCGGGTAACATCCGGGCGGCCAGTGCCGGTAAAGCCTGCTTCCTGGCCTGCAGCGGCAGGTAGTGCCCAATAGCGGTTTTGAGTATCCGGGACAGCACTCCCAAGTACCGATCCAAAATATTCGGGTAATCCCTACTGGTGCCCGCCCCCTCCCGCACTTCCTAGACTCGGGATTCCTAGGACCGAACATGTGCTGGCCTGTTCACCGGGTAGCTTCCGGATGGCAGTGCCTTCTCGCGGAGCTTCCGTATCTTCTGGGTATGCGGACGCCTCCATCATGCGCCGCCGAAGGCCTGCCCTAAGGCTGGGCGGCCGGTGCATCACACCTCGATCCGTCCTGCCCCGCTCCCTGCGCCTTGCAGCTGCATGGCTGGACCGAATCCCGATGGGCTACCCATGAACCAGCCATACTCCTCTACCCCCGACGCTCCAAGCCGTAGTTTCGCCACCGATGTCCCCCGCTCCGACCTGGCAGTGGGCCGGCCCGCTATCAGCAACAAGCTGTGGGCCGGGATGGCCACCGCCGCAGTTGTGGCGGCAGTGGGAGTGGGAGCGCTTGCGGCACCTGCCACCCTCGCTCCAACAGCTACGACGGCGGCGGCTCCCGTTGCCGGGGCTCTCTCCCAAGCGCAGGGCACGGTCGCGGATGCTGTGGGCGCCGGTTCCGCGGAGTCTGTCCAGGCGCCGGCAGAGGCGCCCGCAGCTGACCCGCCTGCCGCGGAAGTGCCGGCTGAGGCGGCACCGCCGCCACCCGCCGTCGAGCCCGCCCCTGCCCCTGAGCCAGCCACTGAGCCAGCAACCGCCGCCGGCGGAAACCAGTACACCGTGGTTCCCGGCGATACGGTCGGCGCCATTGCAGCCAGGTTCGGCGTGGACATGAACGCCATGCTCGCTGCGAACGGGCTGGGGCAGTACAGCATCATCCTCCCGGGACAGACGCTGGTCCTGACCGGTCCGGCCGTCGCTGTACCCGCCGCGGCACCTGCTCCTGCTCCCGCTTCGGCCCCGGCCCCCGCAGCTGCCCCGGCGCCCGCCCCGGTTGTTGCCGCTCCTGCCGTCCGGACCATTTACATAGCCGGAGCGGGCGGGCAATCCATGGTTGATGCCTGCATCGGGCCCATCCATTACACCCCCAACGACGGCTACTCCCTCTTCATCACCGAGCACGATTTCTGCGGCGGCTGGGCGCGGTTCTCGGGAATCGGGGTGGGTGAAACGGTGAGCATCCCGGGCTACGGAACGTACACGGTGACGGGGCGCGGGCAGGTGCCCAACCCGGGGACCACCAACGACGTCATCAATGTGTTCGGCGGTTTCCCCCGTGCGATCCTGCAGACCTGCATCCCGGGAACCAGCCAGATGCTCCTGATTGCGTTGAACTGATAGCCCTGGCCCTGCCCGCCCGCGTGGATTCCTAAGCCTGTCCGCGGCTCCTAACCTTCAAGGCGGGGATCCGCGGACAAGGCCAGGACCAGGCATAACTAACGCCACGAAGCGGACCTTCGTGGCGTTGGGTTAGGAAAACCGCCCGGCTAGGCGTTCATCCGTTTGCGTTCCGAGATATGCTCCACCAGCTCGCCGACGCGCTGTTCCGAGTAATTGCGCGCGATGTCTCCCTGGCTGATGATCCCAACCAACTTGTGGTCGGCGATGACCGGAAGCCGGCGGACCTGATGCGTCTCCATCATTTCGATGGCCGCGTCAATGTTCGCATCGGCGTCTATCCAGTAGGGCCGGCCCGAGGCGAGATCGCGGGCCATCATTTCGCGGGGATCATGCCCGGCAGCAACACACTTGAGCACAATGTCACGGTCGGTGATCATGCCCCTCAACTTGCCGTCGTCACCGCAGATCGGCAACGATCCGCAGTCAAGGTCCAGCATCATCCGGGCAGCATCTGCGAGGGACTGGCTTTCCTTAATACACTGTGCGTTCGTAGTCATGAATTCACGTACGGCACTCATTTGTCCTCCTTTATCGATTCTTTGATCGACGCAGGCATCGGGTCGCTTCCGCCGATGTTGCCAGCCTACGCCCGTGCCCCGGCCATGTCGACGGCGGTTTTGCCGCCTGCGTGGGCCGCTCCCGCGGGTGCCTGGAGACACGAAAAAGCCTCCGGAACCTGTGGTTCCGGAGGCCTTTCCTTGGGTGGCAGATGAGGGATTCGAACCCCCGTAGGCGTTGCCAGCTGATTTACAGTCAGCCCCCTTTGGCCGCTCGGGTAATCTGCCGAACTTCAAAAGAAGTACCCGTAGATGCAGTCTTCGGAGCGTCCGTTTCCGGGCCGTTCCGCTTCCAGTAACCGCGGGCAAGACAACTTTACAGAACTTCCGCCGAAGAATCGAATCGGCGCGCAAAAGCCCGGAATGACGCGGAATTCCGGCCTTAAGGGCTCTCAGGAGGGTAGTGTCACGCCTCGCCCAGAATCCTGCCCGCCAGCTTTGCCTCGAACTTCACGGCCTGCTCCTCGGTGATCTGGTTCAACTGCACCGCCCGGAGCAGGTCCTCGCTGACGCCTTCCATCCGGGAGGACGCCTCCGCCACCGGGCTGAAAATGATGGAGGCTGCCACCGCCGCTGCCGCCACCGAGGTTGCTGCTGTTGCAACCGCCCCGGCTGCAGCCGAGGTGGTTCGTGTGACGTAGCGGATGGCTCTGCGGTGCATGGTGTTCCCTTCGTGCGCTTTCCTTCTCCTTCAACCCTGCCGGGACCTCCTTCGTTCCCCCGGAGCGTCCGCTGGGAGGGAACTGTGAAATACGGCGACCAACGGCGGCATCCGTATTAGGCTTGAATGCAGCGATCCCGGCCCTGTCCGCGGACAAGGCCCCCACCAGCACAAGGAGAGTCATGGCAGGCGAGTCAACGTTCGACGTCGTAAGCAAAGTGGACAAGCAGGAAGTGGCGAACGCGCTGAACCAGGCGCAGAAGGAACTCGCCCAGCGCTACGACTTCAAGGGCGTCGGCGCAGAGGTGGACTTCAGCGGCGAAAAGATCCTCATGAAGGCCAACTCCGAGGAGCGCGTCCTGGCGGTACTGGACGTCCTCCAGTCCAAGCTGATCCGGCGCGGCATCTCGCTGAAGTCCCTGGACACCGGCGAGCCCTACGCCTCTGGCAAGGAGTTCCGCCTTGAGGCTTCCATCAAGGAGGGCATCGCCCAGGACCTGGCCAAGAAGATCAACAAGCTGATCCGCGACGAAGCCCCCAAGTCCGTGAAGTCCCAGATCCAGGGCGACGAACTGCGCGTCACGTCCAAGTCCCGCGACGACCTCCAGGCCACTATGGCGCTGCTGAAAGACTTCGACGAGGCCGACCTGCAGTTTGTGAACTTCCGCAGCTAGCCGCCCCCCGCCGTCGTTTTCGACGCGCCAAAATTCTGCCGCCACGCAAAGAGGCTGGCGCGCCCCAAACATGGGCAGCGCCGGCCTCTTTGCGCGTCGAGGGGAACTCTGCGTGTCGGCCAACCCAAGAGTCCGTTCCGGCCACGACCTGAATCAGCGCAGCGGCCCGCCTGCCATCCGTTCCAGCCGGGAGATCCTGTCCCGCATGGGCGGATGCGTGGCGAACAGCTTGTTCATGGCGCCGCCGCGGAACGGGTTGGCGATCATCAGGTGCGCGGCGTTCACCAGCCGCTGGTCCTGCGGAAGCGGAGCGATGGTGACGCCTCGCTCGATCTTGGCGAGGGCTGAGGCGAGCGCCAGCGGATCGCCGGTGAGCTGCGAACCGTCCTCGTCGGCGTCGTACTCCCTGGTGCGGGAGATGGCCATCTGGATCAGCGACGCCGCGAAGGGCGCCAGCAGGGCCATGGCGATCATGGCCAACGGGTTGGCGTTGCGCCGGTCACCGCCGCCAAAGAACAGCAGCATCTGCCCCACCGAGGTGATAACACCGGCGACGGCGGCAGCCACGGATGAGGTGAGGATGTCGCGGTTGTACACGTGCATCAGTTCGTGGCCCAGGACGCCCCGGAGTTCGCGCGCGTCCAGGAGCTGGAGCATTCCCTCAGTGCAGCAGACGGCCGCGTTCCGCGGGTTCCGGCCGGTGGCGAAGGCGTTGGGGGTCATGGTGGGCGAGACGTAGATCCGGGGCAGCGGCTGATTGGCGCGCACGGACAGCTCCCGGACGATCTGGTACAGCTGCGGCGCCTGCGCTTCGGTGACCGGATAGGCCTGCATGGACCGGATGGCGATCTTGTCGCTGTTCCAGTAACCGTAGGCGGTGGTGGCGACTCCGAGCAGCGCCATGATCCAGATGGGTGCGGAACTTCGGGTGCTGGTGCCGATCAGCGCCCCAAGGCCCAGAAGCACTGCCCAGAGCACACCGAAAAGCGCTGCCGTCTTCAGGCCGTTGTAGTGTTTGTGCACGTTTCCTCTCCTCGCTCTCCTATGGAAACGGCTTACTAGGGAGCCGGGTTCCGGGCGTCGTATTTTCGGAAACCCCGGCTGCAGCCTCGCCGCCGGCCATGCCCCTACGATGCACAGCATGCCGCTGGGCCACGAGGGTGAGCCGGCTTCCGACGGCGGATACAGCCGCGCTGAGCCAGAGCCGGCGGAACGCGGGGCTCTCCTTGAGCGGCGTGATGTCAGCAAGCAGTTTCCCCACCCTGCAACCGTAATGTCGCCCCGGTCCCTTAGCCTTCACAGAGGTTAGCCAAGCCTTATTGCGAGAAACTCAGAATAAGTGTTTCAATGAATCCATGACGGAGCACTTTGACGGCCAGGAGGCATGGGCTGCCGCCCTTCGCGCCCACGGCCGCAGGGTGACCAAGCAGCGGCTGGCAGTCCTCGCCGCCGTCGAACGCCACCCCCACTCGCCGGCCGAAAGCATCCTCTCCGCAGCCCGCGCCGAGCTCCCTGAACTGACGGCCCAGTCCGTTTACGTGGTGCTGGGGGACCTGACAGATCTGCACATGCTGCGCCGCTTCGAGCCGCCGCACTCGCCCGCCCTGTATGAAACCCGGGTGGGCGACAACCACCACCACGCCATCTGCATCAGCTGCGGCCGCGTTGAAGACGTGGACTGCGCGGTGGGCCACGCCCCCTGCCTCACGCCCCACTGGGACGAAAACGCCAAGCCGATGACCATCCAGATCGCAGACGTCATGTACCAGGGCATCTGCCAGGACTGCCAGCAGTCCCAACAACTTCCTTCCAATCGTCCCTCACAAGAAATAGAGAAATAGGAGAACAATGACTGCCATTTCAACAACCCAGTCAGGTGCCCCCGTTACGTCCGACGCGCACTCGAAGTCAGTTGGTGCCGACGGTGCCATCATCCTGACTGACCACTACCTGGTGGAAAAGCTCGCCCAGTTCAACCGCGAGCGGGTGCCGGAGCGCGTAGTGCACGCCAAAGGCGGCGGTGCATTCGGTACGTTCAAGACCACCGAGGACGTGTCCAAGTACACGAAGGCAGCCTTCCTCCAGCCCGGCGCCGACACCGAAATGCTGATCCGCTTCTCCTCCGTGGCAGGCGAGAACGGCTCCCCGGACACCTGGCGCGATCCCCGCGGTTTCGCCGTGAAGTTCTACACCTCCGAGGGCAACTACGATCTCGTAGGCAACAACACCCCGGTGTTCTTCATCCGCGACGGCATCAAGTTCCCGGACTTCATCCACTCCCAGAAGCGCCTCCCGGGCACGCACCTGCGCGACGCCGACATGCAGTGGGACTTCTGGACCCTGTCCCCCGAGTCCGCCCACCAGGTCACCTGGCTGATGGGTGACCGCGGCCTGCCCGCCTCCTGGCGTGAAATGCAGGGCTACGGCTCGCACACCTACCAGTGGATCAACGCCGAGGGCGAGCGGTTCTGGGTCAAGTACCACTTCAAGTCCAACCAGGGCGTGAACTCCATGAGCAGCGAGCAGGCTGAGCAGCTGGCCGGCTCGGATGCTGACTTCTACATCCGCGACCTGTCCGAGAACATCGAAGCCGGCAACTTCCCGTCCTGGGACCTGCACGTCCAGGTCATGCCCTACGAGGACGCCAAGACCTACCGCTTCAACCCGTTCGACCTGACCAAGGTCTGGCCGCACGCTGACTACCCGCTGATCAAGGTGGGCACCATGGAGCTGAACCGGAACCCGGAGAACTACTTCGCCCAGATCGAGCAGGCCACCTTCGCGCCGTCGAACTTCGTGCCGGGCATCGCCGCGTCCCCGGACAAGATGCTGCAGGCCCGCATCTTCTCCTACGCTGACGCCCACCGCTACCGCGTGGGCACCAACCACGCCCAGATCCCGGTGAACCAGCCGAAGAACCAGGTCAACAACTACAGCCAGGACGGCGCCGGACGTTACCACTTCAACGCTCCCTCCGTGCCGGTCTACGCCCCCAACTCCGTTGGCGGCCCGGCTGCAGTTGAGCCGCAGAACCCGGCCGGCGGCTGGGAGAACGACGGCGAGCTGACCCTTGCCGCGCACTCCCTCCACGCCGAGGACAGCGACTTCATCCAGGCAGGCACGCTGTACCGCGAGGTTTACGACGAAGCGGCGAAGGCCCGGTTCCTGGAGACCATCACCGGTGCAGTGGGCGGCGTCAAGAGCCCCGGCATCAAGGAGCGCGCCATCCAGTACTGGACGAACGTCGACGCCGAACTCGGCGCCAAACTTCGCGCCAACCTCGGTGCCGTCGCCGCTCCGTCCGCACCGACTTCTGACGCAGAAGCTGCCAACAAGATCGGCTGATCCAGGCCCCTTCTTGAGTGCTGAGAACCACCCCGTCACGATTTATGTGGCGGGGTGGTTTTTTGCTTTTCCACATAACCCGTTCTGGTCATGGCTGCCGTTGGCTGGTGTCCCTAGTATCGACGCATGACAACTTTCCAGGGCATCCCCGCGGCAGCCTTCGAGTTCTATAAAGAGCTGCAGGACAACAACAACCGTGAGTGGTGGCTGGAAAACAAGGACCGCTACCAGATGCTGGTCCGGGAACCGTTCATCGCACTGCTGGCCGAACTGGAGCCCCGGTTTGGTCCCGGCAAGATCTTCCGGCCCAACAGGGACATCAGGTTTTCCCAGGACAAGTCACCCTACAAGACAGCCCAGGGTGCTTTTGCGTCCATCCAGGAAGGGGTGGGCTATTACCTGCAAATCAGCGCGGAAGGGCTGCTGGTAGGCGGCGGCTACCATTCCCACACGCCCGCCCAGCTGGCAAGGTACCGCAATTCAGTGGATGCCTCTGGAACAGGCGAATCCCTCCGGCACATTGTCGCAGCCGTAGCTGCTGCCGGCTTCATGGTGGAGGGCGAGAAGCTTAAGACCGTCCCGCGCGGGTACCCCCAGGACCATCCCCGGGCCGAGCTTCTGAAACACAAGTCCCTTTCCGCCGCCACCCACCTGGGGCAACCGGGCTGGCTGGCCACCCCTGCCGCGGTCCAGGAGATCGCCGCGCTCTGGGATGAGCTGCGGCCGCTGGTGGACTGGGTTGGCAGGCACGCGGCACCGTAGCTTATGCTGGCGCGCCGGCACCGAAGAGACGGAGCTGCCCCGCAGGAGACGCCGCTGCCCCGCACCGCTTATGCGGTACGGGGCAGCGTGTGCGCGGCAAGGCCGTTGGCGTATGTGAAGGGCCTTAAGTGCGAAACCTCCGGTTGAGAAGAGCAGGCCCGCATACGTCCGGATCAGGTGCGGGAGAGCGCATCCTCGTCGTCCTCGGCCGCCACGGCAGAAGCGCCGGCCGCAACCGGAGTACCGTTGACCGCCGTGCTGGCGTCGCCGAAGCGCTCGTTGAGGCGGGAGTGGCGCTGGCCATAGGAGAAGTAGATGGCCAGGCCGATCACCAGCCAGATGGCGAAGAAGATCCAGGTCTCCACGGCCAGGTTGGTCATCAGGTAAAGGCACAGAAGTGCGGACACGATCGGCAGGACCTTGCCGAAGGGTACGCGGAAAGCGGGCTTGAGGTCCGGGCGCTTCTTGCGCAGCACCAGGATGCCAAGGCTAACCACCACAAATGCGGAGAGCGTACCGATGTTGATCATTTCCTCGAGCAGGTCCACGTTGGTCAGGCCGGCCACCAGTGCAACAGCGGCACCGCAGATGATCTGGAGGCGCACCGGGGTGGAGCGCTTGTCACTGGTCTTGGACAGCGCGCGGGGCAGGAGGCCGTCGCGGCTCATCGCCAGGACCACGCGGGACAGGCCCATGAGGAGCACCATGATCACGGTGGTGAGGCCCACCAGCGATCCGAAGGCAATGACCTTGGCGGCCGAGGTGTCGCCCACTGCCTCGAAGGCGGTGGTGAGGGTGGGGCTCTCCGCCTCGGCCAGCTGGGTGTAGGAGACCATCCCGGTCAGGGCCAGGGAGACCAGGATGTACAACAGCGTCACCACGGCCAGGCCGCCGAAGATACCCCGGGGCAGGGTCTTCTGCGGGTTCTTGACTTCCTCCGCGGAGGTGGCCACCACGTCGAAGCCGATGAACGCGAAGAACACCAGGGCAGCACCGGCGAAGATGCCCAGCGTGCCGTACTGTGCAGGGGCTGCTCCAGTGAGGAAGCCGAAGAACGACTGCTTCAGGACGTCGGCGGCGCCGGCACCGCCGGTCGGCTCGGCGGCGGGGATGAACGGGGTGTAGTTTTCGAACTTCACGTAGGTGAAGCCCACAACGATCACAAAGAGGACCACGGCGATCTTGATCAGCGTGAAGATGTTGCCCACGCGGGCGGAGAGTTTGGTGCCCAGCACCAGCAGCACGGTGAAGACGGCGACGATCAGGAAGGCACCCCAGTACAGGTCAACCCCGCCCAGGGAGATTGCCGGCGGAATGTCGGCGCCCATGAGCGCGAACACCTTGCTGAGGTAGATGCCCCAGTACTTGGCGATCACCGCTGCGGCCGTGAAGAGCTCAAGGATCAGGTTCCAGCCGATGATCCAGGCAAGGAGCTCACCCATGGTTGCGTAGGTGAACACGTAGGCGGAGCCTGCCACGGGGATGGCAGTGGCGAACTCGGCGTAGCACATGATGGCAAGGGCGCAGGTGACGGCGGCGATGGCAAAGGACAGCGTCACAGCGGGGCCGGAGAAGTTGGCAGCGGCCTTGGCGCCGACGGAGAAGATGCCGGCACCCACCGCCACCGCAACGCCCATGATCATCAGGTCCCACGTGCTGAGGGACCGCTTGAGCTTGCGTCCGGGTTCATCGGCGTCGGCGATGGACTGCTCGATAGATTTTGTCCGGAGAAGGTTCATAGGGGGATCACAATCCTGATTTCTGATGGAAACAGACCTATCAACGATAGTGTCCATCCACTGGACGGTCCCAATTGTTCCGAATGGTGAGACAGGAAAAGCCCGGCCTGTTGTTCGGGCCGGGCTTCTCCTCACGAAATTTATGCTCCTACACTTGCCAGTCCATCAGCCTGGACCGGATGAGGAACCGCTTGCCTTCCGGCGCTTCAACCGAGAATCCGCTGCCCCTTCCGGGGACCACATCAACGGTCAGGTGCGTGTGGCTCCAGTAGTTGAACTGCTCCCGCGACATCCAGAACTCCAGCGGCTGTGGTTCCAGCCCGGCGGACACATCGAACAGGCCCAGCAACACATCCGAGTCGCCGGTGAGGAAGTCCCCCGCCGGATAGCACATGGGCGAGGAACCGTCGCAGCACCCGCCGGACTGGTGGAACATCAGCGGGCCGTGCCGGAGCCACAGCTTCCGCAGCAGCTCCACAGCCGGGACCGTGAGCGCGACCCGGGAGAAGTCCTCCCCGGGCAGCACCGCCGCCGCGTTGATCGCGTTTGCTGGGACCATGGCCTAGAAGAAACCGAGCTTGTTTTCGTTGTAGCTGACCAGCAGGTTCTTGGTCTGCTGGTAGTGGTCCAGCATCATCGCGTGGTTCTCACGGCCGATGCCCGAGGACTTGTAGCCGCCAAAAGCAGCACCCGCCGGGTAGGCGTGGTAGTTGTTGACCCAGACGCGGCCGGCCTGGATCTCGCGGCCGGCACGGTACGCCACGTTGCCGTTGCGGGACCAGACACCGGCGCCCAGGCCGTACAGCGTGTCGTTCGCGAGGCCCATGGCGTCGGCGTAGTCGCTGAACTTCGTGACCGCCACCACCGGCCCGAAAATCTCCTCCTGGAAGATCCGCATCTTGTTGTGGCCCTCGAACACGGTGGGCTGGACGTAGTAGCCGCCCGCCAAATCACCGGGCAGTTCGGCCCGGCCGCCGCCGGTGAGGACCTTCGCGCCCTCCTGCTTTCCAATGTCGATGTAGGAGAGGATCTTTTCCAGCTGGTCGTTCGACGCCTGCGCGCCCACCTGCGTGCCGGTGTCCAGCGGGTTGCCCTGGACCATCCTCTCCACGCGGGCCACGGCGTCGGCCATGAAGGACTCGTAGATGTCCTCCTGCACCATCGCGCGGGACGGGCAGGTGCAGACTTCTCCCTGGTTGAAGGCGAACAGGGCGAAGCCCTCCTGCGCCTTGTCGTAGAAGGCGTCGTTGGTCTCGGCCACATCGTTGAAGAAGATGTTGGGGCTCTTGCCGCCCAGCTCCAGCGTGACCGGGATGAGGTTCTGGCTGGCGTACTGGCTGATCAGCCGGCCGGTGGTGGTCTCTCCGGTGAACGCGATCTTGCGGATGCGCGGGCTGGAGGCCAGCGGCTTGCCGGCCTCCACACCGAAGCCGTTGACCACGTTCAGCACGCCGGCGGGCAGCAGGTCGCCGATGAGTTCCATCAGCACCAGGATGGATGACGGCGTCTGCTCCGCCGGCTTGAGCACCACCGCGTTGCCGGCCGCGAGCGCGGGGGCGAGCTTCCACACGGCCATCAGGATGGGGAAGTTCCAGGGGATGATCTGGCCGACGACGCCGAGCGGCTCGTGGAAATGGTAGGCGGTGGTATCGTCGTCGAGCTGGGACAGCCGGCCCTCCTGCGCGCGGACAGCGGAGGCAAAGTACCGGAAGTGGTCGGCGGCGAGCGGCAGGTCCGCATTGAGGGTCTCGCGGATGGGCTTGCCGTTGTCCCAGGTCTCGGCGACGGCGAGCATTTCCAGGTTTTCGTCGATGCGGTCGGCGATCTTGTTCAGGATGGCGGCGCGCTCGGCCACCGACGTCTTGCCCCAGGACGGCGCAGCCTTGTGGGCCGCGTCCAGCGCCAGGTCAATGTCTTCGGCCGTGCCGCGGGCCACCTCGCAGAAGGCCTTGCCCGTCACCGGCGTGATGTTCTCGAAGTACTGCCCCTTCACCGGAGCCACCCACTCCCCGCCGATCCAGTTCTCGTAGCGGTCCTTGAATGTGACCTTCGAGCCCTCGGTTCCGGGCTGTGCGTAAACAGTCATTGCAGCTCCTTTGCTGTGCAGAAGGCTGTCCCGTGCGGGATTTTGCCGTTGGAGCCAGCGTAGGAGCGGGCAGGTTGCAGCCAGGTTGCACGGCCCAACGGCGATTGAGCGCGTCGGGTTTCGCTCCCCATCTGCCCCCTGAGCTCGGCCAGGGAACCCGGCAGACGTGGGCCCAGGCTCAACCACCGGAGGGCGGGTGCCTTAGGCGCTGAGTTCGGCGTCCAGCCGTTCCAGGTCTGCGACGACGGCGGCCCGCTTGGGTGAGCGCGGCGGGAGGAGGCGGAGGGCGGCACGGCGGACGCCGACGTCGTTCCTTGCCTCGGGCAGTTCGGCGTACTTGAGCAGCGACTCGGCGCTGCCATCGGTCAGGACTGCCTCGCGCAGCAGCAACGAGACCTTGTTCCGCAGCTCCACGATGCCGGGCGCCTCGGACCGGGGCAGGACAGCGCCCCGGTAGATTTCCAGGGCGATGCGGTGCGCGCCGCGCTGCAGGCAGCTCAGCACCTGGCCGCAGTCCGGCACCATATCCACGGGCAGGCGGTAGGGCCGCGAATTTGGAACGGCGTCCGGGTTGAGCTGCTGGAGGACCTTGCGCAGGCGGACCATCTCGGCCCGGAGCGTGATGGTGGAGCCGTCCCCGGGGTAGAGCAGGAGGCTCAGTTCTTCCGCACTGAGCCCGTCGGGATGGGTGCTGAGCAGAGCCAGGATTTCGCTGTGCCGGGCGGACAGCACCACGGTTTTGCCGTCCAGGCTGAGCAAGGCCTGGTCGCGGCCCAGCAGTTGGAGGCTGTTCCGGTAGAGGCTGCCTTCCTTGGCGCCCGCCCCCTGTGCCCGGGAAGCGGTAGCCGTGGCCCGGCGTCGTGCTGGCCTGCCGGCGAGCTCCGCGGCCAACTGGAGACGCTCGACGCGCAGCTGGGCTTGGGCAGCCGCCACGGTTGCCTCCACGAGGGACAGCGTGTGAGGTGCGACGGCGCTGGCCTTGCCGGTGATGTCCACGACGCCAAGCACCGCACCGGAATCGGGGTCGTGGAAGGGCACGGCAGTGCAGCTCCAGCCATGCACCGCGCGCTGATAGTGCTCCGCGCCGGCAATCTGGATCCCCCGCCCCAATGCAAGAGCGGTTCCCGGGGCGCTGGTGCCCACCGTCGCTTCGGACCAGTCCGCGCCGGCAACAAACATCATGCCCTCGGCGCGGCGCTGCAAGGCGGGGTCGCCTTCCACCCAGAGCAGCCGGCCCACTTCGTCGCCCACCGCCACCAGCAGTCCGCTGTCGTGGCCGGGCTGGACCAGGAGTTTGTTGATGACCGGCATGATGGCGGCCAGGGGGTGCTGGCTGCGGTAGTCCTCCAGCTCATCCCGGTCCAGCGCCAGTGGGGCGGCGGGGTTGTCCGGATCCGCCTTGAAGCCGGCCGAACGCTGCCACGACTCGCGGATCAGGGTGCGGAGGCCGCTGGGAGCATCCGCAAGGGCGCCGCCGTTGAGCTGTTCATGGGCGGCCAAGGCGCCGCGCTGCAGCGGTTCCGGCTGAATCAGGTTCTTCATCGAACTCCTGTACTGCCTGAGGGCACGGTGTCATGATGCCGGCCTGGGGGTGGCAGCCATTCTAACCCTGCCCCGCGCACCGGACTGGAGGGCCTGTGCACGCGTCTTTTGCGGCCGCCCCGGGACGGGAGCTGCTGGGCCACGCGGGCGGCGACTGTTCCGCCGCGCCTTAACCCCGGGAGATGCGGATCATGTCCTCGCGCGGGACCACCTTGATCCGTTCACGGACCACGTGGTCCAAGCCGTCGGGGCCGGTCCAGGCTGCACCAAGGCCGGCTTCGTGGGCGTCAAGCTTGTTCCAGCCTTCCCAGGTGGTGTATTCGATGCCGCGCTCTTCCAACAGCTCGATGATGGCCTGCGGATCGGGGTTCTGGGCCGGCGGCAAGGTGAGCCGGTCCTCGAGCAGGAAGCCGATGGTTTCCAAGGCGTCGCCTTTGGTGTGGCCGATCAGGCCCACCGGACCGCGCTTGATCCACCCGGTGGCGTAGATCCCGGGCACCGGATTGCCTTCGGCGTCCAGGACGCGGCCGCCCTCGTTGGGGATGACACCGCGCTCGGCGTCGTACTCCAGTTCGTCCAGCGCCGAGCCGTGATAACCGATGGCGCGGTAGACGGCCTGGACGGGGTATTCAATGTACTCTCCGGTGCCCTTGGCGTTGCCCGTGCCATCAAGCTGCATGCGCTCAAATTTGATCCCGCCCACCTTGCCCGCGCCGTTTTCCCCGCCTTCGGCAAGTATTTCCACCGGGCTGTGCAGGAAGTGCAGGTGCAGCCGCCGCGAGGACGGGTTCTCGGACTCGGCGTGCTCCTCCACGAGCCAGTTGGTGAGCGTGTTCACCATGGTCTTAATCTGGTTGTTGCTTCTGATCGCCTCGTCCGAGGCTTCATCGAATTCGAAGTCCTCCGGATAGAGCACAATATCCACGTCGTTCATGTGGCTAAGCTCCCGGAGCTCGAGCGGGGTGAACTTGACCTGGGCCGGGCCGCGGCGCCCAAAGACGTGCACGTCAGTGACGGGCGAGGCCTTCAAACCCTGGTAGACGTTGTCCGGGATCTCCGTGGTGAGCAGCTCCTCCGGGTGCTTGACCAGCATGCGGGCCACGTCCAGCGCCACGTTCCCGTTGCCGATCACGGCGATTTCCTTCGCCTCCAGCGGCCATTCCCGCGGCACATCCGGGTGCCCGTCGTACCAGGAAACGAAGTCGGCTCCGCCGAAGGAGCCCTGCAGGTTGATGCCCGGGATCGCCAGGTCGGCGTCCTTGACGGCTCCGGTGGAGAAGATCACAGCGTCGTAGAAGGCGCGGAAATCGTGAAGGGTGAGGTCCCTTCCGTAGGTGACGTTGCCCAGGAACCGGATGTCGCCGCGGTCCAGGACCTTGTGCAGCGCGTTGACGATACCCTTGATCCGCGGGTGGTCCGGAGCCACTCCATACCGGATCAGCCCATAGGGCGCCGGGTAGGCCTCAAAAAGGTCGATGCTGACCTCGAAGTCGCCATCCTTCACGCCGCTGGATTTGGTGAGGATGTCCGCAGCGTACACTCCTGCCGGCCCTGCGCCCACGATGGCTACCCGGAGCGGACGTGTTGGGGTGGTTTCGCCGTGGTTGGACACTCGGAGCCCTTCTAACCGATGAGGATGCGCGGTAAGAGCAGCGCACAGTCACTTATTCTAAATGGCGCCTGCCGTGAGGTTGTGGCCCGGAAAACAGGCCTCACCCGCTTTTGGCCAGCGGAACCACGTCGCCTTGGCGGTAGAGCAGCGCGCGGAGTTCGGCTTCGGCGGAGTCCGGCCGCTTGGGATCAATGGTCTCGCCCTCGTGGTAGTGGTCCAGCACCCGGGGGTCCACATAGCTTTTGCGGGTGATCGAGGGCGTGTTCCCCAGCACTTGCGCGGCGTCATACATGGCCCGGCTGATGGCCCGCTTCCGCTTGGCCGCCGTTCTCTGGTGACCGGTCCTGGCCAGGCTCGCGGCCGCCGCCACCGTACCCCGCAGGGTCCGGAAGTCCTTGGCCGTAAAGTCCGAGCCGGTCCGCTCCTTCACATAGGCGTTGATGTCCGCGCTGGTAACGGGCCGCCACTGCCGGCCATCCTTGTAAGCCAGGAGCCGGGCGTTGGGGCCCCGCCGCTTGAGCAGGCGCAGCAGGGCGGCAAGGTCGGCGTCGCGGATTTCCGACTCCCAGTCCTTGCCGCTCTTGGCGGGAAAGCTCAAGAGGATACGGTCCTTGCGCACCTGGACGTGGGCGCAGAGAAGGGTGGCCAGCCCGCGGCTGCCGTTTTCGTTGGTGTACCTCTCCGACCCCACGCGCAGCGACCCGCTGTCCAGCATCCGGAAGGCCGCCGCGAGGACGCGTTCACGCGAAAAACCTTCACTGCGCAGGTCCATGGTCACCCGACGGCGGGCGGCCGGGAGGGACTCGGCCAACTGGAGGGCCCGGTCGAATTTCAGCCGGTCCTTCCGCTCCCGCCATTCCGGGTGGTAGATATATTGCCGCCGGCCCACTGCGTCCACGCCGGTGGCCTGGATGTGCCCGTTCTCAAAAGGGGCAATCCACACATCCGTCCATGCCGGCGGTATTCCGATACTTTCCAGCCGGTCACGGACGGGGCCGGGGGGCAAGGTGGAGCCGTCCAGATCCCGGTAACTGAAACCCTTGCCCGCGGCCACCCGGCGGTAGCCGCGGCCCGAAGCGTTGCTGCGCCGGAGCCTCATGGGGTGGTCTCCAGCCGGTCGGCATTTCTCATAAAAGCAAGCCTACTGACTATTTGGCGGAATACCTGCCCCGGAACTGATGTTATGGATGTCGTGCCTTCTCCCGATGGATCCTTCTCCCCCGCCCGTGTCCCCGCCCCCGCCGCTCCGGCTGCGGCAGCGTCAGCACCAAGTCCGGCAGCCGCAGCATCTGCCGGCGACCGGGCATCTATAAGCGGGGAACCTGCAGGCGGCAGCAAGGGGACCCCGCCCAAGGCCGTGGACAAGGAGTCGACGGCGGGAATCCTCTTTGGCATCGGCGCATACGGGCTGTGGGGGCTGCTCCCGCTGTACTTCTTTGTGCTGATGCCGGCGGGCGCCGTCGAAATCGTGGCCAACCGGGTGGTGTGGTCGTTGCTGTTCTGCGCACTCCTCATCACCGTTACCCGCTCCTGGGCCGCCATGGCGCGGGCTTTGCGAAACCGCACCGTGTTCGGCTCCCTGGCCGTGGCCGCCTTTCTGATCGCCATTAACTGGCTGACCTACACCTACGCAGTGACGACGGGCCAAGCCGTGGAGGCTTCCCTCGGTTACTTCATCAACCCGCTGGTATCGGTCCTGCTGGGCGTCTTCGTGCTGAAGGAAAAGCTGCGTCCGCTCCAATGGGCGGCCGTGGGCATAGGGTTTGTGGCCGTAGGTGTGCTCACCTATTCCTATGGCAAGCTGCCGTGGATCGCGCTGACCCTTGCCTTCAGTTTTGGTCTCTACGGCTTCGTCAAAAAGCGCGTTGGCCCCAAGGTGGACGCCGTTACCAGCCTGAGCGTGGAGTCCATGGTGCTTGCCCCCTTCGCGGCTGCCACCATGATCTACCTGGCCGTTGCCGGAACCGCCACCCTGACCACGCAGGGCCCCGGCCATTTCTGGCTCCTGCTGGCTTCCGGTGTGATCACCGCGGTGCCGCTGCTGTTCTTCGGGGCTTCGGCCCGCAGGTTGCCGATGACCACCATCGGCCTGCTGCAGTACGTCGCACCGCTGCTGCAGTTCGTCCTGGCCCTGGTGGTGTTCGGGGAAACGATGACCGCGGACCGCTGGATCGGGTTCGGCGTGGTCTGGTTGGCGCTGCTGGTCCTGACCCTGGACATGCTGCGCACCGCGCGTAAGACTTCGGTGGCCCGGCGGAGGAGCAACGCTTCCCTGAAATCCGTCTGACCCCCTGTTGCCGGGAACCCCGGTGGAGTAGGTTGCTCGGATGGAGGACTCATATCAGGTCATCGTCATCGGGGCCGGATTCGCCGGCATCTCCGCGGCCAAGGAGCTTGGCCGGAAGGGTGTTCGCGTCCTGCTCATCGACTCGAACAACTACCACCAGTTCCAGCCCCTGCTGTACCAGGTGGCCACCTCGCAGATCGGCGTGTCAGCCATTGCCCGGCCCATCCGGTCCGTCTTCCGGCGGCGCAGGAACGTGCGGGTCCTGACGGCGGAGGTTGCCGCCGTCGACGCCGCAAACCACACCGTCACCACCGCCGAGGGCGACACCTTCCGGGCCAGGATCCTGGTCCTTGCCGTCGGCGCCGTACCCAACTTCTTTAACACCCCCGGCGCCGAGGAGCACGCCTTCCCGCTGTATTCGGTCACGGACGCCACCAGGCTCGGCACCAGCGTGACCCGGCTGCTGGACCGGGCTGACCGGGAGCCAGGCGCCACAGTGGAAATGGTTGTGGTGGGCGGCGGGCCAACCGGGGTCGAGACTGCAGGGGCCCTGGCGGAAAACATCAAATTCGTGGTGACCAAGTATTTCTCCCGCGAACTCGCCGCACGGTGCCGCGTGCACCTGGTGGACATGCTGCCGAACGTCCTCACCATGTTTTCGTCAAAGTCCCAGGAGTACACCCGGGAACGCCTTGGCAGGATCGGCGTCCAGCTGCACATGGGATCCGGCGTTACCGAGGTCCGGGCCGACGGCGTGACGCTGGCTGACGGGACGGACATCCCGGGCGGAATAGTCATCTGGGCCGGCGGCCTGAAGGGCGGAGAACTGCTGGCCGGCTCCGGCCTGCCGCAGGGGAAAGGTGGCCGGATCGACGTCCGGACGGACCTGACTGTGGCTGACGCGGAAGGCGTGTACGTCGTCGGCGACGCCGCCAACATCACCGATTCAACCGGGGCCAAGCTGCCCCAGCTTGGCTCCGTGGCGCAGCAGGCCGGCAAGTGGGCTGCCCGCAACATCCACGCGGACCTCAACGGCGGTACCAGGCAGCCTTTCCGTTACGTGGACAAGGGGTACATGGCGATGATTGGGCGGGGCGCCGCCGTCGCCGAACTGGGCCGCAAACGCATCCAGCTCCAGGGGCCGCTGGCTTTTGTGTCCTGGCTCCTGGTGCACCTCGCCCTGCTGTCCGGATTCCAGCAGAAGGTCCGCGCCCTGTTCTCCTGGCTCAACGGGTACGTCCTGCACAGCCCGGCACAGGTAGTCATCGGCGGGCCGGACAACAGCATCAGGTAACGGCATCAGGTAACAGCGCAAAAGCCGCGCCGGCTGCGGCTTAAACCCCTGTTGCCCCGGAACAGGAAGTTCCGGGGCAACAGGTTTGTTCGCGCCGTTGCGAGGGGACGCTAACTCTGTGCGGACCGCGTCACGCGTTGGCCTTGATGGCCGCGGCCAGGACCGCCAGGCCGTCGTTCAGCAGTTCATCGGTGATGACCAGCGGCGGCAGGAGGCGGATCACGTTGCCGTAGGTGCCGCAGGTGAGGATGATGACGCCTTCCTTCAGGCAGGCGGCGGCCACAGCCTTGGTCAGCTCCGGGTTGGGTTCCTTGGACCCCGCCTGGACCAGTTCGATGGCCAGCATGGCGCCGCGGCCCCGGACGTCGCCGATCACGGCAGAACCTGCACTGGCCAGCTCGCTCTGCAGTTCGCGGAGCCGGGCGGTGGCGAGGGATTCGATGTGGCGGGCACGGCTGTTGAGGTCGTATTCCTCCATGGAGCCGATGGAGGCGAGCGCGGCTGCGCACGCTACCGGATTGCCGCCGTAGGTGCCGCCCAGGCCGCCGGCGTGGACGGCGTCGAGCAGGTCTGCCCGGCCGGTGATGGCGGAGAGCGGCATGCCGCCGGCGATCCCCTTGGCCATGGTCAGGATGTCCGGAACCACGCCCTCGTGGTTGACCGCGAACCATTCACCCGTGCGGCAGAAACCGGACTGGACCTCGTCAGCGATGAAGACGATGCCCTTCTCCTTGGCCCACGCTGCCAGTGCAGGCAGGAAGCCCTCGGCCGGGACAATGAAGCCGCCCTCACCCTGGATGGGTTCGATGATGATCGCGGCAACCTGGTCGGCGCCGATCTGCTTTTCGATCATGGTGATGGCGCGCTTGGCGGCCTCGGCACCGGTGATCTCCGGGTTTTCCTCACGGTACGGGTAGCTCATGGGCATGCGGTAGACCTCGGGCGCGAACGGGCCGAAGTTGGTCTTGTACGGCATGGCCTTGGCAGTGAGTGCCATGGTGAGGTTCGTGCGGCCGTGGTAGGCGTGGTCGAAGGCGACGACGGCGTCACGTCCGGTGGCGAGGCGGGCCACCTTGACCGCGTTCTCCACTGCCTCCGCGCCCGAGTTGAAGAGCACGGTGCGCTTCTCGTGGTCGCCGGGGGTGAGCCGGTTCAGCTGCTCTGCAACCGCCACGTAGCCTTCGTAGGGCGTGACCATAAAACAGGTGTGCGTGAAGTGTTCCACGGCTTCCTTCACGGCCCCGACGACGGCGGGATCGGATGCGCCCACGCTGGTCACGGCGATGCCTGAGCCCAGGTCGATGAAGGAGTTGCCGTCCACGTCGTGGATGATGCCGCCGTCGGCGTCGGCAACGTAAACCGGGACGCCGGAGGCGACGCCTGCGGCGACGACTGCCTTGCGCCGCTCGGCCAGGGCCAGCGACTTGGGGCCCGGGAAGTCGGCCTGGACGCGGCGCTTCTGCTCAAGGCGGAAGGTGATGTCTGATGCGGTGGTGGTCATGGGAAACCTTTCCTGATGGTTCCTGGTGGTTGAGCTTGTGCCCGATGGTTGAGCTTGGCGAAACCGGGGTTTCGACGAGCTCAACCACCGGTAAGGGGATTAAGCGTCCAGCGCACTCATCACGTGCTTGATGCGCGTGTAGTCCTCGACGCCGTACATGGAGAGGTCCTTGCCGTAGCCGGACTGCTTGAAGCCGCCGTGGGGCATTTCGGCGGTGAGCAGGATGTGGGTGTTGATCCAGACGGCGCCGAAGTCCAGGTCGCGGCTGAGGCGCATGGCGGTGCCATGGTTGGAGGTCCACACGCTGGAGGCCAGGGCGTAGTCCACGTCATTGGCCAGCTCCACTGCTTCTTCCTCCGTGCTGAACTTCTGCACGGTGATGACCGGACCGAACGTCTCCAGCTGGACGATGCTGTCCGTCTGCTTCGCGCCGGTGATGATGGTGGGCTCGAAGAAGAAGCCCTTCTCCCCCGCCCGGTGTCCGCCGGTTTCAATCCGGCAGTGTGCGGGCAGGTTCTCCACCACCGAGGTGACCTGGTTGAAGTGGTTCACGTTGTTCAGCGGGCCGAAGTAGTTGTCTTCGTCGTTCTGCGAGCCGGTGTTCAGGGTTTTGGTGTGCTCCACCATGGCGGCCACAACGTCGTCATGCACGGACTCCTCCACCAGAACCCGGGTGATGGCGGTGCAATCCTGGCCGGCGTTAAAGAAGGCGAACTCGGCGATGGCCGCCGCGCTCTTCTTGATATCGGCGTCCTTGAACACGATGGCCGGTGCCTTGCCGCCCAGCTCCAGGTGGGCGCGCTTGAGGCCCTTCGCCGCGCCGGAGGCGACGGCGATGCCGGCGCGCACCGAGCCGGTGATGGACACCAGTCCGGGGACCTTGTGGTCCACCATCATGGCGCCGGTCTTGCCGGTGCCCAGCACAACGTTCAGGACGCCGGCGGGCAGGATGTCGCCGGCGAGGCGGGCCAGGACCAGGGTGGACTCCGGGGTGGTATCCGAGGGCTTCAGGACAACAGTGTTGCCGGCCGCGAGCGCGGGGCCGATCTTCCAGATGGCCATCAGGAACGGGTAGTTCCAGGGGGCCACCTGGGCCACAACGCCGATGGGTTCACGGCGGACGTAGGAGGTGTGGCCCTCGAAGTACTCGCCGGCGGACTTGCCCTCGAGGATGCGTGCGGCTCCGGCGAAGAAGCGCAGCTGGTCGGCGCCGGCGGCGACTTCCTCAGAGGCAATCAGCGAGCGCACCTGGCCGGTGTTGCGGTGCTGCGCCTCCACCAGTTCGTCACTGTTGGCCTCGACGGCGTCAGCGAGCTTGAGCAGCATCAGCTGACGCTGGCCCGGCGTGACGTGCTTCCAGCTCTTGAAGGCTTCCTTTGCTGCGGCCATGGCCGCGTCCACATCCTCCTGGTCGGAGATGGGCGAGTGGGCCACCACTTCACCGTTGGTGGGGTTCACGATGTCCAGCGTGCCGCTGCCGGCAGGCGTGACAAAAGAACCGTTGATGAAGTTCTGCAAGGTTTGGACCACGGTGTGCAACCTCTTTCCTGGGGGCCATCGGCGTCGAAACAGATGGATCTGACTGCCTTGAGCCTATGCCAGCGCCCCTGCGCCGTGAATAGCCACCTGCACACCCATTCTGCTGCTTTTTAGTGCGGTTGACTAGCGCCCGTCTATCCTTGGTTCATGGCCATTTCCCTTGCTGCCCTCCTGGGTATCAAATCCCTGAACCTGTCCAAAGTGGGGGTCGCCGAGACCACCTGGCACCAGGACATCAACTGGGTGGCTGTGACCGAACTGGAGGACCCGCAGCGCTTCATCAACGGCGGCGAACTCATCCTCACCACCGGCCTGCGGCTGAAATCGGCCCCCGAGCAGCGGCGTTTTGTCCGCCAGGTGCAGCGGGCCGGCGCTGTGGGCATCGGCTTCGGGGTGGGGCTTTCGCATGAGGCAGTGCCGCCGGCCCTTCTTGCCGAGGCCAACCGCTGGGGCCTGCCCGTGGTGCAGGTCCCCTACGAGACGCCGTTCATCGCCGTCGGCAAGCTGGTGGCGGACGCGCAGTCCGCGGACCACTACGCCAAGCTGGAACGGCTGATTGCCGGGCACCAGGTCCTGGCGCGTGCGCTGCTGACGGGCGGCGGCCTGGCCGAGCTCCTGAAACACCTGGGCGGCATGCTCCGGGCGGACATTGCGCTCACCCAGTTCACGGCCCAGCTGTACAACAGCACCAAGGACAATCCGCAGGCCGATACCTGGGCTTCCTACCCCATCCCCACCGGCCGGCGCGACGCCTGCACGCTGTGGGTCCGCAAGCCTTTCGAGGACTCCGGCATCATCGGGTACGCGCAGAACCTGATCAGCGTTGAGCTGAACAACATGGTCAAGCAGCGCCAGGCCGAGCGTGCCCTGTGCGGTCAGGTACTGGACGACGTGATCCACGGAGCCCTGGAAACCAGCGAGGCCCAGCGCCGCCTGGCCGGCGTCGGCATCAACAGCACCCGCAAGAACGTGGTGCTGCTGGCCGTCTCCGCCGCCCATCACAAGGCCCTGGTGAGCACCTCCGTGCCGCGCGAACTGGAGAAGTCCGTTGCCGCCGTCGTGGGCAAGGATCTGGTGCTGGTGATGAACGACGACGGCGGGGCGGCGCCGTCGCTGGCGCGGAAGCTGAGTGACCACCTGGCTGAGGCGGGGATCCACGCGACGATCGGCATCGGCGGGGCGTACACCAAGCCGAACGGCCTGCGCTGGAGCTACTTCGAGGCGCGGGACGCCGCCAGCCACGGGCTGCCGGTCAACGAGCCGGAGCGGCTGAGCCTGACGTCGCTGCTGCTGGCCAGTGAGGACGTGCCGCTGGCGGATATGGCCCACGAGTCACTGAACCCGCTGCGGACCTTCGATGCCGCCCATGGTGCCGAGCTGATGACCACGCTGGAAAGCTACCTGAACAACAACGGCTCGGTGGCCGCCGTCGCCGAGGAGCTTACGCTGCACCGGAACACGGTCAGGTACCGGCTGGCGCAGATCACCGAACTGACCGGCTACGATCCTGCCGTCACCACGGACAGGGTACAGCTCTGGCTTGCACTTGCGGTGGCCCGGCTGTCCGCCCGCCAAGGGAAGTAGCGCCAACCGCAACGCGGGGTCACTACCAGCCCGGTGCTTGCTCTTTTTCGGGCATTGTCTGACCCCGCGTTGCTTGTTGGCTAGATGACCCCGCGCCGCAGCAGGGCGCGGGACTTCTTGCGGGCCTTTCGGTACTTGGCCACGGCGGCGTCCATCAGTTCGGCCTGGCGCGCCCGCAGCGCGGCCAGGGCCTGTGCGGTGGACTGAGCCAGGCCGTGACCCGCTTCGAGGTCCTGCAGCAGGTTCCGGGCAATCAGGGCATCGTGGAAGTCACCCAGGATCCTTTGCTGCTTGTGGGCGGCGTTGACGACTTTCCCGGCGCGCTTGCCCGTCACCAGCGCCGCCGACTCGGCCACATGGCGCAGCCGCTTGGCGTCCTTGCGCACCTGGTGGAGTGCGTTTTCGTGGTCCGTGCCGCGGCGCGCATCGCGGGCGGCCTTATGCGAGCGCCGGAGCCGGCGGGCGGACTTGTCCACCGCCTTCGCGGCGATCCTGCGGCCAGGGGCCACCGCTTCTGCCCTCACCGGCGGGTGGTCCCGGAAGTCCTCAAGGTTGTCCAGCAGCCGGAAGTACCGCTCGGACTTCAGCGCCTCCTGGACGAGCCGGTAACCGGCGTCGAATGCCGCTCCGGCCTTACGCTCCACCTGCTCCCTGACGGCGTCCCTGGCGTCCCCCGGCGGGAGCTCGTCCAGCTGCCCCCGCAACCTTTCCAGCACCACCTGAGAGTCCCGCGGATCACCGAGCAGCAGGGCCAGCCAGTCGAGCTCGTCCCGCAGGCGCCTGACCGGCATGGCGCGGTAAAGCTTCCGGTACGCGCCCAGCACTGAACGGAGCCGGCGGATGGCGGACCTCATGTTGTGGATGCCCTCAGGTTCCTCCAGCCTGACCGCGGCGTCGTCGGCAAGGAGCCCGCGCAGTTGCTCCGCCACATAGACGGTAACGACGGCGGCCGCCGGAGCCTTCTTGCCGGCGAGGAGTGCCGCCGGGGTTTCCCGCTCCTCCTGCGCTGCGGCGCCCCCCTCATCACCGCCGAGGGCACGCGCCAGCTTGGATGCGTGGCCGGCGGGACGGGCGCCCGCAGCGGTGAGGACCTCTTCGGCAGGGGCAAACAGGTCCGGTCCGCCATGGACGAGTTCCAGCTCCCACTCGCGCCAGCTCTGCCGCTGCGCCGGGGCGTCCCCGTGGGGCAGGAGGGTGGCTTCCACCTGGTCGTCGGCCAGGTCCGCCAGATGGACCCCGTCCTCGCCATACAGCGCGTGCGTGGTGCGCCGGGTTTCGAGCCGGACCACGGGCTTCACTTCATCTCCCCGCAGGTACGCCTGCACATACGCCAACAGGCTGTCAGGAACGACGCCGGGCTGGCCCAGTGGTGCATGCACCTCCCGGCGCTGCTGGAGTTCTGTTTCCGCACTGGCTTCCGGGGGCAGCTTAAGGTGCCACCCGGCGTCGCCTCCCCCGGTGCGGCGGCGCAGCGTGATCCGGCGGGAAGCGAGGGTGTACTGGTCCGTATCGAAATAGACCGCCTCCAGGACGGCAGTACGGGCAGCCCCTACGCGCGCCACCCCCGGCAGTTCTTCGAGCGCAGGCACTGTGGCGGCATCACCGACGTCGTACTTCTTCTCGATTTCGATTCCCTGGGAAGCCATCACAGCCGTCCTTCCGCATTTGGTCCTTCGCGGGCCCGACGGATTGACGTCCCGGCCCCCGCTGGCAGTCTATTGCCCCGGTGGGATGAGCCGGGAGAGCTTGCCCACAAAACTCGAGACATCAAACGTCTAACCTTTAGCCTAGGAAGATGTCCGCCACTCCCCCTTCCTCCGCCGCCTCCTCCGCCGCCCGATTCACCGCGCCCGCTTCGGCACCCCGCACTGCTTCCGCTCCGGCGCCTGCAGCCGTGCCCGCGCCTGCTGCCGTACGGACTCCGGCACAGGGGCCGACGAAGCCGGGCTCCGCCGTCGTGTTCGGTGTTATTGCGTTGGTGTTGATCGGCCTCAACCTGCGTGCGGGCATCACCGGAGCGTCCGCACTGCTGCACGACCTGCAGACGGTGCTGGGTTATGGGCCACTGGTGGCCGCAATCATCCCATCGATCCCCACCCTGTGCTTTGCCCTGGCGGGCGCGGCCACGTCCTGGCTGACGGGCAAGCTGGGCGTGGAGAAGGCGATCCTGCTGTCCCTCTCCATGCTGGCCGGCGGCCTCCTGCTCCGGGGTATCCCTGCCACCGGGATGCTGGTGTTGGGCAGCGTGGTGGGAATGTCCGGACTGGCAGTGTGCAATGTGGCCATGCCGTCCTTCATCCGCGAGCACTTCGCGCACCGGACTTCCCTTATGACCGGCGTGTATACGGTGACGATGACCACCGGGGCCACCGTTACCGCCGTCGCCGTGGTACCGCTGGCGCAGGCCCTCGGATCGCCGTCCGCCGCCGTCGGCGCCATTGGTATTACTGCCGTGGCCGCGTTCCTGGGCTTCCTCCCCGTGGCCCTGCACGCGCACCGCAACAGCACGCGTTCGGCAGCACGGCACGTGTCCCCCTGGCCGCTGCTGCGGACCCGGAAAGGGTTGCTGCTGACCGCCATCTTCACGCTCCAGGCCCTGCTTGCCTATGCCCTGCTGAGCTGGTTCCCGTACATGCTCACCACCATGGGAATGAATGCCTCGGACAGCGGACTCATGTTCGGGCTGATGCAGCTGGTGTCCGTGCCCGCGGGCATGCTGCTCATCGCCATCGGCTCCCGTCCCGGCATGCTCCGCCCGGCGTTCTACCTGGTGAGCATCACCATGGCCGCGGGACTGGCCCTGCTCCTGGTCCTGCCCGTGGGGCTGGCTGTTGTTCCCGCCGTCCTGCTGGGATTCGGCCTGGGCATCTTCCCCCTGGTGATGGTGATGATCAGCCGCAGTGGAGCGAGTACGGCCGAAACCACGGCGCTGTCCACGCTGGCGCAGTCCAGCGGATACCTGCTGGCGACCGCGGGCCCCTTCGGCATGGGCCTGCTGCACAGTGCCACCGGCGGCTGGGTCCTGCCCCTTGCGCTGCTTCTGGCTTTGGCATTGGTCCAGATTGTGGTGGCGCACCTGATCACGGGCAGCGCGATGACACGCAGCGTAGCCGGCGCGGCCGGCGCCGCCAGTGTCCGCACAGCCGCCGCGCCCGCCGTCGAAAAGAAGTAGGACGCCATGGCACTCAGTCCCTCGCACCGCACGCCGCTTGCAGAGGAAGTCACCGCCAAGCTGCGCACCATGATCCAGTCCGGCGGTTGGCCCCTCCACCAGCGCATCCCCTCCGAAACCGGGTTGATGACCGATCTGGGCGTCTCACGCGGCACCCTGCGTGAGGCCATCAAGGCCTTGGCGCACAGCGGCATGCTGGAAGTCCGCCGGGGTGACGGCACTTATGTCCGGGCCACCAGTGAGATCTCCGGCGCCGCCCGGCGCATGTACCAGGACCACACCGAGGCGCACATCCTGGAAGTCCGGCTGGGCCTGGATACCCAGGCGGCCCGGCTGGCGGCGCGCAACGCCACACGCGACGACGTTGCGGCCCTGCGCGGCCTCCTCGCGGGCCGCACCCAGGCCTGGAACAGCGACGACTATGAGGCCTGGGCGCGAGCCGACTGGGGCTTCCATGAACGGGTGGCCCAGGCATCCGGCAACCCCCTGCTGCATGAGCTCTACGTCAGCTTCGGCGCAGTGGTCCATGAGGATCTGCTCAAGCAGCTCCGCCGGCCGGGATTCGATGGGCTCCAGCACGAGGGGCACGATCTCCTGCTGATGGCCATTGAGCAGCGGGATGAGGATGCTGCCGTAGCCACCGTCAACCGGAACCTGAACTCCTGCGCGGAGTGGCTGGCGGCATAGCCCGGCTCGCTATCGGAGGAAACGATCCGGCCACGGGGTTTCGCCCCTCCCTAATCGATCAGTAGGCTTACTATCTGACGAAGGTTGTCTCCCTGGCGTGCGCATCCGCGACACCCAAGGCATCCGCGGATGAACGAGGAGTCCCCATGGCGCGAACCCGCCAGACCGAACAGGTGCCGGGCACCGACACCGTGCGGACCCCGCACGTACCGGTCCCGGCCCCGGCCACGAAGAAACGGGAAGCTAAACAGCCCGGCACGCTCTGGACCGACGGGCTGGGCAGGGTGGCCACCCGCTCGGCCCAAGTCCTGCTGATCCTCACGGTTGCCGTGGCGTCCGTGTACGCCCTGATGCAGATCAAGCTCCTGGTCATCCCGATCCTGATCGCGTTGATCCTGGCCGCGGCGATCGGGCCATTCGTCAACATGCTCCGGCGCCGCGGACTTCCCGGCGGAGTGGCTACCGGCATCGCCTTCGTGGCATTACTGGCATTACTCGCCGGCATCTCCGCCGTGATCTACCTTTCGGTCCGCAACGAGTGGGGCGAGCTGGCCCGGCAGGCGTCGTCCGGGCTGGATCAGCTGGAGCAGTTCCTGCTGACCGGCCCGGTTCCCATCGAGCAGGAACAGCTGGACCAGGCGCGGGAGGGAATCGTGCAGTTTGCGTCCAGCAGCCAGGTCCGCTCCGGCGCCATCACCGGCCTTTCCGTGGTCACCGAATTCATCGCCGGGGCCAGCCTGATGGTGGTCATCCTGTTCTTCTTCCTCAAGGACGGCGCAAAGATCTGGAATTTCCTGCTGCGGCCGTTCAGCGGGCGGCGGGAAGCGAAGCTGCGCCGGGTGGGGAGCCGGACCCTCGAGGTGCTGGGCGGGTATGTGCGCGGCACCGCCATCGTGGCGCTGGTGGACACGGTGGCCATCGGCGCGGCGCTGCTGATCCTGCAGGTTCCCCTGGCGTTCCCGCTGGCCATCATTATCTTCATTACCGCGTTCATTCCACTGGTGGGAGCCACCATTGCCGGCATCCTGGCCGCCCTGGTGGCCCTGGTTGCGAACGGCCCGGTGGTGGCCCTGATCGTGGTGGCAGTGGTGGTGGCGGTCAATCAACTCGAAGGCGACCTCCTGCAACCGGTCGTGATGGGCAAGTCACTGCAGCTCCACGCCCTGGTGATCCTGATGGCACTGACCGCCGGCACCATCCTCGCCGGCATCGTAGGTGCGGTGCTTTCCGTGCCCCTGGCCGCCGTCGTCTGGGCCATCATCCAGGTGTGGACGGCGGAGGATCCGAACCTGGCGGACATGAACCCGGACCTGCCGCCGCCGAACAGCCAGCCGGTCTAGTGCTTCGGCGGGACACACATCCGGTTTGAGGAAGCGGAACCGACGACGGTCCGGCACCTGGGTGCCGGACCGTCGTCGTGCGTCTTGCGTTGCCCGCCGTTGCGGAAGCCTGAAAACTACCGCCGCAGGCCCGCGAACACGTTCTTGGGCCGCTGCATCTCGCCGTGCTTTGCGCCGAGGATGACCACCAGTCCGGCGAAGGCGGGGATGACCCACTGCAGCACCTTGAGCTGCTGCTGGGCCGCTTTCAGTTCATCCGAAGCATCCGGCCGCGGCTCCGTGGCACCCTCGGCGCCCTGGTCCGCAAGCTTCTCCACCTTCTTGCCGAGGATGCCGGAGTACAGCGTCACGGCAGCGCCCACCACCGTCACGGCAGTCTTGATCACCGTGTCCCGGGCAACGCCTTCCTGTTTGGCGATGCGTTCCTTGTTCTCCCAGGCGATGGCGAGGTCCGCCACCAGGTGGGAGGCGAACGCAGCAGTCTGGAAGGGGGCCCACTTCATCCAGCCCACGCTGGAAAGCCGGGTCCGCTCGGACGAATCCCTGGCCGCTGCCGCTGCACCGTTCAGCCCGATGGCACCCATCAGGGACCCACCGAACCATGCCGCTGCCGTCAGGTCGTGAACTGACCGGGCAATAAGATTTCCTGCCATGATGTGCATTCCTAACGTTGAACTGGTTGAGATGCCGTGCCTGCGGACGTTACTTGCCGTGTCCCATCAAGGTCATGGTCCGCCCATGGTAAGCACACTTACTAATGTTACGAAAGCCCGTCTTGCTCGGGCAGACCGCGTAATATCAACGGCATGGGAACTACTGGGAGTTTGTTCGGCTGGGCCTTTGGTGACCCCGCCCGTGAAGATGAGGGCAGGTACGTGGAAGGGCTTCAGCGCGAGGCGTTCGGCAATGCCCGGGCCACTGCGGAAGCCAAGGGAGTGGCCGTGGTGCCAGGCTCCGAAGTCTTCACTGTGCTGAGTGGACACGATTCCCTGGTGGAGCTGGAGAATGCCCCCGGACAACTGGTGGTCCGCTGCACGGTCCACGTGGAGGGACCGGGCGCGGAGAAGATCCGCGCCGAAGGGCCCATGAACGGCTGATTGATGTCGGACAGCGATTCCACCCTGAGCCAGGCCGCAGACGCCGTCGAGGAGGCCTCGAACCATCCGGCCCTTGACGTCCTGGCACGGGCCGGATTCGCCGTCATGGCGCTATTGCACGTTATTATCGGGGCCATCGCCATTGCTGTTGCTTTCGGCCAGCCCGGGGAGGCTGAACCCACAGGCGCCATTGAACAACTCGCGGCCAACACATGGGGGCCCGCTGTAATGTGGGCTTGTGTGGCCGCGTGCACGGGCCTCGCCTTGTGGCAAGCCAGCGAGGCCACCCTGCGGGTCCGCCGCAAGTCCGGCAAGGAGCGGTTGTCCAAGCTGATCTCCTCCGGCTTTCTCGCCATCGCCTACGGCAGTGTTGGCCTCAGCTTCGCCGGTTTCGCCGTCGGGCTGCGAGGCGACTCCAGCGAGAGCACGAAGGATTTCAGTGCCTCCCTGATAGCCACCCCCTGGGGACTGTGGGCGCTGGTGGCACTGGGCCTGACCATCATCGGGATCGGCATCTACTTCGTGTTCAAGGGCGTCCGCCGCGGCTTCAAGGAAGAGCTCTTCCACTTTGACGGGACACGGCGCGGCCGGCTCATCGACGGCCTTGGTGTTTCGGGCCATATCGCCAAAGGCGCGGCCCTGGGCCTCACCGGGCTGCTTTTTGTGATCGCCGCCGCCAAACACGACCCCAACCAATCAACCGGACTGGACGGCAGCCTCAAGGCCCTCCGCGACCACCCGTTCGGCCCGTACCTGCTGGTCGCCATTGGGGCAGGATTCATTGCCTACGGAATTTTCGCCCTCATCCGCTCACGGTTCGGGCGGATGTAGTTCCACGTGTTTCTGGGTAGGAAGGAAGCATGACGCACTTGCTGCAGGACCACCCACAACGCCGCGGTGCGGGGCCGCGTGACGATGCGCCGGGAATTTCGGAGACGGCCGGACGTGCCTTTGCCGGCCTGTTCCGGGTCCTCAAAGTGGCCCGGCCCGTCCGGCCCATCCATCCGAAGGGCGTCGGCCTCACCGGAGAACTGACCCGGACCGGGAACTCCGGCGGTCCCAGCGGCGTGGACTGGCTCGACGCGCCGGGCACCGATTCCGTCGAGGCACGCTTCTCGCGTTCAGCGGGGTTGCCGTCCCGGCTTCCGGATGTCCTGGGCCTCGCCCTTCGTCTCACGCCGTCCGACGGCGGAGCTTCAGGCGGTGGAGCTTCAGGCGGCGGAGCTTCAGGCGGCGGAGCTTCAGGCGGCGGAGCTGTCGACGTGCTGTTGTCCTCCACCGGCTGGAATCTTCCGGGACGGTTCCTGCTCCAGCCCAAACTGGACGTTCCCTCCGCCACCTTCACTACCTTGATGCCCTACCGCGGCCGGAACGGACCCGTGCTGCTGGGGCTGCGGACTATCAGCCTGCCCGGCGGATCAGTGATCTCCGGCCGCTGGGTTCTCGGACTGTACTGGGCCAAAACGGCAGGTCCGTGGCAGCAGTGCGGCGAACTGAGGCTGCAGGCCAGCCCGGAACCGGCCGACACTCCCCTGCGCTTCAATCCGCTCGAAAACCAGCCGCACGGCGCGCAAGCCTACGCGTGGACCCGCCGCCTGCGGGAGGGCTCGTACCGGGCCGCACAGCAGCCCGCGCCGTACGCTGCCGTCCGCGCCGCCGTCGAGCATTCCGCCGTCGGACGTCCGGAAACAGCAAGCAACCAGCCCGGCCCAGCCACCACAGGAAGGAACACCATGTCCACCGTGTCACAGCTGTTCAACACCCCCGCCGCCGATGTCTGGCGGGTCATTTCCGATGGCTGGCTCTACTCCGGCTGGGTGGTGGGTGCCTCACGGATCCGCGCCGTGGATGACACCTGGCCGCAGGCCGGATCGCGCCTCCACCACTCCGTGGGCGCCTGGCCGCTGGTGATCAACGACAGCACCCGTGTGACCGCTGCCGAACCGGAGAAGTCACTGGAACTGGTGGCGCGCGGCTGGCCGCTGGGCGAGGCCAAGGTGCTGATCACGCTCCAGGACCAGGGCAACCAATGCCTCGTCACCTTGGCGGAAGATGCCATCCGCGGGCCCGGCAAGAGGGTGCCAAAGGTCCTGCGGGACCCCATGATCACCATGCGCAACCGCGAGACGCTCAAGCGGCTGGAGCTGATGGCGGCAGGCGGAGCCGGGAAGTAGCGCACCTGAGTTAACTGGACCCAGCCTTGAAGCGGAACACAAGCGAGAAAACCCGCGGCGCCGGATGGCGCCGCGGGTTTTTCTCTGGATCAGCTACTGGGGGGTCAGGCTGAAGGTGGATGCCTGGTCGCCGGAGGCGTCGTTGACCACGATCGTGGTGGGGCCCTTCCTGACGTCGAACACGATCACTCCCTGGCGAACATCACCGGCGGCAACTTCCTCGGTGGGCAGGCCATCAAGCCCTTCTTCCAGGTAGATCCCTTCGCCCTCGTTGCCGTCCGCGTCGTAGGCCTCGAAGTTTGAGGCGCTGGCCAGGCTGGTACCGGAGAGCGTCTCCCACGAAACGTTGATGGCGAGGAACCCTCCGTTTGCCGGTTTCATATAGGACATTCCGGGAATCTCGGTGACGTAGACCGAGTCGATGACGCCCACCTTCACATTGTCGCCTTCGGATACTGTGACCACGAAGGAGGTCGCATCGCTGGCAGTTCCCGAGGACGAGGGCTGCGGTGCTGCTTCGGTCACTGAGGGGTTCGACGGCGGCACCGGAATGTTCCGCCCCTCAAGTGCTGCAGAGAGCATCGTAAAGGACAGGATCATGTAGAAGGTTCCGATGACCATGCCGATAAGCCAGACGACGCCGGTGATGATCCAGGCCTTCTTCTTGTTCTCCGGGTAGCCTTCCAGCGGGCGACCATCCTTGTCCCTGGTGTTGCCGGTCAAAGTGATAATCAGGTCAACGATGGCCCAGATTCCCAACCCGCCCAGCGTCAGCAGCTTGGCGACGCCGGAGCCGATCTTGCCGAGGTAGAAACGGTCCACACCCCAGGTGCCGAGCAGGAGCGACAAAAGCCAGGTGGTCATGAAGGACTTTCCCGGACCAGTGGCATAGGGAATGTGTCCAAAAGAGGAGCCTGGCTGGTATCCGCCCCGCGGTCCTCCCTGGTACTGCCCGTCAAAGCTCGGTGTTGCAGGCGGGACCGGGGGAGCTGCCGGCCCGTTCCGGGGCGGCTGAGGGTAACTGGGGTGACTCATGGATCTTCCTTTGGTGGAGGTATGTGGGCGAGGCTGGGCTGAAAGGGCGCGGTCGCAGGCTTTGGGCTGCCCCGCGACCTCTAAGGGCGGCAGGGCGGGCAACTGTTAAGCCAGGGTGGGTTTGGTAAGCCAGTGCGGGTTTGGCTACCCGGGGTTGGCCCGAAGCTGCAGCAACTGGCCCACGTTTCCCGCGTAGGAGTTTTCAACCATGCTTCCCCAAAGCAGGTAAGTGTTTGTCCAATGAATGTACTTCAGAGGGCAAAAAAATGGGATGGGCAGAAATGCCCATCCCATTTTCCGTGCACCGTTACTGCATGCCCTGTATCCGCGCCCGGAGGACGAACGCTGAGCGGCCCGGAAAAGCCCTAGACCTGCGCTGCTACACCGTCGCGGGAGATGGAAACCATGTCCTCGCGCGGCACCACCTTGATGCGCTCACGCTTGACCTCAACACCGTGCGAGCCGCCGGCCTCGGTTGCAGCTGCGCCGAGGGCGAGCTCGTGGGCGTCCAGTGCCAGCCAGCCTTCCCAGCTGGTGAACTTCACGCCGCGGGAGTCGAGGAGTTCCACGACGGCGTCTGCCGCGGGAACGGCGGCGACCGGAAGGTTTTCGCGGTCTTCCAGCAGGTAGGTCACGGTCTCAAGGGCGTCGCCCTTGGTGTGGCCGATCAGGCCGACGGGTCCGCGCTTGATCCAACCGGTGGCGTAGATGCCCGGCACGTGGGCGCCGGCGGCGTCCAGGACGCGGCCGCCGTCGTTCGGGATGACGCCCTTCTTGTGGTCGAACTCGATCTCCGGCAGGGCCGAGCCGAAGTAGCCGATGGCGCGGTACACGGCCTGAACCGGGTAGTCCACGAGCTCGCCGGTGCCGCGGGCGTTGCCGGTGCCGTCCAGCTCGGTGCGCTCGAACTTGATGCCGGTCACCTTGCCCGGCGTCTCGGCGTCGTCATAGATCTCCACCGGGCTGTGCAGGAAGTGCAGGTGCAGGCGGCGGGAAGCCTTCAGCTCGGAGAGGTCCTCGGGCTGCTCGGCGATCCAGTTGGTGAGGGTGCCCACCATGGTCTTGGTCTGGTTGTTCGTCTGGATTTGGCGGTCTGATTCCTCGTCGAACTCGAAGTCCTCCGGGTACAGGATGATGTCCACGTCCTTGGAGTGGGACAGCTCGCGCAGCTCCAGCGGGGTGAACTTGACCTGGGCCGGGCCGCGGCGGCCGAAGACGTGCACGTCCGTGACGGGCGAGTTCTTCAGGCCGGCGTAGACGTTCTCCGGAATCTCTGAAACCAGAAGGTCGTCGGCGTGCTTGGACAGGACGCGGGCCACGTCCAGGGCCACGTTGCCGTTGCCGATCACGGCGATTTCCTTGGCCTCCAGCGGCCATTCGCGCGGGACGTCGGGGTGGCCGTCGTACCAGGAGACGAAGTCCGCGCCGCCGTAGGAACCGTCCAGCTCGATGCCGGGAATGTTCAGGTCCGCGTCCTTGATGGCGCCGGTGGCGAAAATGACGGCGTCGTAGTGGGTGCGCAGGTCCTCGATGGTGAGGTCGGTGCCGTAGTCCACGTTGCCGAAGAAGCGGATGTCGCCGCGGTCCAGGACCTTGTGCAGGGCGTTGACGATGCCCTTGATGCGGGGGTGGTCCGGGGCCACGCCGTAGCGGATCAGGCCGTAGGGTGCCGGGTAGCGGTCAAAGAGGTCGATGCTCACGGTCAGCTCGCCGCTCTTGACGGCTTCACTCTTGGTGAGGATGTCCGCGGCGTACACGCCTGCCGGGCCGGAGCCCACGACGGCGACGCGCAGCGGACGTTCGGCAGAACCTACGGTGGTGCTTGATGACACGGCTGTGTTCCTTTTCTTCTGCATCGGCTGCTGGGTAACTGCCGTTTTGAACGCTCATAACGGCAGTTATGGAGCAGTCGATGGGTTTCAGGTGGTGAGGACGGTCTTGCGGGGGCTGTTCGGGGTGGTGGTGCCGTAGTCGGCGGTTTTGAAGTGCGACGGCGCGAACGGGCTCACGCGCACCACGTCACCGATGACTATGACTGCCGGGCTGGCCACACCCACGGCTTCCGCCTGGTCCGCGATGGAACCGAGCGTGCCGATAGTGACGCGCTGGTTCGGCAGGTAGCCGTTCTCTACGATACCAACCGGGGTGCCGGCAGGCAGGCCGGCTTTGCCCAGGGCGGACGCGGATTCGCGCAGCTGGCCCACACCCATCAGCAGCACCACGGTGTGGTCCGGGCGGGCCGGAACCTCGGAGAGTTCCTCGTGGCCCGTCACCACGCTGAAGCCCTTGGCGAGGCCGCGATGGGTCACCGGGATACCGGCGGCGGCAGGAACGGAGATTGCGGACGTGACGCCGGAAACCACCTCAACCTCGACGCCGTGCTGCCGGCAGTATTCGGCTTCCTCGCCGCCGCGGCCCAGCACGTACGGGTCGCCGCCCTTGAGCCGGACCACGCGGTGGCCGTTCAAGGCTTCCTCGACGAGGATCCGGTTGATCTCTGACTGCGGCACGGGGTGGTGGCCGGGAGTCTTGCCCACTTCGATGACGCGGACGTCCGGAGCCAGCTCTTTCAGGAGTTCGCGGGGGCCCAGGCGGTCTGCCACGACGACGTCGGCCTGGCCCAGGAGCCGGCGGCCACGGACGGTGATGAGGCCGGTATCGCCGGGACCGCCACCTACGAGGGCAACTGAGCCGTTGCGGGCCGCCCGGCGGCGGCGAAGCGGCAGGTCCCCGGTTTCGAGGGCGGTGGCGACGGCGTCCCGGACGGCCATGGCGCGGCGCGGGTCTCCGCCGGCGTTTACGGCGATCTTGACGTCGTCCACCTCTGCGACGGCGGGGGTCCAGGCGGCGGAGGCTTCATGGTCTGAGGCGTTGACGCACCAGATGCGCTGCGCCTCGGCGTCGGCTGAGACCTGGGCGTCCACCTCCGAATTGCCGGTGGCGGTCTGCACGAACCACACGCCGTCGACATCGGTTGGAAGGTAAGGGCGCGCTTCCCAGGTGAGGAGGCCGGCGTCTGCCAGTTCCTGAAGTGCGGCGGAGGCAACCGGAGCCACGACGGTGACCCGGGCACCGGCGTCGAGCAGCCCCTTGGCGCGGCGGGCAGCCACCGGGCCGCCGCCCACCACCAGCACGGCGCGGCCCAATAACCGCAGCGCTGTGGGGTAAATATCCTGAATTGCCATGAATCAACGGTAGGGCCGCGTCACAATCGCCCACAAAGGCCGAGCAACAACAGGTCACGCAAGGTAACGCTGCGTCACATAGCCTGGACCGCTACGGCCTGTCCGCGAGGAACCGCCCGCGGTCCCGGATGAGCCGCTGCAGGTACGGGCGCACGACCAACTTCTCTGCCGTCCGGCCCACGAACCCGAACGGCGCCGTGAACTCCACCCGGTCGGTCATGATGCAGCCCCCGGGCGTGGCCTCGAATTCATGGACGTGGCGGAAGAACTTCAACGGCCCGCGGATCTGTTCGTCCGTGAAGCTGCTGGGGAATGTGAACTCGGTGACCCGGCTCGTCATGGTGAGCGGAAGCCCGAGGTGCCGCGCCCGCCACGTCACGTCCTGGCCCTCGCCGATAAGCCCGGAGGTCACACCTCCGACTGCACGTTCCCCACTGTGCTCCTGCGAGTCCAAGTGGAGGTCGATGCTCCGAGCCAGGTCGAACAGCCGCTCCGGCGGAAGGGAGCTTTCGGTTCGGCACACAAAACTGGCGGTCATGGGGCCAGTCTGCCAGCGAAATACAACGCGGGGTCAGATAAAGCCCCTCAACCAGTGGTTGATGGGCTCTATCTGACCCCGCGTTGAGGGAAACAGTGCTTAGCGGGTGCTGCCGGACAGGAGGCCGCGGCTGCGCAGGAGGCGCTTCTCTATGGGCGCGAACACCAGCAGCTCGATCAGGATGCCGACGGCAAGGATCAGCAGGATTGCCGCCATCACCACGGTCATGTCGGACAGCACGCGGCCCTGGTCCAGCAGCGAGCCCAGGCCGAAGCCGATGGTGCCGCCCACCGCGATGATTTCCGCAGCCATGAGCGAGCGCCAGGAGAAGGCCCAGCCCTGCTTGAGGCCGCTCAGGTATCCGGGCAGCGCGGCGGGCAGGATGATCTGCAGCGCCATCTGCAGCCGCGATGCACCCAGGACGGTACCCACCCGTCGATACTGCGGCGGGATCTGGTCCACCCCGGAAATGAGCCCGTTGATGATGGATGGAATGGCGCCCATAAAGATCACGAAATAAACGGTGGCGTCCGTGAGTCCGAACCAGATGATGGCTGCCGGAACCCACGCCACGGACGGCAGCACCTGCAGGCCGGAAATCAGCGGACCGAAGGCCCTGCGCAACGGTGCAACCTGGGCGAGCAGCAGACCCACAGGAGTTGCGATAGCCACGCTGATCAGGAACCCGACAACCCCGCGCTGCATGGAAGTCCAGACGGCTTCCTGGAGCTTGCCGTCGTTCCAGAGGATGCCCATTTGGGTCATCACGTCCAGCGGACCGGGCACCAGGTCGCGGCGCTTCACCCCGAGTGAGACGTAGAACTGCCAGATGAGCACCAGGGCCACCAGGGCGGCGATGGGCAGGAGCACGCGGCTCCAATCGATCCGGTGCTTGCGGTCGGCGTCGGACTGCAACGAGTCAAGCCCGGACTCAAGTTCCCGCAGGTCCTCCCGACCGGTGGAGGTGCGTGTCAGGGCGGCGTGGACGTGCCGGGCTTCAGGCTGGCCCGTGATTGAGCTCGTCGAAATCGTGGTTCCGACAGGCTCAACCACCGGGGCGGCATCCGGCGCGGAGGGCGCGGAGCCGGACAGGGACTTACTTGGCATGGCGGCGAATCTCCTCACGCAGCCGGGCGGTGATGACCCCGGTCAGCTGGCCGGCAAGCCCGGCGTCGGTTCGGTGTTCCTCGGTGACTGCCCATTCCTGGACAACGCGGCCTGGGCGGGAGGACAGCAGCAGCACGCGCTGTCCCAGCCGAACAGCTTCGCGGACGTTGTGGGTCACAAAAACGATGGTCCGCCCGGTTTCCTTCCAGATGCGCTCCAGTTCGTCATGCAGCAGGTCGCGGGTGATGGCGTCCAGGGCGGCGAACGGCTCATCCATCAGCAGCAGCTGCCGGTCCTGCGCCAGCGACCGGGCCAGGGACACGCGCTGGCGCATGCCGCCGGACAGCTCGTGCGGGCGTTTGTCCCCCGCGGTGCCGAGGTGCACCAGCTCGAGGAGCTCCTGCGCCTTCGCCTTGCGCTCGGCCTTGCCCATGCCGCGCAGCTTGAGGGCGAGTTCGATGTTCTCCCGGGCAGTGAGCCAGGGGAACAGGGCGGCGTCCTGGAACATAAACGCGGCACCGTCACTGGGCACTTCGAGGGCGCCCGACGTCGGCGCCTCGAGTCCCGCGATGATGTTCAGCAGGGTGGATTTGCCGCAGCCGGAGGCACCGAGGAGGGCGACGAACTCGCCCTGGCCGATGTTGGCGTTGACGTCGTCCAGCACCGGGGCGCCGTCGCCGAAGCGCTTGCCCAGGTTTTCCAGTACGACTGGCATGGTGCCGTCCTTATGTAGGTGGGTGAGGGGGTCAGTCTTGGCCGAGGCCGGCGGCGGAAATCGGAGCCGCACCGCTGCCGCCGTCTTCGATGACGTCGTTCAGCGGCCGGAGGTCGAAGAGTCCGTTGATGTCGGCCTGCCTGGTGGTGCCCGCCTCCACGCCGTCCTCCAGCAGCCGGGGGTAGCTTCCGGCCAGCGGGTCCAGGGTAAAGGTGATGTTGGTGAGGGATCGGGCGAGGACGTCATCCGCCAGGGCCGCGCCTGCTGATTCCTGAAGGGCCGAGTTGATGACGGCGGCCTTCTGCTCGGCGGGCGCTTCGTTCAGCCATGCCACCGACTTTGCATGCCCGGCCAGGAGCGCCTTCACTGTGTCCGGGTGGTCCGCCGCGAACTTCTGGTTCACGATCAGGACAGTAGTGGGGAACTCGCCGGGCTTGCCGGTCCCGGTCCCGTCCCACAGGTCCTTTTCGTCCACCAGCACCTTCGCTCCGGCCTGGAGCACCAGGCGTGACGCCCATGGTTCAGGCAACCACGCGCCGTCGAGCTTTCCGTCCTGGAACAGCTTCAAGGTCTGCGCGTTCTCGGTGGGGTTGATGGCGACATCGCCGCTGCCGTCCACGCTGGTTTTGTAACCCTGGTACGCGAGCCAGGCGCGGAGGGCAACATCCTGCGTCCCGCCCAGCTGCGGGGAAGCGAGGGTCTTGCCCAAGAGGCCCGCAGCCGAGTTGATCTCCGGCTTGACCACCAGCTGCGCGCCACCGGCGGCAGCCCCGGCAACGATCCTGACGGACTCACCCTGGCTCTTGACGAAGGAGTTAATGGCCGGGTTGGGGCCGATGTACGCGGCGTCGATCGCGCCGGCATTCAGCGCCTCAATGGCTGCCGGACCTGCGTTGAAAGTCTCGGTGCTCAGCACGGTGCTGCCCAGGGCTTCGGCCAGGAAGCCCTCCTTGATGCCCACCAGTGCCGGGGCGTGCGTGACGTTGCCGAAGTAGCCCAGCTTCAGTTCCGCGGCGGGAGTGGGTTCAACGGCCTGAGCCTCGGTATTGCGGGACACGGTGGAAGCCACCACGGCGCCGAGGGCGATCAGCAGGACCAGCCCAATGGCCAGGGCAGCCTCGACGGCACGCTTGCGCGGGGGAACTGCGCTTTCGCCTGCCACGATGCGGGTCATCCCGGGCTTGGAACTAGTCATTGTTTCACCATAGGGAGTGACCCAAACCCGTTCAATGAAGCGGAAACGGGGGGTCACGCAGGTTCATCTAGCGTCACATTCCGCCAGCGTCCCCCGCAACACTTGGAGTCCGCGTTGCCCAATGTGCACAACATTCGAGTACTCACTACTCGTGTTTCCGGGTCCCCTCCCCCGTAGCGTCCATAAAAAGTCCTGCTGGGAGGCTCATGGATGGATTGACTTTCAGGGGCACGTCATGGGTATCGAGCTTTCCAGGCATTTGTGTCAGATGGTTGTGCCAGGCGCGCAGCCTGATCGCGGAGCGCAGCCGTGATCCAGGGCAACGGTTACGCACCGCTACTGGACCCGTCAGTCCTCGAAAGGCTGCGCGAAGAACTCGAAGACGATGAGGGTGTCTGGAAAGTGTTCGTGCAAAACTTCATTGCCCTACTGCCGGAACGGAACGAGAAGCTGCGGCAGGCCCTCACCACAGGCGACGTCACGGGAGCCATGGATGCTGTCCTCAGCCTCAAGACGTCCAGCGAAATGGTCGGGGCCGAACGGCTGGCGGGCCTGGCCATCAATCTCGAACAGGCCCTGCGTTACGACATCCTCAATGCTGATCCGGCCGTGGCGCTTCCCCATCTGGCCGCGGCCCACCTCCGGCGGATCAACCAGTGCAGCCGGCAGACCGCCTACCTCCTGCAGGCTGCCCTGAGGAGGAAACCGGACCGGGAGTGAGCACTGAAGCGGCTTCAGTTGCCCTTGACGTTGATCAGTTGCCGAAGCTTGTGCCGGACCTTAACGAGGTCGGCGGCGTCCTGCATCACCTGGTCGATGGGTTTGTAGGCGGCCGGGATTTCGTCGATGAACGCCTCCGAAGCCCGGAACTCGATCCCGCGCATGGCCTTCTTCAACTCGTCCAGGGTGAAGGTCCTGCGGGCGGCGTTGCGGGAGTATTCCCGGCCGGCGCCGTGCGGCGAGGAGTTCAGGGATGCGGGGTTGCCCAGGCCTTCCACCACGTACGACGCCGTCCCCATGGAACCTGGGATAAGTCCGGGATCACCGGGCCCGGCCTGGATTGCGCCTTTCCGGGACACCCAGACGGACCTGCCGTAGTGGGTCTCCTGCTGGGTGAAGTTGTGGTGGCAGTTGATCCGTTCGCGTTCCTGCACGCGGCCGCCCACCCAGTGGCCGAACTGGGCGCTGACGCGGTCCATCATTTCCTCCCGGTTCAGGAGGGCGAAGTGCTGGGCCCATCGCAGCTCTGCCATGTAGCGGTCAAACTGTGGCGTGCCCTCGTCGAGGTAGGCGAGGTCAGGGTGGGGCAAGCGGATCTGGTTTTTCCGCGACACGTGCTGGGCGACGCCGATGTGATTCTGGGCGATCTTGTTGCCGATGCCGCGTGAACCGGAGTGCAGGAACAGCCAGACTGCATCGGCCTCATCGGCGCAGACCTCGATGAAGTGGTTTCCCGAGCCAAGGGACCCCAGCTGCAGCTCCCATTTGGCCACGTACTGGGCGGGGTTGAACCCGGATTTCGCCGCCAGTTGCTTCAGTTCAGCGATCCGCGGCTCGGCGGTAGGCAAAACAGTCCTGTTGTTGTGCCCCGCGGAAAGCGGAACGACGCGCTCGATGTTTTCACGGAGCTTCTTGCGGTCCTTCGGAAGGTCCGCCAGCGAGTACTGCGTCCGGACGGCAATCATGCCGCAGCCGATGTCCACCCCCACCGCCGCAGGGATGATGGCGTGCAGCGTGGGGATCACCGAGCCCACGGTGGCGCCCTTGCCCAGGTGCGCGTCCGGCATCAGCGCCAGGTGGGGATAGATAAACGGCAGCCCGGCGGTCATCACGGCCTGCTCCCGCGTCTGGTCATCCAGGATCGAAGCCCAGTTCAGGAGCTTGGGGCTGATGGTTTGCATGCTTCGCCTCCGCGCAAAACGAGGACTAACGTGACTCCTAGGCTAACCCCTGGCGTCACTTCGGCGCCGGAGAAGGAGACGGAACCATGGTGAGCGTCCAGACCCAAATCCACATCAACCGGCCCCGGACCGAGGTGGCGGACTACGCGGCCAACCCCGATAACGCGCCGAAGTGGTACGCGAACATCCATAAGTCCCAACGCCTGACCGCGGATCCGGTGGGAGCCGGCTCAAAAGTGGCGTTCACCGCCAAGTTCCTCGGCCGGGAGCTGAACTGCACCTATGAGTTCGTGGAGTACGTTCCGGGCGAGAAGCTGGTGATGCGCACCGCCCAGGAACCGTTCCCCATGCACACCACCTACACCTGGACGGACGACGACGGCGGGACCCGCATGAGCCTCGGCAACACGGGGAGCCCCGCAGGTTTCTCCAAGCTGGCCGGGCTGGTAAACCGCGAAATCGCCGGAAAGCTGCGGGCTCGCCGTACCGGTACGGCGACCCTGCAGCTTTCCAGCGAATCGGGCGTCAGTCAGATCGAGTAGCGCTCGTCCTCGTGGTCGCCGGGGTGGTCCTTGACCAGGCCCGCGGCCAGGGTGTTGCCGTCCAGCGGGTCGATCACCAGGAACGCACCGGTGCGGCGGTGGTGCAGGTAGTTTTCGAGCGGCAGCGGCGCGGCGAGCCGGAGCTGCGCATTGCCGATGTCATTTAGTTCAAGCGTTGACGCCGGTTCCAGTTTGAAGGTGGCCAGATCCAGCTTGCCGCCAACGCTGCGTACCAGGGCCTGAACGGTGCGGGTGCCGTGCTTGACGAGTACCTTGGCGCCCTCGCGGAGCGGCTTCGGGGACAGCCAGCACAGCGATGCGTACAGGTCCGCCGAAGCCTCGCGGACGGTTCCGGCGGCGGCGATGGTGTCACCGCGGGCGACGTCGAATTCCTCCGCCAGGCGGATCGCCACCGACTGCGGGGCGGCGGCTTCCTCCAGCGAGCCGCCGGCGAAGTCGATGCCCACCACGGTGGTGGTGCGGGGACCCTGGCCGGGGGTCAGGACGGAGACCTTGTCCCCCACCTTGACCGAGCCTTCGGTAATCTGGCCGGCGTACGCGCGGTAGTCGCGGTAGGCCTCCACATCCAGGCCGGCGGCCACGGCGTCGGGAGCCAGGGCGCCCTGCGGCCGGATGACCAGCTGCACCGGGAAGCGGAAGCTCTCCAGGTGGCTTTCCAGTTCATCGGCGGCCGGGAGGGTTTCGAGGACCTCGAGCAGCGCGGGGCCGGTGTACCAAGGCGTCCGCTCGGAGCGCTCCACCACGTTGTCGCCGTCGAGTGCGGAGACGGGAACCACCAGGAGGTCGGCAATTCCATCTGAACCGAGGCCCAGCTCGCGGCCCACCCGCTGCACGTCGGCTTCGATCTCGCGGAACACGGACTCGCTGAAGTCCACCAGGTCGATCTTGTTCACGGCCACGATCACGTGGGCCACGCGCAGCAGCTGCAGCACGGACAGGTGCCGGCGGGTCTGCTCCAGCACACCCTTGCGGGCGTCAATGAGTACGACGACGGCATCCGCAGTGGACGCGCCCGTCACCGTGTTCTTGGTGTACTGAACGTGCCCGGGGCAGTCGGCCAGGATGAAGCTGCGGCGGTCCGTGGCGAAGTAGCGGTAGGCCACGTCGATGGTGATGCCCTGTTCACGTTCCGCGCGCAGGCCGTCGGTCAGCAGTGCCAGGTCGATCCCGCCCTTTTCCCCGCCGAAGCCGCGGTCGGCCGAGGTGCGGGCCACGGCGTCGAGCGTGTCAGCCAGGATGGCCTTGGAATCGTGAAGGAGGCGGCCCACCAACGTGGACTTGCCGTCGTCGACCGACCCCGCGGTGGCGAACCGGAACAAAGTGGTGGGCAGGCCTTCGTTGATTGAGCCTACCGAAATAGGGGTTTCGACAGGCTCAACCACCGATGTGTCAATCGTGCTCATTAGAAATACCCGTCCTTCTTGCGGTCTTCCATGGCTGCCTCGGAGATGCGGTCATCTGCGCGGGTGGCGCCACGTTCGGTGAGGGTGGAGGCAGCGACTTCAACCACCACGTCGGACACGGTGTACGCGTCGGACTCCACGGCGCCGGTGCAGGACATGTCGCCCACCGTGCGGTAGCGGACCGTCTTGGTGATGACGTCCTCGTGGGGCAGCGGCTGCGAGACCTCGCCAACCGCACGCCACATGCCGTCGCGGGCGAAGACCTCGCGCTCGTGGGCGTAGTACAGGCCGGGCAGCTCGATGTTCTCGCGCTCGATGTAGCGCCAGATGTCCAGCTCCGTCCAGTTGCTGATGGGGAACGCACGGACGTGCTGGCCCACGGTGTGCCGGCCGTTGTACAGGTTCCACAGCTCGGGACGCTGGTTGCGCGGATCCCACTGCCCGAACTCGTCGCGCAGGCTCAGGATGCGCTCCTTGGCGCGGGCCTTGTCCTCGTCCCGGCGGCCGCCGCCGAAGACGGCGTCGAACTTGTTCTGCTGGATGGCGTCCAGCAGCGGGACGGTCTGCAGCGGGTTGCGGGTGCCGTCGGCACGCTCGGCCAGCTCGCCGCGGTCGATGAACTCCTGGACGGAGCCGACCACGAGCTTCAGGCCCAGCCGCTCAACCGTACGGTCGCGGAAGTCGAGAACCTCGGGAAAGTTATGGCCGGTGTCCACATGCAGCACGGGGAACGGGACCTTGCCGGGCCAGAACGCCTTGGTGGCCAGGTGCAGCATCACCACGGAATCCTTGCCGCCGGAAAACAGCAGCGCGGGCTTCTCGAACTCGGCAACAACCTCGCGGATGATGTGAATCGCTTCCGATTCCAAAGTGTCCAGGCTGGAGAGGCGCGTGGAGATTTCGGCAGGCTCAATCACCGGCTCGGAGGTTGAGCTTGTCGAAACCGGGCCTGTCGAAACCAAAGTGTCGTTGAGAGTGCTCATACGTGTAGTCCGCATTCTGTCTTGTCGCTCCCTGCCCAGCGGCCGGCGCGGGGGTCATCGCCCGGCGCCACCTTCCGGGTGCAGGGCTGGCAGCCGATGGAGGGGTAACCCTGGGAAAGCAGCGGGTTGACGGGCAGGAGATTGTCGTCGGAGTACTGGACCAGCTGGTCGAACGTCCAGGCGGCCACCGGGTTCACCTTGACCAGGCCGTTGGCCTCGTCCCAGGTGACCAGAGGGGTGTTGGTGCGGGTGGGGGCCTCGTCGCGGCGGACGCCGGTGAACCAGAGTTCGTAGCCGGCCAGGGTGCGGCGCAGCGGGGCCACCTTGCGGAGGGCGCAGCACTGGGCGGCATCGCGGGCGAAGAGGTCCTTGCCCAGGAGCCGGTCCTGCTGTTCCACGGTGTTCTCCGGGAGCACGTCCACCACGTTGACGCGGAGGTTCGCGGCCACTTCGTCGCGCGTGGCGTAGGTTTCCGGGAAGTGGTAGCCGGTCTCCAGGAACAGGACGTCGACGCCGGGCAGCTGGTCCGCGACCAGTGCGGGCAGCACGGCGTCGGCCATGGAGCAGGCGACGGCGACGGCGGGCAGGTCGAAGTTGCGCTCCACCCAGGCGATCACGTCGCGGGCGGGAGCGTCCCACCCGAGCTCGGCGGCACCGGACTCGGCGAGGGCCTTCAGTTCTTCCTTCGAACGGAGCATGGGTACGGGCGCAACGTGCTTGCTCACTGGAGGGCCTCCTCGTCTGCTGCATGGGCCCACTCGGCGAAGGTCTGGCCTTCGGCACGCTGGGCCACGAAGGTGCGGACTACGCGCTCCACGTAGTCGGGCAGGTCGTCCACGTACACCTTGAGGCCGCGGACGGTCCGTCCCAGGCCTGCTTCCTCGCGGTCGCTGGAAGCCAGCCCGCCGCCCAGGTGGACCTGGAAACCCGGGGAGGGGTCGCCGTCGGGTGTTGGCAGCATCATGCCCTTGAGGCCGATGTCCGCGGTCTGGATGCGGGCGCAGGAGTTGGGGCAGCCGTTGATGTGCAGCGACAGCGCCTGCGGCAACTGGCCCGAGTCCGTGAGGTCCGCGAGGCGGCGTTCCAGTTCGGCCACTGCGGTGGCGGCCGTGTGCTTGGTCTCCACGATGGCCAGTTTGCAGTACTCGATTCCGGTGCAGGCAATGGTGCCGCGGCGGAACACGGACGGGCGGGCGGACAGGCCCAGGGCGTCCAGCTCGGCCACCAGGGGATCGACCTGGTCCTTCTCGACGTCCAGGACCACGAGCTTCTGGTGCGGGGTGGTGCGGAGCCGGTAGGAGCCGCGGGCCTCGAGGGTATCCGCGACCTTGACCAGCTGGGCACCGGACAGGCGGCCGGCCAGCGGGGTGGCGCCAATGAAGAACTTCCCGTCCTTCTGCTCGTGCACGCCGATGTGGTCACCGGGGGTGGTGGGCTTGGGCGCGGCAGGACCGTCGGCCAGCTTGTAGCCCAGGTATTCGTCCTCGAGGATCTGGCGGAACTTCTCCGGACCCCAGTCAGCCAGAAGGAACTTCAGGCGTGCCTTCGTGCGCATGCGGCGGTAGCCGTAGTCGCGGAAGATGCTGGTGACGCCCAGCCATACGTCAGCCGCCTGGTCGGGCTTCACGAAGGCCCCGAGGCGCTTGGCGAGCATCGGGTTGGTGGCAAGCGCGCCGCCCACCCACAGGTCGTAACCGATTCCCAGCTCGGGGTGGATCATTCCCACCAGGCCGAAGTCGTTGATCTCGTGGACCACGTCCTGGCTGGGGTGGCCGGTGATCGCGGTCTTGTACTTGCGCGGCAGGTTGGACAGCAGCGGGTTGCCGATGAACCGCTCCCCCAGCTCCTCGATCAGCGGCGTGGGGTCGATGATCTCGTCCTTGGCGATGCCGGCCACCGGCGAGCCCAGGATGACGCGCGGAACGTCGCCGCAGGCCTCGGTGGTGGACAGGCCAACACCTTCCAGGCGGTTCCAGATCTCGGGGATGTCCTCCACCCGGATCCAGTGCAGCTGGATGTTCTGGCGGTCCGTGAGGTCAGCCGAGTCGCGCGCGAAGTCAACAGAGATCTGGCCGATGACGCGCAGCTGCTCGGTGGTGAGCGCACCGCCGTCGATCCTCACGCGGAGCATAAAGTACTTGTCCTCGAGCTCATGCGGCTCAAGGGTTGCAGTCTTGCCGCCGTCGATCCCGGGCTTGCGCTGCGTGTACAGGCCCCACCAGCGGAACCGGCCATGCAGGTCCTGGCCGGGGATGGCGTCGAAGCCCTCTTTGGAGTAGATGGTCTCGATACGCTCGCGCACGTTAAGGCCGTCGTCTTCCTGTTTCCAGGTTTCGTTGGCGTTCAGCGGCGTTTTGCCGTCCACTTTCCACTGCCCGTGCGGTTTTGCGGCGGGTCGGGACGGGCGGGCCGGGCGCTTCGGGGCGGCGGTGTCCGCGGACGCTCCGGCTAGAGCTGTATCAGTCATGCATCGACTGTAGGTCCCGTCCGAATTGCGTCACAAAGGCCCGGAAACGTTGAGTCACCTAGGGAAATATTTCGTCACGAAACGCCGGACGGCCTTGAAGAAGGCCCCCTCCTGTGTATCCGAAGGTGGTGCTGCTGCGGCCTTCGTCGTTGCTGCGGCAGGTGTTCCAGCGGATGCTGAAGCGGCGGCTTCGCGGGCCTTCGCGACGGCGGCGTCGTACCGTTCCAGCGCGATCTCCGCCAGCACAGGGGACGGCAGCAGGGGTTCCGTGACGACGTCGGCCCCTGCCTTGGCGAGCTGGTCGTGGAAGTAGCCCGGAGCCAGGAGGTAGGAGGCAATCACCACGCGCCCGCCGACGTCGACAGCCCCCGCGGACTCCCCCGCCCCGGCACCTCCCTCCAGTTCCTCGCGAAGCATCGCGACGGCGTCGGGCACTGAAGGCCGAGCGGAGGCACCGTAGGCGGCCACCATCCGGTTGGACCGCAGTTCCTGCAGCTGGCCCAGCAGCTCCTCGACGCTGACGGCAGCCTTGGGGTTGGACGAGCCTGCGGCGGCGAGGACGATCACGTCGTTGTCCGTCACGCCTGCTTCGCGCAGCCGCTGGTCCAGCAGCGCAGCCAGGCGGGGATCCGGGCCCAGCGGAGCGGCCGCCGCGCTGCCCGGCCGGCTCTTCACCGCCCGCGCGATGTCCACCTTCACGTGGTAGCCCACGCTCAGCAGCAGGGGAACCACGACGGCGGACTCCCCCGCCGGCAGCCCCGCCACCACGTCCACCAGGTCCGGCTGCTGGACGTCCACGTAGGCTTCCCGGACGTCGAGGCCCGGGCGGAGCGCGGCGATGCCATCGCGCAGGGCGTTGACCTCCGCGGCGCCTTGTGTGCTGGACGTCCCATGGGCGCAGGCGATCATGATGGGGCTGTTCATAGGGGCTAGCGTAACGTTGGAGCCGCCCTGTCCGCCCTCTTTGAAACTGCCGGGACGCTCCATGACATTCGCCTTTGACAACGTGCCGGTGTGGCTGGATCTGCTGGGCGTCTTCTTCTTTGCGGTCTCGGGTTCGCTGCTCGCGGCGCGCAAGCAGATCGACATTGTGGGGTCCCTGCTGCTGGCTTCCCTGGTGGGCCTGGGCGGCGGGGTCATCCGGGACATCATCCTTGCGGTGGTTCCCGCGGCCTTCACCAACCCTGCCTACCTGGTGCCGCCGCTGCTGGCCACGGTGCTGGTGTACTTCCTGTTCTCCAGCGTCCAGCGGTACACGTCACTGCTGACCCTGTTCGACGCCGCCGGGCTGGCCCTGTTCTGCATGACCGGCACCCTCAAGGCCCTGTCCACCGGCCTGAACCCGGTGGCCTCGGTGCTCCTGGGGGTGACGACGGCGGTGGGCGGCGGCCTGCTGCGCGACATCACAGCCAATGAGGTTCCGGAACTGTTCAACCCCAGGGACATCTATGCGCTGCCGGCGTTTGTGGGTTCCGCAATGACGGCCGTGCTGTGGGTCCTGGGCGTGTTCAACGTGCTCACCGCGGCAGTCATCGCGGCCGTGGTTTTCACGTTCCGGGTCCTGGCCTGGCGCCGCTCCTGGCAGGCCCCGCTGGCCGTTCGCGGGTGGCACCGGGCAGGGGCTGAAAACGGCGAATCGCAGGGCCGCGATTAGCTAGGATATGAACATGACTGACATGTTCCTCGAGAAATTCCGTGCGCTTGTTCCGAAGTATCTCGAGGATGAATGGCAGGAAGAGGACGGCCTGTCCTCCGAAGAACTGGACAAGGCCCTCGCCGACCACCAATTCCAGATTCCCCTGGTCCTGCGCGAGTTCTATCTGGCCCTTGGCGGCTGCGAGGACCTGATGGAGGCGTACCACTACTTCTGGGACCCGGACGAGCTCGAAGTTGATGACGAGGGCTTCCTGATGTTCCTCGAGGATGAGGAAGAGGAATACACCTGGGGCTTCCGGGTAGGCGACCTCAGCATCCCGGACCCCATCGTCTACCGGCGCAACAACGCCCGCGGGCAGTGGAAGTCCGAGGAGGGCACGTTCTCGGAGTTCGTGTTCGACATGTTCGAGTGGGCCTTCGAGGACGCAGAGGACTAGGTTTCCCCTCCCTGCCACTGCAGGTTGTGCTGCACCCCGCTGAATTTCCCCACCTTTTGGGCCGTACGGCGGCGTGTCACTCCCATTTCGCCGGAGTGTCGCAGAGGTTCTGGTTGAAACCCGGGGAATCTCAGCGCACCACCCTGCCGCGCAGCACCTGCCACACCTCATCAATGACCTTTTGCGGGTTGTAGACCACCTCTGCATAGCCATAACGGAGCACGGCATAGCCGGTGAGAGTGCTCGCGTTGTTCCTGGCCCTGTCCTTCTTGACCTGGCGCGGCTCGAGGTGCGTGCCGCCGTCGATCTCTACAATCAGGAATCCTTCCAGCAGGAAGTCCACGATGCCGATTCCCGGCAGTTCCACCTGCGTCTCGGTGTGGATTCCCTCGCTGCGAAAAAGGATGCGGGCCACTACCTCGATAGGCGAGTCCGCGGTACCGTCCACCAGGTCAAGCACCCGACGGGCAGCGCCATTCCGGTTACCAGGCAACCGTTCCCGCAGGTAGGCAAGGGTGGTCACGCCTTGCCGCGCGGCGCTTTCCACCATGACGGCGGCTTCCACCGGCGGAAGGCAACGCAGGCTGTGAATGAGGACGTCGGTGGTACTTGCCACCGGCCGCGGCCCATCGGGCGGAACCAGGGACTCCCTGTGGACCACCGCCTCCTTGGGGCCCCCATGGCGGCACAACAGGTGGAGGACCTGCGGTTCATGCAACACCCAGAGTCCACGACGAACCGCAGCGGAGGCGCACGTCAGCAGGCCGTTCCCGAGGACCGCGCCCTTTAAGTCCGCTGGAGCGCCCGGCAGGGCAACAACCCCATGCCGAAGACGGCGGATTTCACCGGCCGCCACTGCGTTGCGGATGCTGCGGTTCGTGAAGCCGGCCTGCAGGAGAGTGGAAGTGCGGGCCACGGAGCCGGCGTGTTTGAGGAAACGGGTCAGGTCCATGGAGCCAGCAGACCCAATCTGCGGCAGCGGCGGCAGGGCGGCAGGGTTCTATGTGGAAAAGAGCCCGCTGAATCTCCCCGGGTTTTTGGGGCCCCACCGGTGTGTCGCTGCAAACCGCCGTGAAATCAGGTTGGGTGTTGACGAAAGGTGGGGAAACCCAGCGGGAGAAAGTTTTGACAGCGTCAATAACAAGGCACTTGCATCTTATGACAAATCTGTCATACACTATTCACGGATCCGCTAAACGCCTCCGGCGGGTCTGATGCGAACGGAGAGATAGCCCCGGTTCACAGCAACGTATGACTCGTATCGTTGCCGCGGACCGGGGCTATCCCGTTTAACGCCAGCCCATCGATTGCTCCGCACCGGTCGTTATGGCGGGCCAAAAGGGCAGGTACGGAGCAATCGACGCAAAGCAGAAGCCCGGCGCCACCCACGGAGCCGGGCTTCCCCAGAAAAGGGCTAGCTGGCGCGGTCCACCACAGCCACCGCGAAGTTGGACAGCGATTCCTTGACCACGCCGTCCGGCAGCGGGGCCAGCGCCGCGATGGCTTCGCTGGCCCACTGGCGCGCAACGATCCAGGACTCGGCAGTAACCGGGTGCTCCCGCAGGCCCGCAACGGCCTCGGCCAGTGCCTCATCCGAGCTCAAGTCGCCGTCAATCAGCTTCAAAAGTTCGACGGCGGACTGGTCACCATCCAGGGCAGCCTTGCGCAGGAGCAGCACCGGCAGGGTGGGAACCCCTTCGCGCAGGTCCGTACCCGGGGACTTGCCGGACTTGACCTTGATGCCCGTCACGTCGATGACGTCGTCGGCAAGCTGGAAGGCCACGCCCACCTTCTCGCCGTACTCCACCAGCACAGATTCGTAGGCGGGGTCGGCCCCGGCGAAGATGGCACCGAGCTGTCCGGAAGCAGCAACCAGGGAACCAGTCTTGTCTGCGATGACCGAGAGGTAGTGCTCCACTGGGTCCTCGTCCGGGCGCGGCCCCACGGTTTCGTGCAACTGGCCCAAGCAGAGCCGCTCAAAGGTGCGTGCCTGGATTCCCAGCGCGCGGGAGCCGAGTTCGGACACCAGGATCGATGCACGCGCGAAGATCAGATCTCCGGTGAGGACAGCCACCGAGTTGCCCCACACCTCGTGGGCCGTGGGAGCACCGCGGCGGAACGGGGCGGAGTCCATCACGTCGTCGTGGTACAGCGTTGCCAGGTGCGTCAGTTCAACCACGACGGCGGCCTGCACCACCGCGGGTAGGGACGCGTCACCGAGGTGCGCGCACAGAAGCGTCAGCAGCGGTCGGATGCGCTTGCCGCCGGCTTCCACGAGATGGCGGGACGTTGCGTCAGCCAGCGGATCCGAGTTGGCGATCGCTTCGCGGAGCTTCTTCTCCACCCGGGCCAGGTTGGTGGTGATGGCCGGTCCCAGCTCGGGATCCCCGGCGATGGCGGCGAACCCCGCGGGCAGCTGCAGGCCGGTGGCGATGGCGGTGGTGTTCAGGCTGGGTTCGGAGTCCGGCAGGCCGTGTCCGGCGTGCGTCCAGCTGTGGTCTGCGGGGTTGGTCACGGGTTAACCCTAACTTTTTGTTGCGGATACCGCTGATTGGAGTCTGCCGGGGTGGGCGATGTATTGGTTGTGGCCGGAACCAGTGATTCCAGGACCCGGATCACCCGGTCCTCGAAGCCCTTGGCGGCCGGGTCCGTGAGGTTGGCCAAAAGCCGGACCACGAAGCGCATCAGGACGGGGATGGGCATACCGGTGCGCAGCGCGAGCTTCATCACCGCCGGCTTTCCGATCAGCGCGGCGAACGCCCGGCCCAAGGTGAAGTGCGATCCCCACTGCTCCCGCACATAGTCCGCGTACCGCGCGAGGTGAGTGTCGGCGTCGTACGTTCCGCCCGAGGAGGCACTGCGCGAGGAGGCGTCGATGATGAACTCGGCGGCGAAGCGCGCCGACTCCATGGCGTAGGAGATGCCTTCGCCGTTGAACGGGGAGACCATGCCGCCGGCGTCACCCAGGAGGAGCAGGCCGGGTGAGTAATGCGGGGTGCGGTTGAAGCCCATCGGCAGGGCGGCGCCGCGGATTTCGCCCACCTGGTTCTCTGGCGTGAAGCCCCACCCGGCAGGCATGCCGGCGGTCCATTCGCGCAGGACCTGTTTGTAGTCGAGCTTGCCGAATTCCTTGGAGGAGTTCAGGATGCCGAGGCCCACGTTCGAGGTGCCGTCGCCCACGCCGAACACCCAGCCGTAGCCGGGCAGCAGTTTTCCGTCGCGGCCGGGAAGCTCCAGCCAGCCTTCCATCCAGTCGTCGTCGGTGCGCGGCGAGGTGAAGTAGGTGCGGACGGCGACGCCGAGCGGGCGGTCGTCGCGCTTCTGGATGCCGAGCGAGACGGCCGTGCGCGTGGAGTTGCCGTCGGCCGCGAGGACGACGTCGGCACTGAACTCGTGCGTCTGCCCCGTCTTGCGTCCGGACTCGTCCAGGATGGCGGCGCGGACGCCGGTGACCCTGCCGTCGTCGTTCCGCAGCGCTTCGGTGACACTGTGGCGTTCAAGGATTCGGGCGCCGGCGGCCTGGGCGTGCCGGGCCAGTTCCTCGTCGAAGCCGAGCCGGGTGCGGATCAGGCCGTACTGCGGAAAGTCGGACACCTCCGGCCAAGGCAGCTCAATCGTGCGGCCGCCAGCGATCAGGCGCAGCCCCTTGTTGCGCCGCCAGCCGTCGTTTTCCGGATGGGGCAGGCCCAGCTTCTGGATTTCTCGGACAGCCCGGGGCGTGAGGCCGTCGCCGCACACCTTTTCGCGGGGGAAGCTCGTCTTCTCCAAAACGGTGACGTCGATGCCGGCCTTGGCAAGGTAGTACGCGGCGGTGGAGCCGGCCGGCCCCGCGCCGACAATCAGTACCTTCACAGGTCAGCGCGTGATGTTGCGGCGCAGTTTGGCCACCGGGCCCTTGTGCGCGGCGATCGCGGCAGCCCCGCCGCCAGCCGTTGATTCCGGAGCCTTGAATGCCCGATGCACCGTCACGATGCCGCCGCTCAGGTTCCGGTAGGTGACGTTCTCCCAGCCGGCATCCTGCAGCCACGCGGCCAGGTGGTCCTGGTCCGGCCAGGCGCGGATGGACTCGGCGAGATAGACGTAAGCGTCCGGGTTGGAAGCGACCTTCACGGCGATGGCCGGCAGGGCGCGCATCAGGTATTCGGTGTACATGGTGCGCCAGAGCGGGACCACGGGCTGCGAGAACTCGGCGATGACCAGGCGGCCGCCCGGCTTCGTGACCCGGAGCATCTCCTGCAGCGCCTTCTTGGGCTCGTTCACGTTGCGCAGGCCGAAGGAGATGGTGGTGGCGTCGAAGGTGTTGTCTGCGAACGGCAGGTTGGTGGCGTCACCGGCGATGAAGTCGATATCCGGGCGGCGGCGCTTGCCCACCTTGAGCATTCCGAGGGAGAAGTCGCACGCCACTACATCTATGCCTGCATCGGCATATGGTTCGCTTGAAGTGCCGGTGCCGGCCGCCAGATCCAGGACGCGCTGCCCCTTGGACACTTCCATCGCTTCCACCACAACCTTGCGCCAGCGGCGGGTCTGCCCCATCGACAGGACATCGTTGACGACGTCGTATTTCGGTGCGACGTCGTCAAACATCGTGGCTACTTCGTCCGGACGCTTATCCAAGGATGCTCGGTTCACCATGACATTGTCTCAAATGTTCAGGAGGGTCCGGACCAAGGCCAATTTCGCCGCACCGGGACCTGGCCTGCGGCGCTACTGCAGGAAAGCCCTCGTGTCCGCCGCCACCTGCTCCGGAACCTCCCAAAGCACCAGATGGCCGACGCCGGGATAGGACTTCAGGATTGAGCGCGGAATCCGTGCCGCAAGGTTTCGTGACCTGCACGGGGCAGGAGTTCGTCCTGTTCGCCGCGCAGGATGAGGGCAGGCGCGCTGATGGCTCCCGCTTCCGTTGGCGGTGTTGCCCTGTAAAGCCCTTGAAGTGCGTCCTTCCATACGTGCACCGGCATTCTCACTCCATCCCGCACCCGGTCCTCGAGGTACCACTGCGGCACCGGCCGGCCCAACGGGAACCAGAGCAGCGACCTCCGCACCCAGTCCTCATCGAGGGGGCCGGCCAGGGCCTCAACCTCGTCAGCAAACGAAGGCCTGCCGTGAAGGCTCAGGGGTGCGCCCACCAGGACAAGGGCGTCCACGCGGTCCGGATCAAGGACCGCCAACTGTTGGGCCACATAGCCGCCGCTCGAGGAACCCAGGACGGCTGCGGACTCCAGCTGCAGGGCATCGAGGATGGCCGCCGCGTCTGCAGCCTGGTCTTCCAGCGAGTAGCCATTGTCCGGTTTGTCCGCGTCTCCGTGGCCGCGCAGGTCCGGCGCCGCGATCCTGAATTCCGGCAGGAGCGGTACCAGCCGGTCGAAGCTGCGGGACGATTCGCCCCAGGCGTGCAGGAGCAACAGGGGCTTGGCGTCGGGTTCGTCCTGCAGCAGGCACGGCACGGCGATGCCGGTGCTGAGCTGCAGGATGCGGACCTCTGAGTCCATAGCTGAAGGCTACGCCGGCGGGCGCTTCACGGGTATGCGCAGCTCGAGGTACTGCGTTCTACGCTGCCCGTTCAGTAAAAGGGAGTACCGTGGAGCAATCATGACCAGCACGTTCCGCACCTTGACAGTCCCCCTTGATCGCCAACAATTCGCCGGGGGGCTGCCGTCGTTTTTGGTCCGGGACGATGTCCTCTGCTGGAGCCGCCGGGAGGCAGGACTGGTGGGATTCGGTGAAATTGCCCGTTTCACCGCCACCGGCCCCGAGCGCTTCCTCGAGGCAGACATCTGGTGGCGCCACCTTGTCCTCGAGGCCGAGATTTCTGACTCCGTGGAGCTTCCCGGCACAGGTCCGGTCGCCTTCGGCTCCTTCGCTTTCTCCAAAACCTCGGCCCACGAGTCCCGGCTGATCGTGCCCGAGATTGTGGTGGGCGTGCGCGACGGCCAGGTCTGGCTCACCCAGCTGACGTTCGACGACGGGTCCCTCACCAGGGAGGGCGCCCTTGCCGCACTGGACCGCTGGCTGGGCGGCGGTTCCGCTGCCGGAAGCACGACGGCGGCAGCGGACCCTGCCGGGGACGGCACTTCCGGCAACGTTCCCGCCCGGGCGGGCGGCGCCGTCGTACGTCCCCTGCCCCTGGCTGCCGGGGCAACCCTGCACACGGGCTCGCTGGACGAGGAGGACTGGAAGGCTGCCGTCGCCGCCGGGGTGGCCGAGATCCGGACCGGGGCGCTCGAGAAGCTGGTGCTCGCGCGGGACATCGTGGCCACCGTGCCCACCGGCGTCAACGCCGCGAAGGTGCTGCGGGAGCTCGCCGGGCGGTACCGGGAATGCTGGACCTACGGCGTGGACGGCCTGGTGGGTGCGACGCCGGAGATGCTGATCCAGGTGGAGGGGCGGACTGCGCAGGCGCGGGTGCTGGCCGGGACCCTGGATCGCCGTGATGCCCACGGCGAGGACGGACTTCCCATGGACTACGCCACACGGGTGCTGGCAGGGTCCGAGAAGCAGCGGCATGAACACGAGATCGCCATCCAGTCGCTGACCACCCAGCTGGCGCCGTTTTCCGAGGCAATGAACGCTCACGACGAGCCGTTCATCCTGGAGCTGCCGAACGTGTGGCACCTGGCCTCGGATGTGAAGGCCGAGCTGGCTGAGGTGGAGGGCCACGTGCCCACATGCCTGGCGCTGATCAATGCGCTGCACCCGACGGCCGCTGTCTGCGGAACTCCGACCCAGGTTGCCGGAGCCCTCATCCGCAAGCTGGAGCACCTGGACCGTGGTCCCTATGCCGGACCCGTGGGATGGCTTGACGCGGCCGGTAACGGTGAATGGGGGATCGCGCTGCGTGGTGCGGTCATCGAGGGGCCGGAAACCGTACGGCTGTATGCGGGCTGTGGAATAGTCGACGGCTCACAGCCCGAAGCCGAACTCGCCGAGACCTGGGCGAAGTTCCGCCCGATGCTGGAATCGCTGGGAATCAAGAATTAAGCCAGCGAGTCCGGTATCTGAGACAGCACTGCTTCCCCTAGGCTTGAAAACAGGAGCAATTTAGTTATCCAATAGTGAAACTAAGTTTCCTGTGATGCACATCTCCTGTTCGGCGCTACACTATGAACCGATTTAGTACCGCATACTCCTGCAACAAAAGGTAAGAAACATGCAGCTCAAGTCCCTGGCCACGGCCAAAATGACCGCCAAGGCCGCAGCACTCTTTGCCGTTGGCGCCCTCACCCTCACGGCCTGCGGCGGCGGAAGCTCAACTCCGGCAGCGTCCGAAGGCGGCATCCAGCTCATCAACTCCGGCAAGCTCACGGTCTGCTCGGACATCCCCTACGAGCCGTTCGAATTCGAAAAAGACGGCCAGACGGTCGGCTACGACGTGGACATCGCCAAGGAGCTCGCCAAGGACTTTGGTGCCGAACTGAGCATCGTGGACAGCTCCTTCGAGGCCATCGAGACCGGCACCGCCCTGACCCAGTGCGATCTGGGCATCTCTTCGATCTCCATCACCGACACCCGCAAGTCCGTGATGGACTTCTCCACCCCGTACCTTGATGACGACCTGGCCCTCGTTGCCAGCGACAGCTCCGGCATCAAGAGCCTGGAAGACGCCAAGGGCAAGAAGGTGGGCGTCCAGCAGGCCACCACCGGCGCCGACTACGCGCAGGAGAATGGCATCGACGCACAGCAGTTCGAGGACACCGGCCTCCTGGTTCAGGCACTTGAGGCCGGCACCATCGATGCCGCCCTGGGCAACCAGTCTGTTCTGGGCTACGCCATCAAGGACCAGCCCAAGTTCAAGAGCGTTGAGGACTTTGCCACCGGCGAGCAGTTGGGCATCTCCATCAAGAAGGGCAACACCGCCATGGCGGAGAAGGTCAACGCCACCCTCAAGCGGCTGACCGATGACGGCTCACTGGAGAAGTTCAAGACCACCTGGTTCGGCGAAACCGCCAAGTAGCCACCGCCCTGTAGTCGCCGTGCAGGACTGAGGCTCCCCGCCTTGGCTCCTTCACGGCCCTGAGCACTACTCAGCAGGGGCCCCGGACGGGCTGTACCGCAGTCCGTCCGGGGCCTCTGCCACGCACAACGAATGTGAGCACCCCATGGCAATGACCGCACGTCAGCGAGCCAGAGTAAGCCTGTATGTCCAGGCCGGAATCTTTGTTGTGGCCATCGCCGCGCTGATCCTGGCCACCGACTGGAAGACCATCGGCAACAGCGTCTTCAACTTCGCCAAAATCGGGCCGATGTTCCCCGGCATCTTCACCACCGGCCTGGTGAACACCCTGATCTACACGTTCCTCGGCTTTATTGTGGGCCTCTCCGGCGGCCTGCTGCTGGCCCTGATGAAGCTCTCCAGCTTCCCGCTGTACCGCTGGATCGCCACCGGTTACATCGAGTTCTTCCGCGGCGTCCCCGCCCTGCTGGTGTTCATCGCCTTCGGTTACGGCGTGCCCCTGGCGTTCGGCGTCTCGTGGAACATCACCCTGGTGGTCATGGTTTCGCTTGGCATCGTGGCCTCCGCATATATCGCAGAGACCCTCCGGGCAGGCCTGCAGGCTGTGCCGAAGGGCCAGCTCGAAGCCGCCCGCTCCCTGGGCATGCCGCAGTGGCGGGCCATGGTGACCATCGTGATTCCGCAGGCCTTCAAGATCGTCCTGCCGCCGCTGACCAACGAGGTCATCCTGCTCACCAAGGACTCCTCGCTGATCTACGTCCTGGGCCTCACCGCCTCCCAGTACGAGCTCACCAAGTTCGGCCGCGACGGCATCTCCAGCCTGGGTGCGGGACTGACCCCGCTGCTGGTGGCCGGCGCCTTCTACCTGGTGATCACCATCCCGCTGAGCCTGCTGGCCCGGAAGTTCGAAAGCCGCTCCGCGCGGACCAAGCGATAGGCAGGGAAGACCATGAACGACGTCGTCAACAACTCGCGCGGTGGTACGGCCAGCTTGCACGCCGCCGGCGTGTCCATCAAGGACCTGCGCAAGTCCTACGGGACCAACGAGGTACTGAAGGGCATCAGCCTGGACGTAGCGCCGGGCGCGGTGGTCTGCCTGATCGGGCCCTCCGGTTCCGGCAAGTCCACACTGCTGCGCTGCGTCAACCTCCTGGAGCAGCCCAACCAGGGCAGCATCCACGTGGGCGGCTTTGAAGCCACCGACCCCGATGTGGACATCGACAAGATGCGCCGCAAGGTGGGCATGGTGTTCCAGCAGTTCAACCTCTTCCCGCACCTGGACGCCAAGCGCAACTGCTCCATCGCCCAGACCAAGGTCCTCAAGCGGTCACAGGCCGAGGCGGACAAGGTGTCCATGCACAACCTGGAGCGCGTGGGCCTGGGTCACCTCGCCGACCGCTTCCCCGACCAGCTCTCGGGCGGCCAGCAACAGCGCGTTGCGATCGCCCGTGCATTGAGCATGGACCCCGAACTGATGCTCTTCGACGAGCCCACCTCCGCGCTGGACCCCGAAACCGTGGGCGATGTCCTCTCCGTGATGCGCAACCTCGCCAAGGAAGGCATGACCATGCTGGTGGTGACCCACGAGATGGGCTTCGCCCGTGAAGTGGCCGACCGCGTGGTGTTTATGGACGGCGGCGTTGTGGTGGAAGAGGGCGTGGCCGAGCAGGTCATTTCCGCCCCCACACAGCCGCGTACCAAGGAGTTCCTGCGCCGCGTGCTGGATCCGACGCACATCGAGATCGAGGAATAGGCGCACCTCGGCGACGCTCTGATTTTCTGTCGACGCACAAATGCCCTGTCGCTACCGGGATTCCGGTAGCGACAGGGCATCTGCGTGTCGCAGGCATTTTTGTGCGTCGGGAACAGCAGAACGCGTACGACGGCGGCGTGCCCAACCCGCTGCCGGCTCTCGTTCCAGCCGGCCCTTTACTTCGCCGCGTGCGGGAGCCCACAATGGTCCCTCTACAGCCTCCACTGGCTCAGCAGCGCGCTGCCCATCCGGCTCCGTCCCATCCCAGCCGGCTATTAGGAGGAGCGCTGCTATGACAGATCGGACAACTACATCCCGGGCCACCTCTGCCGTATCTGATCGAGCTGCACGGCTGGCATCGATTCCCTCATTTCAGCGGGTGGATACCTACATCACGGAGGCCAGCTTGCGGCGGCAGGGCCAGTCCGACGTCTGCGATTTCACGTTGGGCAATCCGCACCAGATGCCGGCCGAGCGCTATGTCAATACGTTGCGGGACGCGTTGACCCCGCAAAATGATCAGTGGTTCGCTTACCAGACCAACGGCGAGGCCGCCCGGGAGGCTGCCGCGGAATCCCTGCAGCGGCTGCTGGACGTGCCGTTCCGGATGGAGGATATCTACCTCACCACCGGAGGCTTTGCTGCCATCGCCTTGGCGCTGAAAACGGTCGCCGATCCGGGTGATGAGGTTATATTCAGCCTGCCGCCGTGGTTCCTTTACGAGCCTTTGATCATTGAAGCCGGCCTCGTCCCGGTGAAAGTGAAGATCAACACCACAACGTTCGACCTGGATCTCGAAGCGATCGATGCTGCCATTACCGAGAGAACAAGGGTTGTTATCGTGAATTCGCCCAACAACCCCACGGGCCGGATCTATCCACCCGAACTGCTGCAGCGGCTGGCCGCACTGCTGGAAGCAGCCTCTGCAAGAACCGGACGCCGGATCTACCTGATCTCAGACGAAGCCTACAACCGCATCGTCTTTGACGGGCTCCGCTTCCACAGTCCGGTGGAGTTTTATGCGCACACGCTGCTTGCCTACTCCTACGGCAAAACACACCTGTCCCCCGGCCAGCGGGTGGGCTACCTGGCGCTGCCACCCACGATGCCGCAACGGGAGGAGATGCGCCCGGCCATCACCGGCCTGCAGGTGGCGATGGGGTGGGTGTACCCGAACGCCCTGCTGCAGCATGCGCTTCCCGAACTGGAGAAGTTCTCCATCGACGTCGGACAGTTGCAGCGGCGCCGGGACCGGCTTGTCGATGCCCTGGGTGGCATGGGTTACCGCGTCCACCGGCCGGAGGGTACGTTCTACCTGTATGTGACGTCCCCGATTCCGGACGACGAGGCGTTCACCGAGTCACTCGTCCGCCGGGATGTCTTTGTTTTCCCGGGCGTGCTGTTTGAGACGCCGGGTTTCTTCCGGATCTCCCTTACGGCCAACGAGGACATGATTGAACGCAGCCTGCCTGCATTCGAGGCCGCGATGAAGGAAAGCGTGGACAGGAACGGGACGTGAGCCAAAGGACCTTCCGCAGGATGTCCCCGTCTTGAGCCCGAGGCCCGCTCCTAGCGCGCCAGTACTCCCCCGACTGCCGCGGCGACGGCATCTTTGATCCTGGCGTGCAGTGCGCGCAGGCCGTGCCGGTCCGCCCGGACTTCTATGATGCTGCGTCCCTCCACCGGTTGGGCAAGCGCTTCGGCGAGTCCCGCCGTCGTGGTCACCAGGGAATGCCCGACGCCGTACGCTGCGGCGAGTGCCGCGATGTCCACTGAGTGCGGGGTGCCGAAGAGCCGTTCGACGGCGTCTCCATACGTTCCGGCCTCGCGCACCGCGCCGTGTTCCAGGAGGTCGAAGATGGCGCCGCCGGAGTCGTTGAGGACCACGATCCGCAGCTCGGGCTGCGCCTCCCCTGTGCCTAGGAGGAGGCCGCCGGCGTCGTGCAGGAAGGTGACGTCACCCAGCAGGACCGTGGTTTCCTGCCGCCCGCCAAGCGCGATGCCTGTGGCGGTGGAGATGGTGCCGTCGATCCCGGCCAGGCCGCGGTTGGCGTACACGGTGGCGGCGGGTTCGGGGGCTGGCAGGCCGGCGAGGTCCACGTCGCGGATGCCGTTCGAGGAGCCCAGCAGCAGCTGCCCGCGCGTGTTCTTCCAGACCAGTGAACCCACGGACGGACCTGTGGCCGCGGCCCCGGAGGACAGGACACTGTCGAGCGCATGCTGTCCCGCGGACCCTGCAAGCAGCCAGGTGTCCAGCCAGGCGCCGGTGCCGCGGCCGGCGAAATCCGCGAGGTCCGCCAGGTTTTCCAGCGGCAGTTCGGTCCGGCGGCCGGGCTCATACCAGGCGACGGGCACCGGTTGATACAAGGCGGCCTGGACGTCGCGGCGGGCCAGGAGCGCGGCCACCGGCCGGGACAGCGTGGGCCGGCCAAACAGCACCACACGCTCGATCGGCTGGTCCGAGCCTGGCCCGAAGTGCTCCAGCAGCAGCCGGTAAGGGCCCACGGCGTTCGGCCCGAAGCGGGCGTTGGAGGACGGTTCGGCGAGCAGCGGGAGGTTGTGGGCGCGGGCGAAGGCCTCGGCGACGGGACCGGCGTCGTGCCCTGCAAGGACCACCGTCCGCCGCTCAGGCAGTTCGTCCGGCGCCGGCGGCAGGTTCATGACCAGCGGTTCGGTGCCGATCCGGTAGCGCTGCCGGTCGACCGGCACAGGCAACTGGTCAGACGGCTCCGGAACCAGCGGATCGCGGAACGCGAGGTTGAGCTGCACAGGGCCCGGGGCGAGATCCGGGAACGCTCCGGTGGCGGCCGAGAGTCCGGTCTGAACGGCCCGTTCCGGGTTGGATCCCGCGGGGATGTCGACGGCGAAACGGACCTGTTCGCCGAAAATATCCGGCTGGACCGTGGTCTGGTTGGCGCCGGTGCCGCGCAGCTCGTCGGGCCGGTCCGCGGAGAGGACGATCAGTGGAACCGCCGCGTGGTTGGCCTCCATCACCGCCGGCAGCAGGTTTCCGACGGCGGTCCCGGAGGTGGTCAGGACGGCGGCCGGCGAGCCCGTGGACAGGGCCAGTCCCAGGGCGGTAAATCCGGCGGAACGCTCGTCGATCCGGACCAGCAGCTCCACCCGGCCCTCCGCCGAAGCCTCAGCAAGCGCGTATGCCATGGGGGCGGACCGGGAACCCGGCGAGACGACCACGTGCTGCACGCCGCCGTCGAGCAATGCCCCTACGGCGGTCCGCGCCGCTGCGAGGGCACTCAGCTGAGGTTCGGCGTCGTAAGAAGCTGCCTCGGAGGTGCGGGGGGCGTCGGGGGCAGGTTCGTTCAGCGAAGTCACCAAACCAGTCTGCCACCACCGACGCTCTCCCACCTGTTGCCGCAAAACGGCAGACGCTCTCTCACTTTTCGCGGCTTAAAGGGCAACGCTCTCTCACCTTCGGCCCGTAAACCGAACCGAGGGTGAGAGAGCGTGTCCCCAAAAGGCGCATCAGGTGAGAGAGGGTCGGATTTTGGCAGGCTCAATCACCGGGCGGAGTTAGCCGCGGAACACCTGGATCACGGATGGACGCGGCGCGCGCGCCTGGCCGGGGGCCGGCGTCGCACCTTCCGGGACATAGTCCGGGAAGAAGGAAAGCTGCTTGTCGAAGGTGCCGTCCTCACCCGGGTGCTGCACGGAGACAAAAACTGTCAGTTCCTCGTCGTGGATGATGGGGCCGCAGGTTTCGGCGTCGCGCGGAACGGCAAGGAACTGCTCCACCTTGCCACGCTCGGCGCCGTCCAGGGTGACCTTGAACAGGCCGTCCGCCCGGCCGATGCCGGAGAGCGCGCCGTCGGTGGAGATCCAGAGGTTGCCCACGGAGTCGAACGCGAGGTTGTCCGGGCAGGAGATGGGCGAGACCTTGTCCACGGGGAAGCCGGAGAAGTAGGTGACGTCGCCCTGCGCCGGATCGCCGCAGACCATGAGCAGGTTCCAGGTGAACTTGGTGGAGGTCTGGTCATCGGTTTCGGTGATTTCCACGATGTGGCCGTCGCGGTTCTGGTTGCGCGGGTTGACCTCGTTTGCGCCTTCATTGGATCCAACACCGCGGTTGGAGTTGTTGGTGCAGGCCACGTAGACCTTGCCGGTGTGCAGGCTGGGCTGGACGTCCTCGCAGCGGTCCATCTTGGTGGGGCCAACCTTGTCGGCGGCCAGGCGGGTGTACACCAGGACCTCTTCCACGGTCATGCCCGGCACAGCCGACTTGCCGTCCACCACCAGCGGCAGCCATTCGCCGATGCCGTCGAACGCGCCGTCTGAGGGCACGGCCCCCGTGCCGGTGATGTCAGCAGCCGGCGAGTTGCCGGTGAACCTGGCCACGTAGAGGTTGCCGGCGGACAGCAGGCCCATGTTGTGCGCCCGGTTCCCCTCAACGTACTTGTCCTTGGAGACGAACTTGTAGAGGTAGTCGAACCGCTCGTCGTCGCCCATGTAGGCCACGACGTGCCCGGACTCTGCCACGATCACGTTGGCGCCTTCGTGTTTGAAGCGGCCCAGGGCGGAGTGCTTGCGCGGGGTGGAGGTTGGGTCGAACGGGTCCACTTCCACGATCCAGCCGAAGCGGTTGGCCTCGTTTTCGTAGCCCTTGTTCCGGGTGTCCCAGCGCGGGTCATCGAGCTCCCACTGGCGGGCGGTGGCGTTGGAGGTCAGGCCATAGCGTTGGTCCCCGGCAGAAGTGCCATTGCCGACGAAGTAGCCCTGGAAGTTCTCCTCACCGGACAGGATGGTGCCCCAGGGGGTGGTGCCGCCGGCGCAGTTGCCCAGGGTTCCCTTGATAAAGCGGCCGCTGGGATCCGCGACGGTCTTGACCAGCGACGAGCCTGCGGCCGGACCGGTCAGCTCGTAAACAGTGTTGTTCAGGTAGCGGCGGTTCAGCGGCGCGCCCTTCACGTAGGTCCACGGCTTGTTCTTGTTCTGGCGCTCCAGCTCCACCACGCTCAGGCCGTGCGCCGCTGCCCCCACAGCCCGCACCTGGTCCGCAGGCAGGGACGCCGGGAACATGATGGCGTCGTTGGTGTATTCGTGGTTGGCAAACAGGACGGCGCGGCGGCCCTTGCTGCCCGGGATCTCCAGGATGTCCGTGTAGTCGTTGTTGTAGCCGAATTGCTTTTCCTGCGAGGCCGCCGACTGGTTGTTCAGGTCGAACTCCGGCGCGTCATTGAAGATCGGGTCGCCCCAGCGGATGACCGGCTGCCAGGTGAAACCTTCCGGAACGGTAACAGCATCGACGGAAGCATCAATCGACGGGATGGCCGTGAACTGCAGCTTGGACTTGCCGAAGCCCTCCTTGGCAGCTTTTGAGAGGCCCGCGGCGGAGGCGGGTTCGGCGGAGGTCATCGCGGAGCCGAGTACGACGGCGAGCGCACCGGCGGCGCCCAAGCCCAGGGCGGCCCGGCGGGACATGGTGGCGGAGGCGATGTCGCCGAAGTAGCTGTTGGAGCTGGTGTTGCAGACCTCGCCGACGCAGGCGTTGTCGCACTTGAGCGCGCAGGTGACGGCACTGCGCTTGCCCTTAGTATGGCCGAGCATTGGCAGCAGCGGAAATTTGCGGGCAGTCGTTTCAGACATGGGGGCCTTCCAGGGTGTTTCTACGAGGTCCCGCCCACCCTGTCAGCTGATTTCTACGTCAAGTAGTCAGCAGGGTGAACCCGGGGTAAACCCGCCGGTAACCCCGGATGACCTGCGCAAACGTGAGAGAGCGTTGCAGGAAAAGCCGCGCTAAGTGAGAGAGCGTTGCAGGAAGAGGGCGCGTTAAGTGAGAGAGCGTTGCCAAGGGGCGAGGTGTGCGTGGACGCGGCGGAGCCGGGCCAGCCACCAGTCGCGGCGCTCCCCGGGCGCTGCATACTGCTCCAGCAGCCCAGCGTCGGCGGGGACATCGCGGAGGCGGATGGCGCCGTCGTCGGGCACCAAGGGATCCTTGGTGACGTCCGATTCAAACAGGGACACTGTCCCCAGCCCGCATGCGTACGGCAGCTCGGGAAGTGCGGCGGCCAGGGCCAGGCCCGCGCGGATCCCCACGGACGTGTCCAGCGCCGAGCTGACCACGGCGGGAAGCCCGGCCTGCGTCACGATGTCCAGCGCGCGGCGCACTCCCCCGAGCGGTGCCACCTTGACCACGATCAGGTCCGCTGCCCCGGCCCGCGCGACTTTCAGGGGATCGGACTCCTTGCGGACGCTTTCATCGGCCGCGACCAGCACCGGCGTGCCTGCCGCCTGCAAGGCGCGGCGCACCTCTGCCAGGCCGTTGATGGTGGGAACGGGCTGCTCAGCGTATTCCAGTCCGACGTCGGCCAGCCGGATGAGTGCCTCGATGGCAGCCGGGACGTCCCAACCCCCGTTCGCGTCGACGCGGATGGCGGCGTCCGGGAGGGCGGAACGGACGGCGGCGAGGCGGGCGGCGTCGTCGTGGAGCGTTTGGCCGCGCTCGGCGACCTTCACCTTGACGGCGTCCACCCGGCCAAAGCGGGCCAGAACCTCCGGCACGCGCTCAGCCGCAACGGCAGGGACGGTGGCGTTGACCGGGATCAACGGCCGCAGCGGATCGGGAAACCCTTCCCAGGCCGCCTCGATGGCGGCGGCCAGCCAGCGGGACGCTTCGGCATCGCCATACTCGGGGAAGGGGCAGAACTCACCCCAGCCGGCCGGACCGTGCAGGAGCAGCGACTCGCGCTCCGTGATGCCGCGGAACTTCACGCGCATCGGCAGGCTGACCACGTGCGCACCGGCGAGCAGTTCCTCGACGGCGGGCAGGTAAGGCGGCACGGTAGGCATGGACCCACTGTACAAGCGGCCACTGACACAAACCGGCGGGCAGAAGCGGCGGCTGACAAAGCACGGAGCCGGGCGCTAGATCCACTTGTTGTGCCGGAACGTCCAGTAGAGCGCCAGCCCCATGGCAACCATCAGGCCCAGTGCGAACGGGTAGCCGAACACCCAGTCCAGCTCAGGCATCGAGCTGAAGTTCATGCCATAGATGGTTCCCACAAGCGTCGGGGCGAAGAGGATGGCCGCCCAGGACGAGATCCGTTTAACCTGCTCGCTCTGCGCGAAGCTGGACTCCGTGAGGCGGCGCATCTCGTCGTTTTGCCGCTGGGCCACCAGGGCTGCGTTGACGGCGAGCGCGTTCTGCAGCAACGCCCGGAATGAGGCCACGCGTTCGTTGAGCCGCAACACGTGGTCCAGGACATCACGGAAATGGTCCTGGAGTTCAGGGTCGGGCACGCGCTCCGGCGTCCCGGCAGTCAGGACCTGCAGGATGCCCGCCAGGGGGCTGGTGGCGCGCTGGAAGGTGATGACCTGGCGGGACAGTTCGTAGATCCGGCGGGAAACGTCGGGGTCGGCGCCGAAGAGGTCGTCCTCGATCTCGTCGATATCGTTTTCGAGCCCGGCCGCCACCGGTTCGTACTCGTCCACCACCTGGTCAAGGATCCCGTAGAGCACGGCATCCGGGCCCAGCGCGAGGAACTCCGGCATGGCCTCCATCCGGCGGCGGACTTTCGCCAGGTCCGGGGATTCGGCGTGCCGGACGGTCACCACGTAGTCCTGCCCCACAAAGACGTGGATCTCGCCGAAGTCCACCTTTTCGACGTCGTCCAGGTAGCGGGCGGGCCGGAGGACCAGGAACACGCATTCGCCGTAGTGCTCCAGCTTGGCGCGCTGGTGCCCGGCGAGGGCATCCTCCACGGCCAGGGAGTTGAGGTCAAATTCCTCCGCCACGGACTGCAGTTCATCGGGATCCGGCCGGTACAGCCCGATCCAGGCCATCCCCTCACGCTGCCGGAGCACGAAGTAGGTCTCGTCCAGGCTTCCGGGGTCCGGCGTGCGCAGCCCGTCCACATACACGGCGTTATCGATGATGGTCATGGACCCGCCTGAAGTGCTTGATGGCCTCCATACCCCGCACACTACTCACCTTCAGGGTTTTGTGAAGGAGGTTGTTACACTCGCCGATGTGACCGCCTCCGACCCCCGCCTCGCCACCCGCCCATCCACCGGCCCGCTCTACGCGGCCGGATTCGTCACGGCCTTCGGGGCGCACAGCATCGCGGCCGGACTGGGCGCCCAGAGTGACAACATTGGCCTCACACTGCTTAACCTGGGCATCCTCCTGGCGCTGTACGACATCTCGGAGGTCTTCCTCAAACCCGTCTTCGGCGCCCTCAGCGACCGCGTGGGCCCGAAACCGGTGATCGTTGGCGGACTGTTTGGCTTCGCGGCGCTGTCCCTGATCGGCCTCTGGGCGGACCAGCCGCTGATGCTCGCGCTGGCCCGGCTGGGGCAGGGAGCGGCGGCGTCGGCATTCTCCCCGGCCTCGTCCTCCATGGTGGCCAGGCTGGCCCGCGGCGGCAAAGCGGGCACCTTTTTTGGCAGGTACGGGTCCTGGAAGAGCCTGGGCTACATCATCGGCCCGGTGCTTGGTGCCGGCCTGATCCTGGCTGGCGGGTTCCCCCTGCTGTTCGGGACCCTGTCCGCGATCGCGGTTGCTACGGCGGTGTGGGTCATGGCGGCCGTGCCACACCTGGAGCCGCTCCCCCGCCAGCGGTACACGGTGATGGACCTGGCCCGGCAGGTGGGCGAACGGCGCTTCCTGGTGCCCACGCTGGTGCTGGCAGCGTCCACGGCTGCGCTTGGCGCCGCAGTCGGCTTCCTTCCCGCGCTGGCCACCCGGCACGGGCTCGGCGCCGTCGCCGGCACGGCTGCCGTCAGTGTCCTCGCGGCCGGCTCTGTGCTGGTCCAGCCGTGGATGGGCCGGATGCGGGACAGCCGGCGCATCACTGACAACAGGGGCACGACGGCGGGCCTGCTGCTGATCGCTGCCGGCGTCGGTGTGTTGGCGCTGGCCCCAGGCGTGGTCACCATTTTCCTCGCCGCGGCCGTGATCGGTGCGGGCATCGGGGCTGTTACTCCGCTCGGGTTCGCCCATTTGGCGGATACCACACCGCCTGAGCGGATGGGACGGACCATGGGATCGGCGGAACTCGGGCGGGAACTGGGTGACGCCGGCGGCCCGCTGCTGGTGGGCGGCGTCGCCACGCTCACTGCCTTGCCCTTCGGGCTGGGTGCCCTGGCAGTGCTCGTTGCAGCGGCGAGCATCCCCCGCCTGGCCCCGGTCAAGCCGACCCAGCCCGACTGACTGCGGGTCACATGGGGTCCGGCGGGTTCCCAGCTTTTTGTGACACCCTTAACCAGTGACGATTTCGCGGCGTACAACCACCAGGACAGCCAGCAGGCCCGCTCCGGGCTCGGGGTTCCTGTTTGTGCTGGCCACACTGGCCTGCATCGCGGGATTGATCGCCACGTACCACTACTTCGTCCAGACCACCACGGGCCAGTTCATCGATGAATCCGCGCTCGTGGAGGCCGTCGCCATCCACGGGCCCGCAGGCAAGGCGAGCACCAAGTTCCTGGACCTGCTGCCCACCATCTCACTGGTGATGGCCGCCGTCGTGGTCCTGTTTGTCACGGTGATCCGCAAACACTGGACCGAAGCCGGCATCGCGGTGGCGGCCTGCGTCGGTGCGAACATTGCCACGCAGGTGCTGAAGGATGTGCTGCCATCCCGGCCAGACAAGGGGGTAGTGACGCTGGACCTGAACTCGCTGCCGTCCGGGCACACCACCCTGGCCGCGTCGGCAGCGGCCGCGGTGTTCCTGATGGCGTCGCCGCGATGGCGTCCGATGGCCGGTTTTGTGGGTGGTTCGTTCGCCATCGCTTCCGGGGTGTCCACCCTGATCAATCAGTGGCACCGGCCGGCCGATGTGGTGGCGGCATTCCTGCTGGTGGGCGCGTTTATCATTCCCGCGGGCTGGCTGATCATCCGGCGCGGGGCCTGGAACGCATGGGACGGCTTCGGCGCCCACCTGGGCTCGGCGAGGATCTGGCTCTCGCTGCCGGTGGTGATCGGGCTGGCGTCGGCGGCGGTGGCGGTGTACTCGCTGGCCCGGATCGCTCCCGGTCCCTGGCAGGAAACGAGTACCACCAACTATTTCTGGGCGGGCATCTCGCTGATCGTGATCGCCGGATACCTGGCCACCGTGGCCACCACAGCCCTGTTCGCCTACGCCGCACGACGGCGGGACTCGCCAGGGCGCTGACGTCACCCCCGCTTCCGGCCGGCCACGTGTAGGCAAGGAGCGGCCGGTCCAATCTTTTTATAACTTCCACCGGGCATCTTGTGCAGCGTGGCATGGCGTGTAGAACTGGACACGGCGGACCTGCGGGGGAAGGGCATTGATGCCCAACTGAAGTGGACGGACAGCGGACAAGAAGGGACTACTCGAACCCATAAGTAATGACCACCCCAAGCAAACAAGTAATCGCTACTGGTGTCCCCGGCCGAATAAATCACAACACTGGTGCAAACCGCCGCAACTGAATTGCAGGTTCGCAGATGATCGCATCAGGGCTCGCAGTAGACCAGACGATGGAAACTGTCCTCACCGGAGCGAAGACTTGCCGGCTCGAGGTGAGAATCATCGGTCCGCTCCGGATCCGGCGCGGGGAGACAGTCCTCGGGTACGGTCAGCTGGGCGGCCCAAAGCCCCGGCAAATTTTCGAACTCCTTTTGTTGAACCTTGGCGTTCCCGTTTCAAAGGACCGCCTGATTGACATCCTCTGGGCCGGACAGGCACCTGCCGAGGCGCTCCCCACCCTGGAGAGCTATGTCAGCGTGCTGCGGCGCCATCTGCAGCCCGGCATGGGCAAGGACGGCCCTTTGCGGACCGTGACAGGCGGCTACATGCTGGACAGGTCGCTGGTGGACCTGGACCTGGACCGCTTCGAGGCACTGGTGCGGGCGGCAGAATCCGCGGCGCCGGAGCGTGCCGTTGTGCTACTCCAGGAGGCCCTTGAGCTGGCTTCGGCCCCGCTGCTGGGCGAAGAACTGGTGCCGTTATGGGCAGAATCCGAGCGGGCCCGCCATGCTGCGCGCGTTTTCCGTGCCCGCATCCTGGCGGCAGAGTCGGCCCTGGCCCTGGGAAGAACCAAACTGGCCCTTATTTGCGCCAGGGAGGCCGTAACGGATGATCCGCTCAGCGAGCAGGCCTGGACCGTCCTGGTCCTGGGACTGGAGAAAAGTGGCCAGCCCACGGAGGCCCTGCGTGCCTTTGACCAATGCAGGCGGATCATGAACCGGGAGCTGGGCTGTAGTCCGGGTGCAGCCCTGCGGTCCATCTACGCCAGGCTGCTGGAGGCCACGACCCACGTCATCGCGCCCCCGGCCGCGCCTGTCCTGGACGATACACCGACAATTCGCGTCATGATCATCAATCGCCACCGGACGTTGACCGACCTGCTTGTCCTCGCCCTGGACCGGGAGCCGGACATGCTCAGTGTGGGGACGGCAGACTCTGCCCAATCGGGCGTTGATCTGGTCCGCGAACTGGCGCCCGACGTCGTCCTTCTCGGCAACCGCCTGCGCGATGATGACGGCATGGCAGCGGCGCTGCGCATTCTCGCTGATGCCCCCCATACGCGCGTCCTGATGTTGGCGGGAATGCCGACGCCCGAGATGCAACAGCAGGCAGCCGCCGCTGGCATCTCTGCATTCCTGCCCAAGGACGGCTCACTGGCCACGCTGTTAAGCGCCGTCAGGCGAAAGACTGCTGATGCCAGCATCAGTTGATGGCGCCGCGCCCGTAGGCGGGACTCACCAGGGCTGGGGAAGCAGCGGGGTTAGTCCGGGGAATTAAGGCGGGCAATCAACAGAGCCTCGGCGAGGATGGCGTTCTCGAAATCGCCCAGGTGGATCGACTCGTTCGCCCCGTGCGCCCGGGAATCCGGGTCCTCCGCCCCGGTGATGAGCACCTCCGCCCGGGGATACAGCTTGGTCAGGATGTTCACCGCGGGAATGGAGCCGCCCACGCCCATGCAAACGGCGGGCACTCCCCACGTGTCCTCCATGGCCGAGAGCATGGCCCGGGCAGCAGGCGAGGACGCGTCGCCGGCGAAGCCCTCGGTCCGGCCGGCGGGCGTGAAGGTCACGTCGGCACCGAACGGAGTATGCGCCTCCACGTGCCGCCGGACCGCCTCCATGGCAGCGGCCGTGTCACTTTCCGGCGCCAGGCTGAGGCTGAACTTGGCCCGCGCCACCGGCTGCAGCGTGTCCGAAGACATCGCTACCGAAGGAACGTCCATCCCGATAATCACCAAAGCCGGTTTGGTCCACAGCCGCGACGTCAAAGACCCCGTACCAGCCAGCGGCACCCCCGAACGCACTCCCGAGTCCGCCCGGAAATCCTCTTCGGACAGCAACGGCCCGGGCATCTCGGACGCCAAAAGGCCCTCGACGGCGACGCTCCCGTCGTCGTGATGCAGCGTGGCGATCAGCCGCGACAACACGGTCACCGCATCCAGCAACGGCCCGCCGTAGGTCCCGGAATGCAGCGCGTGGTCCAGCACCTGCACCTCGATGGTTCCCAAAATGAGCCCGCGCAGGCTCGTGGTGAGCGCCGGGACGCCCACCTTCCAGTTACCGGAGTCGGCCACCACCAGCACGTCGGCGGCGAGCAGGTCGCTGTGCTGCTGGAGCAGCAGCGGCAGGCTGGGCGAACCCGCCTCCTCCTCGCCGTCGATCAACACGGTGATGCCAAGCTCGAGGTCATCGCCCAGCACGCGCAGCGCGTTGCGGAAAGCGGCCAGGTGCAGCATCACGCCCGCCTTGTTGTCCGCCACTCCCCTGCCCCAGAGCCGGCCGTCCCGCTCCACCGCTTCAAACGGCGGGCTCTCCCACAGGGTGATGTCCCCGGCCGGCTGGACGTCGTAATGCGCGTACAGCAGCAGCGTCGGCTTGCCGTTCCGTGCGGGCCTGCGCCCCACCACCGCCGGCGCCCCCCGCCCGCCGTCCGGCCGGGATGCCTGCAGGATGTCGACGTCGGGGATCCCGGCCTCGTGCATCAGGCCGGCCACGTGCCGGGCAGCCGTATCCAGCTCGGCCGGGTCAAAGGAGGCCCAGGCCATCGCCGGAATCCGCACCAGCTCCGATAACTGGCCGACGGCGGCAGCAAAGTCCCCGCGCACCGCCTGCCGGAGCGGCGACAACAGGGAGGTGGTGGCAGGAAGCCGGCCCAAGGGTTAGCCCACCCCGTGGTGCTGGAGCCACATCTCCAGCAGCGCCAGCTGCCAGAGCACGTTGCTGTTCACTGCGGTCCGCTGCACATTCGGATTCGCCAGGAGCCCATCGATATAGGCGGGCTGGAAGAGCCCGCGCTGCTTGGCCTCGGGTGCATGAAGCGACTCGCGCACCATGCTGATGAACGGTTCCTCCAGGTGCCGGAGCGCCGGGACGGGGAAGTACCCCTTGGGCCGGTCCACCACTGCGGCGGGAAGCAGTTGCCGGCCCAGGTCCTTCAGTATCCCCTTCCCGCCCTGCGCGGCCTTGAGCTCCGGCGGGCAGGCGGCGGCGAGCTCCACCAGTTCATGGTCCAGGAACGGGACCCGGGCTTCGATTCCCCAGGCCATGCTCATGTTGTCCAGCCGCTTGACCGGGTCATCCACCATCAGCAGGTGGGTGTCCAGCCGGAGCACGGCGTCCAGCGCAGTCTCCGCGCCGGGCGCCTCCAGGTTGGCGGCCAGGACCTCGCTGCTCACATCGGACCCGCAGTACCACTCGGGTTCCAGGATATTCAGGAGCTCCTCATGGCGGTGGTCCACAAAGGTTGAGGTGAATACGGCCTGCGCTTCCGAACGGCCAACAGAAGCAAGAGGCTGGTGGTACCCGTACCCGCCGAAAATCTCATCCGCACCCTGGCCGCACTGCACCACCTTCAGGTGCTCCGCAACCGTGCGGGAGAGCAGGTGGAACGCCGTCACGTCATGGCTGGCCATGGGCTCGGACATCGCCTCTACGGCACCAGCAATGGAGGGGGCGAACTCCGAGGTGCTGATGTGCAGCTGCTCATGCCGGGTCCCGAACTCCCGTGCCACCAGGTCCGAATAGGCGAACTCGTTCCCCGAGTCGCCGCCGGCGCCGTCGAAACCGATGCTGAAAGTGGAGAGCCCGTGCTGGCCCTCCTCGGCAAGCAGCGAAACCAGCAGGCTGGAATCCAAGCCCCCGGAGAGAAGGACACCCACCGGCACGTCGGCGACCATCCGCCGTCGTACTGCCGTCTTAAGCGAGTCATGGACGGCATCCTGCCAGTCCGCGGCGGACCAGCCGGAGTGCTCCGCACGCCGCGTGTAGGAAGGTTTCCAGTACTCGCGGTCGTGCCAGGTCCCGTCCGGGCGGATGGTCCGGATGGTGGCGGCCGGCAGCTTCTGGACGCCGCGCAGGATGGTCCGCGGAGCCGGAACGATCGAGTGCCAGCTCAGGTAGTGGTGCAGTGCCACCTCATCGATGGACGTGTCGATCCCGCCCGAGGCCACGAGCGCGGGCAGGCTGGATGCGAAGCGCAGCCTGCCGTGCAGGTGGGAGACGTACACGGGCTTGATGCCCAGCCGGTCCCGGACCAGGAGGACTTCCTGGCGTTGCGGATCGTACAGGGCCACGGCAAACATGCCTACCAGGTGGTGGACGAAGTCCTCCCCCCACTTCCGGTAGGCCTTCAGGATCACCTCGGTGTCGCTGGTGGACCGGAAGGTGAACTCGGGCTCAAGTTCCCGGCGCAGCTCCTTGTAGTTGTAGATGCAGCCGTTGAAGGTGATGGCCAGGCCGCCCTCGTCCACCATGGGCTGGGCACCTGATTCAGAGAGGTCGATGATGCTGAGCCGCTGATGCCCCAGTGCAACCCAGCCCGCCTCCCACGCTCCCCGTCCGTCCGGTCCCCTCGACGTCATTGCCCCCATTATTTTCAGAACTGCCTCCGGGGAGGCGTGTCTTCCGTTAAAGGCGATTTCGCCGGCTATACCGCACATGCTGCTGTCCTCGTTTCTTGCGATTTACTGCGATCGGTGTGGTTCTTCACGGACCACCCTGATGGTCTTGAGCGTTGGATCGGCGGGATCCGGCAGGACCATGCCTGCCTCCACCCCGCTTCTGAGGTAGTCGATGGCGGCTTTGTTGATCCGTTCGCCGGGCAGCAGGATCGGAATCCCGGGCGGGTAGGGCGTGGCCATTTCGGCAGCGATGCGGCCCGGTGCTTCCTCGCAGGGGATGACTTCCACCGGCCCGAAGAACGCGTCCCGGGGCAGCATCACCGTCTCCAGGTAGAGCTCCTCCTCGGCAGGAATGACGACGGCGGGTGGCCGGGGCAGGCCGGGAGCGGCTTCGGTAAGTGCGCGGAGCCCGCCCAGAAGACGCTCCGCCGTCTCCTCGTCATCCGAAATCGAGATGACGGCTTCCGTCCGGCGGTGGTCGGTGGTGCCCATGTCGAGGCGGCAGTTTTCGCGCAGCCAGTCCGTGGCCTGGAACCCGCTGATGCCAAGGCTGGAAACGTCGATCATGATGTGGAGGATGTCCAGGTCGTGGGAGGCCTCGGCGTGGACCAGCTCGTCTTCAAGGACGTGCAGCCCGGGGAGCGCCTGGACGTCCCGGCGGAGTCCTTTGGCAAGTTCCAGCGCCTTGTCGATCAGGGCCTTGCCGTCCTGCACCATTTGCCGGCGCCAGCCGTCCATCGCTGCGTACAGCATCACGTTCGCGCTGGTGGTGGACAGCACATCGGCGCACTGGTTCAGCCGGACCGGGTCCACGAGGTTGCCCTGCAGGTGGAATATGGAGCCTTGCTCGAAGCCCAGCCCCATCTTGTGGACACTGACCACGCAGATGTCAGCCCCTGCGGACATGGCCCAGGTGGGGGTGTCCGGGTGGAAGGGCAGTTGTGCTCCCCAGGCCTCGTCAACGATCAGCGGCTTGCCCCGCTTGTGGCAGATCTCCACGATTGCCTCGAGGTCCGCGCAGGTGCCGTAGGGTGTGGGGCTGACGATCAGCGCGGCCGAGGCGTCCGGGTACCGCTGCCACATCTCCTCCACAGTCTCGGGTGCCGGCGGATGGGCCAGCTTCAGCTCGTCGTCCCACCGCGGCTTGATCCAGCGCGGCTGCAGCCCCGAGAGGACCAGGCCGGAAACCACGGATTTGTGCGCGTCCCGGCCGATCAGGAGTTCGCCCTCGCCGCGGGTCACGGCCAGGATTGCGGCCTTGATGGACAGGGAGCTGCCGCAGGTTGAGAAGAAGGCCATGTCCGCTCCCACGGCTTCGGCCATCAGCTGTTCGGCTTTGGACAGGTAGCCGTGGGAGGACTTCCGGTCGTCCAGGCCTGAGGAGGCAACGACGTCGGACTTGAAGCTCTGCTCCCCCAGCACCTCCAGCACCCGCCGATCGACGCCGCGGCCCTGGCGGTGGGCGGGGGGCGTAAACCCGTACCTGTCGAGTTTCTGGTGTTCGGCCAGCGCATCAAGCACCGGTGTTTCGTTCTGGTCCATGTGTCCTCCCGGATGGTTATCTAGGCACTCTGGTCGCTGGCCAGCAGCGGCATGCCCCTCAGCTTTTGAAGCGGTGTGGCCGGCAGGCTGCTGATGTGGACGGCGTCGGCGATGACATCGCACAGGCTGCCCGCTTCCGCGAACGCGGCCCGCTGGCGGGCAGCGCCGGTGCCCCTGGTCAACACCTGGAACAGCAACGACTCCACCACGTCGAACTCGCCCTGGCTCTTCAGCGCGGACTGGACATGGTCCAGCAGTGCCATGGCCACTTCGAAGGCGGGCCGGGGCTGGCCTGTCAGCGGGTCCAATAAGTCACCGTCAAGCCCGAAGCGCCCCGCCTGCCAGGAGGCAAGCCGCAGCTGCATGGCCGAGACAGGGGCGGGAGGCATACCATCGCGCCACTGCCTTGCCGCCGTCTCCACAAGGCCCCGTACCAGGCCGGCCAGGAGGACGGCGTCGTCGGCAAAAAGGCATACGTCCCCCACGCGCACTTCAATGGTTGGGTGGCGGTGGCTGAGCCTGGCGTCAAAGTAGATTTGCCCCTTGTCCAGGAGCACTCCGGAATCCAGGATCTCGTTGACCTGCCGGTGGTAGGCCTCGGCGGAGCCGAAGATCTCGCACGGTCCGGCGGTTGGCCACCGGTTCCACGCCTGGGAGCGGTAGCTTGCGTACCCGGAGTCCATGGCGTTCCAGAAAGGGGAATTGGCCGTGATCGCCATCAGCACCGGGAGCCAGATCCGGATCCGGTCCAGGACGGCCACGCCTTCCTCGTCCGACTCAACCTCCACATGCACATGGCAGCCGCAGGTCAGCTGTTCCACTGCCGTCAGGCCGAACCGCTCGATCATCCGCTCGTACCGCAGGCCCGGGCTGGTGGTGGATTTCACGGGAAGGGGTGAGGTGGCAAGGGCCACTGACCGGGCCCCGACTGCGCGGGCAGTTGAATCGGCGCTCACCCGCCGCACTGTAATGTCCTCGGCGAGCTCGTCCAGGCTGATCCTCGGAAGCGTGCAGGTCTCAATCTGTTCCTGCTTCATCTCCCTGCTCAGCCCGTCGTCATCGTTCAGGCGTTCCAGCAGTTCGCCCAGCGGCACTGCATGCCCGTCCGCGTCGTCGACGATGAGGAATTCTTCCTCAACGCCTACCCGGCGCATCACCACTGTCCCTTTGGTCCGGCATCTCCCTTGCATGGGGCGCACCGGTGGACAGGAGGAAAAACGAAAAGGTGGTTGGCCATCATTGCTCCTGGATCGAAACCCGTGAAGCGTTGGCTTAACTTCAGCGTCTCAACATACTAAGCATGCTTATTTCCGGTCCGCAAGCTGCAAAGCAGAGAACCGCCCCGAAGACCGCGCGTTTTGGCGCGCTGCTTGGGGGCGGTTCTCTTGCTTTTTTAGGAAGAAACTCTTAGCCGAGCGCGGGCCCGGCCAGGCTGGCATTGATCTCCGCGGTGACGGGCGACAGCGGCGTTGCCGGAACCAGCCGGGACAGGAACTTTCCGCGGGCTGCTTCGACAAAACCGCGGAACAGGCCGAATTCTTCGGGCAGCTCCTCCGGGTGCCACTGGATGCCCATGGTGAAGGTGCTGGCCGGGTATTCGATGGCTTCCACCACCTGGTCCTCGCTCCAGGCGGCGGCTGTGAGGCCCTCGCCCAGTTTGTCCACGGCCTGGTGGTGCGAGACGGGCACGGGTCCGGGGTTGGCGCCGATCAGCTGCTCGAGGCGGGAACCGGCTTTGATTTCCACAGGGATGCGGTTGAAGGTGTAGCCGCCGGGCTGGTAGAAGGCATTGCCAATAACATCGGGCAGGTGCTGGTGGAGGCTGCCGCCGAGCGTGACGTTCAGCAGCTGCTCGCCGCGGCAGATGCACAGCAGCGGAACGTCCTGGCGGATGGCCTCCTGGATGAGCGCCTGCTCCCAGGCATCCCGTTCGGCCCGGGGTGCGTCGGTTTCGGGGTGTGCTTCCTGGCCGTAGAGGGCCGGGTTGACGTCCCAGCCGCCAGGCACCACCAGGCCGTCGAGCCTGCCGACGAGCTGTTCAATCATGCCTGCCATCACGGGCTGCGGCGGCAGGAGGATGGGCATGCCGCCTGCGGCGATGATGGGTTTCAGGTACGTCTCGGGCAGGAAAGCCGCACTAACCGTGCCGCAACCTTCGGTACCTGCCTGCTCGAGGTAGGTGGTGAGTCCGATGACAGGATTCATCGCGGCGTCGGTGGTGTGCACTGTGGTCCCTCCAGGAAGATCTAACTGCCTCCAATTTTAGGGCCGAGGGCGGGCCGGAATGTTTCGTCAGTGTCAATTCCAGGTGTCAGGACGATCACACTTTTCTGCCCTATTCCTTATCCCCTGGAACCACCCGGAAACGGCGGTTCCGCAGGGTGGGGACGCGGGTCCGGACGGCCGCGATCCGCTCGGGCTCAAGCTGGGCAAAAACGACGCCGGGCAGCTCACCGGCGTTGGCGATCACCACCCCGAAGGGATCCACCACTATGGAGTAGGCCGTGGCCAGCGGTCCACACTGGTTGGCCGTCACCACGTACGAGGTGTTCTCGATGGCCCTGGCGCGCACCAGGGTGTTGAAGTGGTCCTCCTTGCCCGGGCCGACGATCCACATGGCGGGGAGCAGCAGGACGTTCGCTCCGGCGTCCACCAGGTAGCGGGCACTCTCCGGGAACCTCAGGTCGTAGCAGGTGAGCATGCCCAGGCGCAGCTGGCCATAGGAGAGCAGCTCCGGCAGGTCAATGGAACCCTGGCTGGTTCCATCGCTTTCCCGGTAGCCGAAGGCGTCGTAGAGGTGTACTTTCCGGTATCTGCCCTGGACAGCACCGGCGGCGTCGAGGGCCACCAAGGTGTTGAACGGAAGGCCGCCGGGGTTGGCCTCGGTGGTTCCCACGACGACGGGCAACCTGAGGTCCCGTGCGAGCGCGGCGACACCGCTGATAAAGGGGCCGTCCAGAGGCTCCGCCACGTCCGCCAGGACGGTGGAGGGTTCGGCGCTTGCGTAGAGACTGGTCTCCGGAAGCACCAGCAGGTCCGCGTTGCCCAACGCGGCAGCCTGCATCAGCCGGGCGATCTGCTTCAGGTTGTCTTGCGGCGCTTTGCCGGCACTGAACTGCCCGGAGGCGATCCTCACTTTAGTCCTCCTGCCACCGCGAAACGGCCCCTAGACAAAGGGTGGCACACCGGGGCCTGCGGCAACAGGCCCCGGTGGCCCCGTCCTGCGCAAACGTCGAAGAACTCTTGACAAAACCTTGACGGATTACCCCGGCGTACTTTGAGGCACGTCGAAGAAGCTATTCGTATCGGACCGAAACGCTTCAGATGGTCGACCGGCCGGTGTCAACCAGGACAGCTGCAAGGGTGCTGCGGTACCCCTGCACTTCGCGGCCAGCTGAAGAGGGTCCGCGCTGGCCTTCCTGAAACAGTCAGTCAGCTTTACAGCCCGATGGTGATGAAGTCCGCCTGACCGCTGCAAGCTCGGCTTTCCGGAAGGTCCCGTACCCACAGTCGCCAGCTCCCCCGAAGACTCCCCCCCGGCTTCGGCGGGAGCTGGTTTTGGTTTATCCGATGGTTCGTTCGCCTTCAACGCTGGCTAAGCGCCCTGCCGCGACGGCGGGCCGGCCCTCCGCAGACGCTCCGGCGGGTGCAGGTCGATGATCGGGAGGTGCCCGTCGGTGCGGATGGCGTCGCCGCCGCCGTTGCGGTGGTGGTAGCCGCTGGAGTAGTTGAGGATGATGTGGATCGACTCCACGGCGTTGGCCGAGCGGAGCGTCTCGATGATGAAGTCGCGTTCCTCGTCGGTGCGGTCGGCGATCTTGTGGGTGATCTGGAACGTGAACAGGGACAGTCCCACGCTTCGGTCGTAGGTCCCGGCGCCCACCCAGTCCACCGCCAGTCCGCCGGGCAGCCGCCACCCGGGCTGGCATTTCCAGAACCGGACGTGGTGCCGCTTCCGGGGATTCCCGTCGATTTCGCGCTGGAAGGCGAGCTCCTGCTTGTTGCCGAAGACGTAGAGCGAGCTCACCGGGGCGGTTGCGTAGCTGCGCCCCAGAACGGTGGACGTGAGGGTGCGCCATGCAGTGGCAGGCGTGATCGGATCCGCCTCCACCCAGCCCGCCGTCAGCATGGCCTGCCGCAGCTCCTCCTTCGGCCCCACCACGGCGAGGTTCACGGGATCGCCCAGGACGCCGTCGCCCGTCCTTGTCCGCCCGATGAAGTAGTCCGGGATGTACAGGCTGCTGAGGATCCTGTGGATGCGCGGCAGCAGGGCGTAGGCCAGGATCAGCCAGACCGGCAGGAACACCCAGGCCTGCTCAGGGCCGCGTGAAAGCCGGGCGAGCAGGAAGTAGTAGACGGCCCAGCCCACGGCGATGGTCACCGCCAGGTACAGGAGCCGCTGCAGGACCGCCAGGACCGTGGCCCACCTGCTTTGCCGGCGCACCACCGGACTGCTGGAACGTGAGTGGTCCGGCTCTTCCGGAACAGCCCGCCGGCCGCCAGGGGTCGTCACGGCAATTCTCCTTTCGGTCGCTCACCAACAGCCTAAAAGGTTGCCGGGGAAAGCTGGGCGTCCGGAGCTTACGCCGGCAGGTTCAGCTGCTCCACGATGATCCGCGCGGTCTCCGGGTCACCCAGGATCCGGAAGTGCCCGGCGGTAGGCAGCTCAATATTGGTGGCGCCCGGCAGGACGCTGCCCTCCGGGATGTGCGGATCGAACGGGCCGTAGATGGAGGTGATCCGGCTGTTGATGGTCTCCTCGCGGGCCAGCTGGAGGGTCAGGGCGTTGCTCGGCGAGAAGATCCGCAGGCTCGGCAGCAGCATGTACTTCGCGTAGCGGGACCCGGAAAACGGCGTGCACACGGCGATCATCCGCTCGATCCGCTGCTCGGGGTCCAGGTTCAGCATGGCGTACTTCCCGATCAGCCCGCCCTTGCTGTGCGCCACGATGGCGGCATCGCGCAGGCCCGCTTCCTCCAGGTGCTGCGCCACCATCCGGGCGGCGGCGGGAACGTTGAGTTTGTTGCGCTGCAGCACCGTGACCACGTGGACGGGATGGCCGGCGTCGTGGATTGACCGGATCAGCGGCATCATGAACTGCCAGTTTTCGTAGACGCCCGGGATGATCAGCACGGGATTGAGGTGGCCCTGATGGAAGGAACCCGGCTGCACCCGGGACACGGCGCCCTGCACCTGGCACATGGCGGCATAGGCATAATCGTGCAGCCACCACACGGCTTTTTGCACCGGACTGACCCGAGCGGGGATCCCCGTTTCACTCATCTGTTGAGGATAACCTCCACCCCCCTTGCCCTATCACTTTTGGTCCTCACCGGCGTTTGGGAACCAAAACTGATAGCGCAAGTGGAAGGGTCAGTAGTTCCGGCGGTGCTTCAGGCGGGGAATCACGACGGCGAACGCGGCCGCCGCTGCGAACCCGAGGATGCCGGTGGCTGAGATCCCCGCAGCCAGGGAGGCGAGGGCCGTCACGCCGGAGAGGAGCACCGGGCCGGCGGTGTTCCCGGCATCGGCCATAAACCGCCACAGCCCCAGGAACTGGCCGCGCCCCCGGTCCGGGGAGAAATCGGCCCCCAAGGTCATCACCAGCCCGGAACTGATTCCGTTGCCGAAACCGATCAGCAGTGCCGCCAGCAGGAGCCCCACGAAGGACCCGGTCAGCGGAATCAGCAGGAGTGCAACACCCATCAGCAGCGTGGACGGAACGGCCACAAACTGCCGTCCCTTCCGGTCCATCAGTTTCCCTGCAGGGTAGAACACCAGCATGTCGATGGCCCCGGACAACCCGTAAATCAGCGATGCGGAACTGGCATCCATGCCCAGGTGGTCCGCCCACAGCGGGATGACCACCTGGCGCGACGAACGCAGCGCACTCAGCAGCAGGATCCCCACGCCCACGCTGAGGAACACCTTCGCGTGGGACACCGCGACGCTGCGGAGGGTGGGCTCCGGACCCTTATGGCCGCCGTCGGACGCTCCCGCGACCTCCAGGTCAGGGATGGTGAGGGACAGCAGGGCAGCCCCAACCATGGCCACCACCCCCACCCAGTAGGCGCCGCCGAGGCCGGAGAACTGCATCACCGCGGCGCCCAGGAACGGCCCGATGAACACGCCGATGCGGTTCACCCCGCCCAGCGTGGACAGTGCCCGCGCCCGGAACTCCACGGGTACGGCTTCGGTGAGGTACTTCTGCCGGGCGAGTCCGAACACGGCGCCGGACATTCCGACGACGGCCATCGCCACCGCGAGCAGCCACAGTCCGTTGGGGATCAGGGAGGCAAGCCCGGCCGCGGCGAGCGCCAGGCCGGCAGCGACCGCGGCGCCCACAATGGCCCAGCGCTCGCCGAACTTCAGCGTCACCAGGGAAGCGGGCAGGTTGAAGAACCACGAGCCCAGCCCGATGAGCGTGACTATCAGCGCCGCGAGGGCCACGGAGGCGCCAAGGTCGCGCGCTGTCAGTGCCACCACCGGAAGAATGGCGCCCTGGCCGATCCCGAAGAGCAAGGTGGGGCCGAAAGCGGCCACGGCGATGGCGCGCAGGTTGAAAGGCTGGGGATCGTCCGGGGAAGTCATCAGATTTATCCTAGGGCGGCTGGCAGCGGGGCCTAGAAAGGAACTCATTTGGGGGTCACAAAACCCTTGCAAAGGACTAGCGTTTGCCTTATGGGTGCTGACTCGCGCCCGCAAACCAAAGGGGAGGTTCATTTCATGGGTGAAGTGTGGATCCGTACGCTCGGCAACGGGCTGGTCCGGGCAGCCAATGTCACCGAAATTTCATCCACCCGGGGATCCCTGCATGAGGACCAGGGGTATTCGCTGAAGGTTGTCGTGGACGGCAAAGGCCATGTCCTGATTGATGACAGCGACCTGCAGGGTGCGCCGGATGAGCGGCTCGAATACGCCCGGCATGTTGAAGACGCCCTGCTGCTGGCCATGGACGAAGCGCGTGACATCGGCGCGTCTGTGGTGATCTCCTACGAGCCAGAGCGCGAGCGCTGGTCATCAGCCCCGGTCTCAGTATTAACAGGAAGGCTTCCCGAAGTGGTCTGAACCCGCCCGGAACGAGGCGGGAAAGTACGACGGCGGCCGGCGGCGTTGTGCCGCCGGCTGCGGTTTCCGTTACCGGCAGTCGGCTTCAGCCGCCCCCCGTGGCGTCACAACATCAGCATCCACAATCGGTGTAATAAATACGTAACTGTTGCGTGGATCACATTCACCCCCTACTCTGAATGAGGCTGAAGAAAGAGGCCATTGCAAGAAGCTGCAGCGTCGCAGCCAATGCCGGGGAAGGCTTTACAACTTGAATTCCAAGCTCAACATTGTTGTCCGTGTAGATCTCGACCATGCGAAAGCACTGGTGATTGCAAAGGGGCATGTCACCGTCCACAGCGTTAATGCGCTTTATGTCGTGGTCAAGCGCGCCAATTCCATCAGACAGGGCCTGTACCTGGAGTTGGATATCTCTCATGCCTGGGTGGATGACGAGGCACTGGAGCAGCTGCAAACGTGCTCCGAGACCCATCATCTGCCGGCAAGGATCGATCCAGACCAAAAGCCGTGCACCATCAGTGTCCTGGCGCGGCGGCAGGAACGTACCACCTCACGGGCAGCACTGCTCGCCGCATAAATGTTTAGGCCAAGGCACTCGCAGCGTCCACCGATCGGGCCAGAGTGCCGGCCGCACACTTTTTTAGCTTTCAGACTTTCCACGGCCTGGAAGTGCAGCTGTATCCGAAGAGACGGGTAGCTGCACTCTCAGTCCGAGGAAACCCTTTACGCCGGAACCGGCAGCACGTCAGCGCCGGCTAGCCGTCGGCATGGGCGTCGAGCCATTCCTTCAGGGCCGGGGCGGGCAGCGGCCGGGCGAAGTGATAACCCTGCGCGAGGTCGCAGCCCATGGCCTTGAGGGTCTGCACCTGCACGGAGGTCTCCACGCCTTCGGCAACGGCCAGGATGCCAACCGCGTGCGCGAGGTCTATGCAGCTGGCCACGATTGCCGAGTCTCCGGAATCCGATCCGAGTCCATTGATGAAGGACCTGTCGATCTTCAGTTCGTCGATGGGGAACTTCTTCAAGTAGGTCAGGCTTGAGTAGCCCGTGCCGAAGTCGTCCACGGCGAGGCCCACGCCCAGGTTCTTGAGGGCCGTCAGCGACTCAAGGGCACCGTTGGGGTCTGCCATCAGGGCTGTCTCGGTGATTTCCAACAGCAGGTGGGAGGGCTCAACGTCCCGTAGCCGCAGGGCGCCTTCCACCACCGTCACCAGCTCCGGGTCACTGAGCTGGCGGGCGGACAGGTTGACGGCGAACTCGAGGCCCGCCGCGGGGCCGCCTTCCTTGCGCCAGCTCTCCGCCTGCCGGAGCGTTTCGCCCAGGACCCAGGCGCCCAGTGGGCGCACCAGCCCGGATTCTTCGGCCATGGTGATAAATTCCGACGGCGGCAGCAGCCCGCGTGTTGGATGCTGCCACCTGACCAGTGCCTCCACACCGACGGTGCGCCCTGTCTGCAGGTCCACCCGGGGCTGGTAATGCACTCGGAGTGCTCCTTCGCTGATGCCCCGGCGGAGTTCGCCCAGCGCGCGGAGCCGGTCCACGGTGGGATCAGATTCGGCCGGCTCGTGCAGTTCCCAACGGCTGCGTCCCAGTTCCTTCGCCCGGTACATCGCAATGTCGGCCCGGCGGATCAGGTCTTCCAGGCTTTCCCCGTCGCCCTCTGTGGCTGCCACTCCGATACTGGCGGTGGTGACTATTTCCAGGCCTTCGATCTGAATCGGCGTCTTGAGGACCTCCAGTAGCCCGCCCGCAAGGGCAGTGGCTTCCCGGGGACCGGCAAAGGTGTCCACCACAACGAACTCGTCCCCGGAAAGCCGGCCCACGGCACTTGTAGCAGGAGCGGCCGCAGCCAGGCGCTCCGCCACGGAGACCAGCAGATCGTCCCCGGCCGCGTGCCCCAGGCTGTCATTGACGGCCTTGAAGTGGTCGAGGTCAATAAACAGGACGGCCAACCGGTCCCTGCCCACAGTCCTGTGGTCCAGTACTGCGTCCAGTTTCGTCTTCAATCCTGCCCGGTTGGGCAGGCCGGTCAGGGCGTCATGCAGGGCGAGGTGCTGCAGTTCCTTTTCAGCCTCGGCACGGCGCGCTTCAGATTCCTCGGCAGCCCGGAGTGCCGCTACCAGTTCCCTTTCATACAGCCGGCGTTCGTGGGCGCTGAAGACGATCACCCGGACGCTGGCGGGCTCCTGCCCGGAGCCCTGCGACCGTGACGCCGAGAGCAGCGCCGCGCGGCGCCCGCCCTCGGCGTCGATGATCTCGACAGCAATTTCGGAGACGGCGCCGTTGATACCCAGTTCCGGGATGCAGTGGGTCGAATAGAGAATCTGGTCCCCAACGGGCATCAGGGACTGCAGCTTGGATCCGATCAGTTCAGGCCGGCCGTAACCCGTCCACCGCGCAAAGGTATCGTTGACCGCGGTGATGCGGCCGCCGTCGTCAGTTATCAGGTACCCGCACGGAGCCTGCTGGAACAGTGCCTCGAAATGGCCCGGGTCCTGCTCACGGGAACCTGTCACGGGCTGGCCGAAAGATATTGCAGGATCTCCCTTGCCGTGGCTTCCGGGGCGCTGACATGCGGGCAGTGGCCGGTGGCCTGAAGCTGCACCAGGGTGCTCCGCTCGAGGTGCTCGTGCACATAGGAACCCACTTCCGGCGGCACAAGCAGGTCCTCGGAGCATTGCAGGATCAGGCTGTCAGTCCCCACCTTCTCCAGCATGGGCCGGGTGTCCGAAAGGAAGGTGACCCGGGCAAAATGCCGGGCAATCGCCGGATTGTTCCGGCAGAAACTGCTCCGGAGTTCCTCCGAAAGCTCCGGAACTCCCGGGTTGCCCATAACCATCGGCGCGAGTGCCTCAGCCCAGGCGAAGTAGTTGCTGTCCAGGGAAGCGAGCAGGCCATCGATGTCCTCCTGCGAGAACCCGCCCACATAGCCATCGGCTGAATCATTGGTGTAGCGCGGGGATGGCGTCACCAGGACCAGCCGGGAGAACCGCTCCGGTTCCTGCGCAGCAGCGATTACCGCCACCATGGCGCTGACGCTGTGGGCCACCAGAATGACGTCTTTCAGGTCCAGCGCTTCGCAGATTTCCAGGAGGTCCGCCGCGTAGCCGTCCAGGGATCCGTACTTGTCGCGATCGTAGGCGTCCACGTCGGAGCGGCCCGCGCCCACGTTGTCAAAGAGCACCAGCCGGTAGGCATCGGAGAAGTAGGGCAGGAGCCTGCGCCACATGTCCTGGTCGCAGCCGTAGCCGTGCGCAAACATCATCACCGGCCCGTCCGCTCGGCCCGATTCAGTGACGTTGTTCCGCCTGACGACTGGCGAAACTGCTGAAGTGACTGTCCCGACCATGCCGCACCGGCCCCCAAAGGTAGTAAGTATGGTTATCTTGTGTTGCCCAAATATTAGCGGCGGGACGCCAAGCAATCCTAGGACTGGCGGCCGCGGCTTGATGGAATCTTTCCCCTACCCGATGATGGGCCGTTCCTCCGGGAGGCGGTACAGCCGCGGCCGGGCCGAAAGAGCCAGCGCGGAGGCAACAGTCACCGTGCCGATGCGGCCCGTGAACATCAGCGCCATCAGCACCCACTCTGCCGCGGGCGGAAGGTTGTAGGTGATGCCGGTGCTCATGCCCACGGTGCCGAAAGCGGAGATGGATTCGAACAGGACCTTCTCCAGGCTGTAGTCGGTGAACATCAGGAGCAGCATGGTTCCAATAACGACGGCGGCAACTCCCAGGAGTGCCACGGACAGGGCCTGCCGCTGCGAGGAGGAGCTGAGGGACCGGTGGGCGATGGTCACCTGGTCGCGGCCGCGCACTTCGTTCCAGATGGCGAAGCCCAGCACCAGGAAGGTGGTGATTTTGATGCCGCCGGCGGTGCCGGCGCTGCCGCCGCCGATAAACATCAGGATGTTGGTGACCATCAGCGTTTCCGGTGCTGCGGTGCCATAGTCGATGCTGTTGAATCCGGCGGTACGGGGAAAGACGCTGCCGGCGAAGGAGCCCAGGATCTTCCCGGTGAGGGAGAGCTGGCCGAGCGTTTCGTCCCGGTTCCATTCGAATGCCGCGAACAGTGCCATCCCGGCGATCAGGAGGAACAGCGTTCCGTAGATGGTCAGGCGCAGGTGGACGGTCCAGTTCCGGGGCCTGGTTTCGCCGCGAACGAGCTGGATGATCACCGGGAAGCCGAGCCCGCCGGCGATGATGGCCACGCAAATGGGGGTGATGATCCAGGGGTCCTCGGCGAAGCCGATGAGGCTGTTGCTGTAGACCGAGAAGCCGGCGTTGTTGAAAGCGGAGACAGCGTGGAAGATGCCGTGCCAGAGGGCTGTGCCGAGGTTCTGGTCATAGGCGATCCAGAACCGGACCGTCAGGACCACCGCTGTCGCAGCCTCGAAAGTGAGCATGATTTTCGCAACCCGGAGCAGCACTGCCCGGACGTCGCCGAGGTTCAGGGTGTGGGTTTCCGACTGGGCCACGAGCTGGCCGCGCAGGCCGATGTTCTTGCGGACCAGCAGCGCCAGGAGGGTAGCCAGCGTCATGATGCCGAAGCCGCCCACCTGGATGAGCGCCAGGATGACCACGTGCCCGAACGGGGTCCAGAACGTTGCCGTATCCACAGTGACCAAACCCGTGACGCAGACCGCCGAGACCGAGGTGAACAGGGCGTCCATCAACCCGCCGGCTTCGGATTCGGTGCGTGAGGCGGGGAGCATCAGCAGTGCCGCACCAATGATGATGACCGTCAGGAAGGCGACAGGAACAGCCCTGACCGGGTGGGTCAATATCCTGCGGAGGAAGTTTGCCTTCCGGCCCTCCTTTCCGTTCTGGGCGTCCCGCAGCATCTTCCGGATGGCGGTCACGCTGGAGGCATCGGGACCTGTCGCGTCAGGTTCCGATGGCGGGAGGCTCCTTCGCAGGCTCATCCGACGTGGATGCCCGGCCGGCGCTCCGGGTCGGGTTCGTTTTCGCGGATGATTTCCCGGACCACCGGGGCGGTGTCCCCGCGGCCCAGGAGCAGGTAGCGCATCAGGTGGGCCAGGGGGTTGCCTTCGGACCATTCGAAGTAGGCGTGCGGTTTGACTCCGGTGCCGTCCCGCAGTGCCAGCAGGATGGCGGCGATGGCGTTGGGCGCGGCGGGGCTTTGGGCCCGCAGGATGCGGTGGCCGTCCACTTCCACGCCGCGGACCTGCAGCGTGTCGCTGAATTCTGACGGGTCGGTGATGTCGATTTCCAGGAAAATGACATCAGCGGTGCCCGGCACGGGGTTGTTCCCCCGCTGTTCTGCTTCCTTGTCCGCATACTCTGCGCCGTTGCGCGCCTCGGGCCGGTTGGCGATGAGGTTGATCCGGCCGTCGTACTCCAGAGTGTCGCTGATGAAGCGGCGCGCGTCGTCGTCGAACTCTATTCTGTCCACGCGCAGCTCCGTGGTGCGGCTGATACGGGAGACGAGCGAGACGGCAATGATACCCAGGATGAAGAACCCGGAGATGGCCAGGCCGTCAGGCTTTCCGATGACGTTGGCGGCCAGGGCGTACAGCATCACCAGGGTGAGCACCGCGAAGCCGATGGCGGCGGCCTGCTGTTTGCGCCGGATGGCGGAGATGGTGACCGCGATGGCGCCGGAGACCATCATGGCCAGGATCCCGGTGGCATAGGCGCCGGCCTGGGCGTTCACATCGGCGTTGAAGCCAATGGTGATAAGTATGCTGATGGCGGTGTAGACGAGCACCACCGGACGGACCGCGCGGGACCAGTCCGGGGCCATGCCGTAGGAGGGCAGGTACCGCGGGACGATGTTGATCAGGCCGGCCATGGCCGAGGCTCCGGCGAACCACAGGATGAGGATGCTGCTCACGTCATAGACGGACCCGAAGCCGTTGCCCAGGCGTTCGTGGGCCAGGTAGGCCAGGGCGCGGCCGTTGGCCTCTCCGCCGGTTTGGAATTCCTCGGCGGGGATCAGCACGGTGGTGACGAAGCTGCTGCCCAGCAGGTACACGCTCATGATGAGTGCCGCCGTCGTGAGCAGCTTGCGGGTGTTGCGCACCCGGCTGGCCAGCTTTTCCTCAGGGGTGGCGCCCTGGGAGGAAACCAGGGGCATCATGCTGACGCCGGTCTCGAAGCCGGAGAGTCCCAGGACCAGCAACGGGAAGGCCATCAGGGCGGGACCCACGATGCCGCCCGGCCCGCCTCCGGCGGAGGCCAGGGCGTCGGTCCACGTGCTGAGCGCGCCGGGGGTTGCGAGGACCTCCGCGATTCCAGCCACGATGATGACGGCGTTCAGCACCAGGAACACGGCCACCAACGGAATCGCGACGGCGACGGCTTCGGAAAAGCCCATCAGGAACACGGCGCCAAGCACCAGCAGGAAGAAGACCGTGATGCCTACTGCCTGGCCTTCCAGGAACGGCGGCAGGTACGGGTTCTCGAGCAAGTGCACGGTGGCGTCAGCCGCAGAAAGGGTGATGGTGATGATCCAGGAGGTGGCCACGAAGCCAAGCAGGACCAGCACAAAGACCTTCCCCCGCCAGAAGGGCAGGAGCCGTTCCAGCATCGCCACGGATCCCTGCCCGTGCGGACTTTCCCTGGCCACCCGCCGGTACATGGGCAGCATGCCCAGAAGCGTCAGGGCCACGATGAGCATGGTGGCCAGCGGGGAGAGGGCGCCGGCCGCGAGCGCAGCGATGCCCGGCAGGTAGGAGAGGGTGGAGAAGTAGTCCACGCCGGTAAGGCACATGACCTTCCACCAGCCTTGCTGCCCGACGTGGCTCTCGTTGGCCTCCGGGCCGATAGGCTGGCTGACCCGGTGTTCCAGCAGCCACTTGGCTAGCGCGTTGCGCGGCTCGGTTTCAAGTTCCGGGTTGGGGACGGTGGCGGGAAGGGAGTACCGGGCGGAAGCCGTCAAGGACGTGTCTTTCTTTGGTGCCCGTCACGGGCAACAACTTTCCCGGCTCCAGGCGCGATGCTGTGCTGATAACCAACGGAGCCTAGCACCGGGCCAACCGCCTCCCGGGGCCAATTCCGGGGATCTTAACGCTTTCTTAACGCCTGGCGTCAAGGAATCCGGTTTAGTCCTCCACGAACTCCAGCAGGTCACCGGGCTGGCAGTTGAGGACGCGGCACATTGCTTCAAGCGTGCTGAACCGGACGGCCTTCGCGCGTCCGTTTTTGAGTACCGCCACGTTGGCGGGCGTGAGGCCCACGCGGTCGGCGAACTCCCCCACGCTCATCTTCTGCTTGGCCAGTTCGACGTCGATGCGCACCACGATGGGCATCAGATTACCGCTTCCATGTCCGAGCGGAGGTCCGCGGCCTGCCGGAGCAGGGCGCGGAGCACCACCACCACCAGGCCGACGGCGGCACCCGCTACCAGCGTCAGGATCAGCAGGAGCGGCACGCCGGGGTCATCGGCGTTCAGGACCACAATGGCGGAGAACACCGCGAGCATGGTCCAGGCCGCCCCGATGGCCCACAGGATCGCGTCCACCCACACAAAGGCGCGCCTGCTGAAGATCTGGTCTTGCTTGACCATGGTGAGCAGCTTCCAGGTGCTGACGATCACCACCTGGACGCAGGCCACTTCGAGGATGGCGAAGACGGTGAGCGGCCACTGGAGGTACGCCCGCTCCGGGTTTTCCGCTGCCATGTGGGCGAACTGGCCAGGCAGGGACATGACCTGAAACAGGACCAGAAGCAGGAACGCCGCCACCAGGACGATCCGGAGGGCGATGACTGCCAGGTGATTGATCTTCATGCATTGAGTTTCAGTTAATACCTATCGAAAGTCAATCGATCCCGGTCCTATATCCGTCCCCCATGCCAACCTGCAGATTAAGGGTTGTACTGGCAGTACCTGTTTACGGCGGGCGTTGTGCTGTTACCTAGACCATAGGCCCCGACCTTTTTCCCAGTAACAGAAACAAGCGAAGTGAGGAACGAATCATGGCTACCTGGCTCATCACAGGATGCTCCACCGGACTCGGCCGGGCCCTTGCCCAGGCGGTGCTCACTCACGGGCACAACTCGGTTGTCACCGCAAGGGACGTCACCACCGTGCAGGACTTCGCTGACGCTTTCCCAGGCAATGCGCTGGCACTGCCCCTCGACGTCACAGACCGCGCACAGGTCAACTCGGCCGTGGAACAGGCAAAGGCGCGCTTCGGCGGCATCGACGTGCTGGTCAACAACGCCGGCTACGGGTACCGCGCGGCCGTAGAGGAAGCGGACGACGCCGATGTGCGGCAATTGTTCGACACGAACGTTTTCGGGGCGGTGGACATGATCAAGGCAGTCCTTCCGGACATGCGCGCGCGAAGGTACGGGTCCATCGTGAACATCTCCTCGATCGGAGCCCGCATCACCCCGGCCGGATCCGGCTACTACTCCGCCACCAAGGCTGCCCTGGAGGGCATCTCAGGGTCGCTACGCAGGGAACTGCAGCCGCTGGGTATCAACGTCACCGTTATCGAGCCCGGCGCGTTCCGCACAGACTTCGCCGGCCGCTCGCTGACTCAATCGGCCTCGCCGATTGAGGACTATGCAGAGACGGCCGGGAAGCGGCGCAAGGAGAACGACACGATGCACGGCAACCAGCCGGGCGACCCCGCCAAGGCGGCGGAAGCCATCCTGGCAATCGTGGGCAGCCCCAACCCGCCGTCGCTGGCAGTGCTGGGTGAAGACGCTTTTGCCGCCTTCACCGCAGTAGCGGACGCCCAGCGCGCCGAACTGGACCAGTGGCGGGACCTCAGCCTCAGCACAGCAATCAACGGCTAACCCGAGCCACAGCAAGCTGGCGTGATCAGCTGCCTCCGCCGGCGGGAAGCCCGAGCTAGCCGGTCAGGGCAGTATCGTCGTGGGCAGCGCCAACGGGCTTGGATTCGGGTGAGCCGCGCTGCCGGAGGTAGATGGAGAGGACCACCATGGACCCGACGGCGAGGAATTCCGACTGCCAGTTCTGCAGGGTGCGGTTCCAAAACTCTGCAGACGTGAGGTACTCGGTCCAGGTTATGGGCTGCTGGAAGTTCCTGATCTGCTCTTCGTTGTAGGCGCTGTTGCCTGTGAAGGACTGGACCAGCCAGCACAGGACGAAGATCAGCCCCATGGTGGTCCCTAGAGAATTCGAAAAGACCGTGCGGCGCCAACCGGCCGCTTTGGCCCAGGCCGGCGATTTTTGGTTGCTGTGCTCGCCCACCAGCTGGTCTTTGTCGGATTCGGTTCCGGTCTGGTCCAGTTCCTTTGATTCGGGTGATCCTTTTTGGACCAGCCAGATCGTGGCCACAATGTAGAGCAGGAACTGGAGGTATTCGGACTGCCAGTTTTCCGAGACGTCTACCGCGAAGTTGGATGACGTAAGGTATTGGCCCAGGCTGATCTCCTCCAGGCCCGCGGCCACCTGTTCCTCGTTGAACACGGCATGGCCGGTCAGTCCCTGCCCCAGCAGGGCCAGGAGGAAGATCAGCCCGAAGAAGAGGCTCAGTCCGTTGTTCCTCAGTGCGTTTTTCACCGCTTCTCCCCTATCCGTGGACGAGTCCGACGACGGCCATGTAGGCAAGTCCGCCGAAAATCAGGATCAGGTACAGGGCAAAAGACCACCGCATGGCTAGTTTCCTCCCACTTCGCAGGTGTAAGGCGCATCACCGTTCGGTGTGCATCCCGCTGCCGTGACCTTCCAGCCGCCTTCCGCGGCAGCCAGGAAGACTGCGTCGTTCTCAAATTCCACGAAGGCGCCGCGGCCGTATATTTCAGTGCGGGCCAGGGTTCCCGGCTCCTGGATCTGCAGGTTCCTCAGGTGGTCCTCGCAGGTGCTCTCCTGCTCCTGGGCCGTCTTTTCGCGGGTATCGGACTGCAGCATGTTGCAGGCGGCGGACCAGTCGGACGCGGCCAGGTCCTGGTGGAATTCCTGCGCCGCATCGGCAGGCGCAGTTCCGTCAGGGGCGCAGCCGGATACGGCCAGGAGCGCCGCGATACCTGCCACGGCCGCAACGTAATTGCCGGGCCTGCCAGCGGCCCCGGCGTCGAATCTGGTTCTACTTCGCATGCCTCTCCTGTCCAAATGCCAGTGTTAAAAGAACCTACACCGGACCTGACGCCTTGGCGCGGCCATCAGCCCTTCTCCTGCCCCGGCCAGCACGGCCGCGTAAAAGGCCGCTCCGGGTCGGCTTCTGGTCAGGCGGGAAGCATCGGTCACGAGGCATCACCTCTGTTGCGGTCTGGGGCATGCTGTGCGGTCATTCGGCGACGATCAGGGCCTGGGGTGCGGCTTGTTTCATGCGGGTGGACAGCCACTCGAGCTGGGTTTTGGTCTCGCCCTCACAGCGGGTGACCACATCGAGGAGCTCCGCGTCGCGTAAACCCTGGGCGGCCTGCTTGACGGCGGTCCACGTGATGTCCACGAGGGAACCCAGCAGGTAGAGGTCCTGCAGGTCCCGCAGCAATCCCACCGCCCCTGAGCGGGTGCTGGACAGACCTTCCGCATGCAGCCTCTCCGGCTCATCGTCCTTCTCAACCTCGCCATAGCGATCCACAATGGGCAGCAGGGCCTGCTCATGCTTTTCGCACTGATCCGCGAGGGAGCGGCACAGGAAATACACGTCCGGTTCATCGCCGTGGCCGTCGGCCACTTGCCGGAAGGACTTCGCCAGGGTGTGTTCGGAGCGGTGGAGCAGCCCCAGGTAGACGGGAAGCTTCATGCCCTCTCCTCCTCGCTGGGGGCCGCAACCGGCGGTTCGGTGGGGGCGACCGTCTCGCTGGCTTCACCGGCTGCCCCGCCCACCGTCGCGGATACCCGGCCTGCACGGGCGGGACGGGATGCAGTGGTGGTGGGAGCGGGCGCCGGGCCGGTGGCGTCGGCGACTTTCGTGACCCGCACCGCCGCGGTCTTGTATACGGGCTGCTTCGATACCGGGTCCCACTCCGTCAATGTCAGCTCGTTGGCCGCCCGCGGTTGCTGCTCCGGATCAGCGTCGGTCAGGTCGGCGCTATCCCAGTACCCGTAGTGGAAGGGGGCGAAGACAGTGCCGGTACGGACGTTTGCGATCCGCACCGGGGCGAAGAGGTGCCCGCGGCGGGACTCGACCCGGACCACGTCGCCCTCCCCCACCCCCAGCGCCCCGGCATCGCTCTCCGCCATCTCCACCCACATGGCCGGGGCAGCATCATGCAGCTGTGGTGAGCGGCCCGTCTTGGTGCGGGTATGGAAGTGGTAGGCGGTCCGGCCCGTGGTGTAGCGGAAAGGGTACTGGCCGTCAGGGGTTTCGTGCGCCCCTTGGTATGGGGCAGTTTTGAAGATGGCACGCCCGTTGGCTGCCATAGCCTTGTAGGCCTGCTCGCCCACGGTGGCTCCAGTGGTCAAGTCGTGGCCGTACTCTTCGGCGACATCAGCCCGGGTGGGAAAGACCCCGTCCCCGTACAACCGGTCCGCACCATTGGGGTGTTCCTCGTTGACCGGCCAGGGGATGCCGCTTCCGCCCCGCAGCCGCTCATAACTGAGGCCGGTGTAGTCGCACAGCCGGCCTTTGCTGCACTCGCGCCAGGCGTTGAATCCGTCCTCCGGGCCCTCCCAGTCCAGCAGCGGGCGGCCGGAGTTGGTGCGGAAGTCCATCCGCCGGGAGTAATCCAGGAAGATCTGAAGGTCGCTTCGGGCCTGGCCTGGCGGTTCCACTGCCTGCTCGGACAGGTGGACAGTGCGGTTGGCGTTGGTGAACGTTCCCGTCTTTTCGCCCCAGGCGGCAGCCGGCAGGACCACGTCGGCATACTTGGTTGTCTCTGTCATGTAGAGGTCCTGCACCACCAGGAACAGCTCGGGTTTGGCCAGGATCTCGCGGATCCGCGGCAGCTGCGGCATAGACACCGCAGGGTTGGTGGCCGAGATCCACAGGAACTTGATCGAGCCTTGCTCGGCATAACGGAAGATCTGCGCTGCGTGGGTGGGCGGGGCCCAGTGCGGGATGACGAGCTCGTCCACGTCCCACAGTTCGGCCAGCTGCTTGATGTGCGCGGGGTTCTCCCAATTGCGGAAGCCCGGCAGATCGCCGTCGGCCCCTGCCTCGCGGGTGTTCTGTGCGGTGGGCTGGCCGTTCATCTGCAGGACCCCGCAGCCTGGCTTGCCGATCATGCCGCGCAGCAGGTGCAGGTTGTTGACCTGGCAGGACGAGGCGGTGGCCTGGGCGGACTGGTAGAAACCCTGAAGCACCGTGGAGAGCACGCGCTGGGAGGTCCCGAAAATCCGGGCCGCTTCCACCACCGCGGCCGCGTCCACCCCGCATTCCGCAGCCACAGCTTCAGGTGTCCAGGGTTCTATCTCCTTGGCCAGATCCTCGAAGCGGAGGGTGTGGGCGGCAATGTAATCCTCATCAAGCCACCCGTTGCGGATCACCTCGCGGACCAGGCCGTGCATCAGCGCCAGGTTTGTGCCTGGCCGGACGGGCAGATGAACGTCGGCGTGCCGGGCCACTTCGGTGGAACGCGGGTCCACGCACACCACCAGCGGTTTGTTCGGTCCGGAGATCCGGTCCAGGACCCGGGCCCACAGCACGGTCTGGGTCTCGGCCATATTGTGGCCGTAGAGGAAGATCGCATCGCACTCGTCAACGTCCGTGTAGCTGCCGGGCTGGCCGTCCGAGCCGAAGGACTCCTTCATCGCCGCCGCGGCCGTGGCAGTGCACAGCCGGGTGTTGCCGTCCATGTGCGGAGTGCCGAGCCCGGCTTTGCCGATGATGCCCAGGGCGTAGTACTCCTCCAGGAACAGCTGGCCGGAGGTGTAGAAGCCGTGACTCAGCGGTCCCTTCTCGTCCAGCAATGCCTTGCTGCGCGAAACAAGCCGCTCCATCGCGGTGTCCCAGTCGGTCTGCACGAGCTCCCCGTTTTCGCGGATCAGGGGCTGGGTCAGCCGGTCCTTGTTGCTGACCCCCTGCCAGGAGGCGAAGAGTCCTTTGGGACCGAGCCGGCCGTGGTTAACCACGTCCATCGCCCGGCCCCTGACGCCCACCATCGTGCCGTCCTTGACCGCGATGTCGATGCCGCAGCCGTTGCTGCACAGCACACAGGCCGACTGCACCCACCTGTCCACATCCTTCTCGGCCAGCCCGGCGGCGAGGACCTGGTCCACGCGGACCGGCCACCGCTCCCCCCGGGCGAATGGCGTACGGGTTCCCCATATGTCAGCAATCCTGTCCGCCATGGCCGTTTTCCTTTCGTCCGGGACATCCTTGTCCGAGTTCCCCCGCACCGCGGGATGACCTGCTGAAAGTACTGTTTACGCAGGTCAGCCGTAAGTCATTCTGCGATTGACAGTAGCCTTACTATTCTGGTGAGTAAAGCTTGGCCGCTTCCCACCAGGGGAAATTGCGCGTGGGTTCTTTTTCTGAATCCCGGGGCCGGCTTGGGACTCACGATCACCAGGGCCATCAGCGAAAACCACCGGGGACCCATCACCCTCACCAGCAGCCATGGAGAAGGAACCACTGCAACCGCTACCCTGCCGGACGCGGACGTGGTGTCCCGCCCCCTGATGTCCGCCCGCAGGACAGGTTTGGGGACTTGAGCGATTCTTGAGCAAGTCTTGATCGTATGTGCCCCGGCTCTTGAGCAAGGCGGTGCACAGTAATCCTTGTAAGGCCTGAAGCGCACGGCAACTGCAACTGGGGATCTGGGCCCGGTAGCGTCAGGGTCTTGATTCGGGAACAACCGAAGGTCTTAGCGCTTGGTGGTGTCGAGAAGCCGGCACCACCAAGCGGATCTTGCACACACACGGCGTGGGCACAGGCAGGCACCGGCGCTTTCCGCTTCCACCAGCAGTACTCCGATTCTTCGCGCCACCCCGGTTGAGAGGTAGAGCCCGAGGTCCGGCTGCGGAGCTCACTGACCGGCCCTACCCTGCGGCCGCCAGGAGAGCACTGCAGGCTGCTTCGCAGCGGCGGCATGCTTCGGCGCAGATCCGGCAGTGCTCGTGCATGCCGGCGTGCTTTTCGCACTCTTCAGCGCATGTGGCGCATGCAGCCCGGCAGGCATCCAGCGCCGCCAAGGTGATAGCTGTCTGCCCTCCGGTCTGACGAGTCAGGATACTTCCGGTCGCGGCACAGACGTCAGCGCAGTCAAGATCGGTGCGGATGCATTGCCTGAGCTCGGCGACCATGTCCTCGCCGAGGCAGGCGTCGGCGCAGGCGGTGCAGGCCTGGGCGCACTCGAAGCATGCGGCTATGCACTCGGCCAGTTTGTCCTTCGGCGCGGTCCCCGCACCTTGGGGGTGGGAATCGAGCATCGCGCTGATGTGATGTGTCATGTTCGGGGCTCCTTTGCCGCTGGTGGCATGGCGGCTGGCGGTTTCCTGCCGTCAGGGCCACCCTAGCCCGGCCGCCCCTGTCCCGTCAGCCCTCTCCGGGCGGCTTTCTCCTGCCAAGGACAGGGAAGGCAGACGGGTTACTCAGCTGTCGCTGGCGGAACGGAACGTTGTCCCGCCGTCGGTGGATACGGCGAGCCCTTCGGTGGTGGCGGCCCAGATCCATGGTTTTCCTTCGCCCTTTTTCACAGCGGTTATCGCCTGGACCCGTCCTTCGATCGAGCCTGTCTGGATCCAGGTGCTTCCCGCGTCTGCTGAATACTGCACCGCACCGTCGGGTTCAACGCCGAAGACCTCGGTGCCGGTGGCGAACGCCGCGAACTGAATAACAGGCGCCGTTGGAACCAGTACCCAAGTCTTGCCGCCGTCGGTGGAGCGCTGGAGCCCATCGCGAGTGGTCGCGAGAACAGTGTCAGTTTCCGGGTTCCCGGCCAGGACGGCAGGGACGAACTCGGCCGGGACGTCGGCCCAGGTTTTGCCGTCGGGACTGGTCCGCAGCGCCCCGTCATACGCGATGATCCCGGACTTCGTGGTAGCGAGGGCATGGAAGTCCGATTCCCCCTGGCGGGACAGTTGCTCCCAGGTTTTGCCGCCGTCCGCGGATTTGATCAGGCCCATGGGGTTGGGCAGGTTGGAGCCGGGGCCGGGGTGCCCGGACGCATAAAAAACGCCTTGGTCGGTTGCGGCTGTGAAACCCATCAGGTCGTTGGTGTCCCCTATTTTGGTGGCCGGGGATTTGGTGACATCGAACAGGCCTTCATGAGTAGCGAGCAGCACCTGGTCGGTTTCGCGGTTCACGCCCAGTCCGTGGACATGGGAGCTGGGAAGGCCCGAGGCGGCTGTGGATGGTGCGGTGCCGGCAGCTGGGGTGCCCGATGTCGGCCCCTGACTGCAGGCAGACAGGGTGAGCATCAGGGCGGCCGCTGCGGCCAGGGCAGCCGCGGGCCGGTATCGGGTTAAAGAGTGCAGGGGCATAAGGAAACTCCAAAAATGGGGACCGGAGAATGGTGGGGGAAGTCACCGGCCCTGCGCGAGGGGCCGGTGACTTCAACGTGTGCTGGTTACAGGGTGGCCAGCAGTTCCTTCATTTCCTTGATTTCGGCTTCCTGCGCCGTCACGATGTCTTTGCTCAGTTTGATCGCGTCAACGTTCTTGCCCTGAGCTGTTTCGGTCTTGGCCATCATCACGGCGCCTTCGTGGTGGACAATCATCTGCTGCAGGAAGTTCTTGGCCGCTTCGGTGCCCTGGGCGGCTTCGAGCTGCTTGAGGTCGTCCTCGCCCATCATGCCGTCCATGCTGTGGCCGGCGCCCATCGTGGCGGATTCGTTCCAGCTCTTCAGCCAGCCCGTCATCGTTTCGATCTCCGGTGCCTGGGCCGCCTTGATCCTGGTGGCAAGGTCGGTGACCGCTGAGGGGATGTCCTTCTTCTGCAGCATCATCTCGCTCATTTCCACGGCCTGTTCGTGGTGCGGGATCATCCCCTGGGCGAACATGGTGTCGGCCGCGTTGTGTTCGGCCGAGGCGGCCGGTGCGCTGCTGGACATCATCCCCGAGCTGCTGTGGTTCGTGCCCGGCATCGAGCTTCCGGTTGCGGTGGAGCTGGAGGTGTCGGTGGAGCAGCCGGCGAGGGCGAGTGCTGCGGCAACGGCAGTGGTGGAAAGGGCAAGGAATTTCTTGTTCATCATGTTTGGGTGTCCTTCAAGACGTGGGTGGGCGCGTGGGCGCCCCGGTGGGTGAGTGTGCATCGGTGATGCCTTGGAGAGGTTCGAAGGAGCCGGCACCGGGCAGGAGTAGCGCTGGTCAGGTCACAGCGCAGGCTGGCGTTTTACGTTCGGCTGATGCAGAGCTCATCCGGTGAAGGACTGCTGGGAAGATAGGACCAGCCCGCGGTGGCATCGGTCAGGGCCCCTGTGTTGGTGCTCCTGGCGATGACCCAGGCGCCTGGCAGCGGTGCGGTCAAGGAACCGGACTTCGCTGAAGGCGTGCAGGACGCAGCCATCGCCTGCATGCTGGTGCAGTTGCCCGAGTCCGAGCACTGCACGACATCCACACCTGAACCCGTCTGGAACCCAGGGATGTCCAGGGCGGAAGACGCGGGAAGGTGTCCTCCGGCATGTCCGGCAACGGATGATTCGTGATGGGCGCTGCCGGCCGCTGCTTCCATGGACGGTGAGTGCAGCGCGTGGTTGCCCGTCATGACATGCATGCCGAAAATGCCTGCAATAAGCGCCAGGACGGCTCCGAAAAGACCCGCCCGGCGAAGGAACGTGATCGCGGCGGTATTCACCGGTGCGGTCATGACAGTCCTCCTCCCTTCCCGGCGGGCTTTGGTTCAAGATTACCGGCAGCGTGCCAGGGACGCCTTCCGGTACAACGAGCCTGTGCCGGATTCGGTTTCGGCCCTGGACGGTAACGAGACAGGGAACTTAGGCCCTTGCGGCGAAAAACAGGCGCAGAACACACTAGGGGCAACAGTTGTGAAGAACCAGACGGAGGGACAGCGAGAGAGTGAACACGGAATGATCTGCCCGGGAACCCGTGCGGGCCACCGGGACGGCGAAAGCAACGGCCATGACCGGTGACCACGCCTCCCACCTGCATCCGCCTGCCGGACCACGTAGCGGGACGGTTCCAGGGCGGACCGTCCGGGGCAGGCTCCAGAGCCTGTGGCACACAGTCGTTGGCGCCGTCGGCCTGGTCATGGGGCTCCTGCCGCACGTCCTGCACCACATAGGGCTGCTGGCAGGGACTGCGCTCGTGGCAGGATCCGGCGGCACCGCACTGTTCGGAGCGCTCGGGGTGCTGGCCTCAATTCCAATGCTGATCCGCCTCTACCGGCGATTCGGCAGCTGGGTCGCACCGGCCGTGGGCCTGCTGGTCTTCGCCGCCATGTTCTCCCTGTCCGCGTTCGTCATCGGCCCGGCCATCAGTGGCGCCGGAGAGGACGTGACAACACCTTCCCCGGCGCCGACTGTAGACCACACCGATCACCCCGGCCATTAACCAGCCCGGGCCCGGGGCATCCGGCGCTCATCCGGATGCCCCCCCCCCCCCCCCGGATCGCGTGCCTATGCAGGGTAGTTCGCGCCTGCCAGGACGTAGCCGGAGGAGCGCACGGCTTCAGCCAGCGCCTCCAGGTCCACGGCGCCGGTGACGCTCAACCGCGATGTGCCGCCCGGCACCAGGTCCACCGTTGCCGACTCAACACCGGCTACCCCGGAAACGGCTTCTTCCACGGTCCGGACACAGTGTCCGCAGGTCAGCCCTTCCAGGGCGTACTGGGCATCGGATCCCAGGGCCTCCGGCTGCGCAGCCGCGGTAACCGTCGCGCGCGTTTCCGTGGCCGGGGAGCAGCAGCTGCAGCCCTGCTGCTCCTTGGAAGCCAGGGGCAGCAGGGTACGTGATTCGGTTGTTCCGCACATGTCAGTTTTCCTTCAATCAAGGGACAGGAAAGGGGATGTTGCGGTTGAACGGCTGTGACGGCCTCGGCCTGGACAAACCACGTCACTGGCAACATCCAAATAATACCCCACGGGGGTATAAAACGCAATGGTTTCGCAGCATCTGCAGCATCCTCCGGCGCCTGGCAAGGTGGGACGTTAGGCACTACCCGTCGGGCCGTGCGGGCCTGACAATTTGTGGCATGAGCAACCTTCCCGCCCCCGGACACCGCCCGCCCCGGCCATGGACGCAGGGCCTGCTGACCGTCCTCATTGCCGCGGCCGCCGTGTACCTGATCTCCAACCACTGGCTCCATGTCCTGGATGCGCTGCCCTATCTGGGTGTGGTGCTGGTGATGAGCCTTTGTATGTTCGGGCATGGAGGCCACGGCCATGGTGGGCACGGGGGCCACGGCTACAGCGGGCACACCGCCGCCGGGGAGGGGGAAGGAGCCGGTCATGTCCACTGATTACGGCTATGACCTGTGGTGGTTGGTGATCCTGAATTCGGCCGTGTTTATCATCTTTGCCTTCAGCTTCGTCCGGCCCAGAACCAAGCTGGACTGGCGGGCGCTCGGCGGATTCTCCGCGTTCATCGTGGCACTCTTCACCGAAATGTACGGTTTCCCGCTGACGATCTACCTGCTCTCGGGCTGGTTGGGGAACCGGATCCCGGGCCTGGACCTCCTGAATCACAACTCCGGGCATTTATGGCAGGACCTGACCGGCTGGCAGGGTGACCCGCACCTGAGCCCGCTGCACCTGCTCAGCAACGTGCTGATCGCGGCAGGGTTCATCCTGCTCTACAGGTCCTGGCAGATCCTCTTCACGGCCCAACGGGACCGCGGACTCGCGACCACGGGCCCCTATGGCAGGGTCCGGCACCCACAGTACGTGGGATTCCTGACCATCATGGCCGGGTTCCTGCTGCAGTGGCCCACCCTGCTGACCCTGTTCATGTTCCCGGTCCTGGTCATCGTGTACCTGCGCCTGGCCCGGAAGGAAGAACGCGTGATGGACGCCGAGTTCGGCACCGCCTACGCCGCCTACCGCCGCCAGGTCCCCGGATTCATCCCCCGGTTGGGACGGCGCCCCGCGGGCACCGGGCAGAAGCCGCAGGAGGGACTGTAATGCCCGTGCCCCGAAGACCTCGAACACGTAGCCCAGGAACTCAACGCCCGCCCCCGCAAAACCCTCGGCTGGGAAACCCCGGCCGAGCGACTTCGTGATCTACTAATAGCCAGCTAACCACGGGTGTTGCATCGACCCCTAGAATTCGCCCACCAGCCATGTCAACACGTTAAAGCAAAAACCCCTCTGACGAGGGGATATGCTGTGCCCGAGGTGGGACTCGAACTGTCTTCCGGGCCTTACAAATACTGGGAATTCCCGAAAAACATGCGGAATCCGAAGCAGTCCGAAGGCTCTACAAGGCAGTCCGAGACGCAAAGTGTGGACAATGTCCACACCCCGACTTCCGCCCCGTTGAAGCGTTCAACCAACCGCATCCCGAAACAAAGGGATGCGGTTTTTCTTTGTCCTGACAGATTTGGATCGGCCCTTCAACAGACATTTGCAATCCTTGAATCTGCCACTTTCCCCTTTGTGGACGCTCGCGCACGCCGGGCCACGATCGCAACGAGCGTTCTGAACTGACCTTGTCTTGGTAGGTCATGCCGCTTGGTTCCTTGGCATCGATGGACAGGCAGACGTTCCAACGCTGCTTGTCATTCTGATATGTCCCATGATCGCTGGGCGGGTCCTCCGCGCAACCAGGGCGCTACCGCGCCGACCCCGAACCGAAAACTTCATCACCAGGACAGCGCAGCAGTACCGCCACATGAAGTTTTCGCCCCCGGCGCCGGTACCCCAAGTTGCACTCCGGCCCCTCAACCCAGCGGGTGGTCCCCTACCAGAACGACACCCAGAACCAACAACAGCAAAAAATCACGGCAACACAAAGGGTGAAGGGAACCACGGGATCATGGAAAAGCTGACCATCACAACACCATCAGACGTCCTCAGCTTCATCGGGCACACCCTGGGCTTCTGGCCACAGGAAAGCCTGGTGTGCATCACGTTGAACGAGAACAGCATCGGCGCGACCCTGCGGATCGACCTGCCCCGCCAAGCAGGCCAGGAACTACCTCACGCACGCACCGTCGCCCACTACCTCACCAGCGACACCAACGCCACATCCATCCTCTTCGCCATCTACACGAGCGAAACCGCCCAGCACGGACAGGCCAAACCCCACGCCGGCACCATCGCGGCGCTCACCGGAATCCTCGCCCAACAGGGCATCGCCATCCGGGACGGACTCTTCGTCGGAGACGAAACCTTGTCCCCCTACGACGGCGAACCCGGCACCAGCCTCGCCCTGCCCGTCAGCTCCACCCAGACCAGTGCGATCAACGCCGAATCCATCTACCGCGGCAGCTTCATTGAACCCACCAACCGAAGCACCCTCCCAACCACCGGCCAGGAAGCAGCCAAAGCGGTTGCCGTCGAACACCACATAGACACCATCGCCGCCCAACCAACCAACACCGCACTCCAACAAGGCCGGAAACTCTGGGCCAACATGTTCGACTCCAACACCTTCCCTAACGGCAACGACTGCCACGCCCTGGTCGCAAACCTGCAGTTCCCAGCGATCCGGGACTGGCTCATCGCAGACATCCCAGGCGTCGACGAACCCATGCAGCGGATCCTGTTCGCCCAAGCCGACCAGACCCCGAAATGGTCACGCATCGAGTGGGCGCAACAACTGCTCCTTCACGCCTACGCCCGCACCAGCCCAGAACATGCAGCCCCTGTCCTTACGGCTATCGGCTACATCAACTGGTGGGAAGGCAGAGGCAGCAAAGCCCACCCAGTTTCTCCAGCTCGCCCTCGACACCAACCCTGCTTACCGCCTGGCGCGCCTCAGCGATCAAATGATCGGCTCAGGCATCGTCGCCGGCTGGAACATGAACAAAGAAACCGCCTACAAAACACTGCCCTTCCACCTGCCCTGAGGAACCAAAGCTCGAACTGCCAGAGCAAGGCTTGGCCCAAGTCAACCGGGGACAGCGGCCATCAGTTATCGTCTACCACCACTCCTGCTAGGCAGCCCTTAACTGGCTTCTGATATCAACCGGACTAACGTAAATCCTCCCGTAGCGGTGGTTGATGAAATCACGGTTACCGGTTGAAAACGGGTGGAGGAGCGGCCGAAAAGGGGGCTGCTATTGGCCTCTCACCGGGCCGTTTCTTCGCCCAGAATGCCGGGATCAGAACTGGTCAGCCACAGCCCGATCGTTGAGAGCGAAGAGCTGAAATTTCTGGCGCCATCGGAAGGGGCAGGTTGAGGGCGAAACCCCTTTTCCTCAACTAGTTTTGCAGCATTCGCTCCCGATTCCGGCCACTGCTAGTACTTCGCTACTGACCGGTAGTTGTCGCCACCGCGCAGCAGGAGCATGCGGCGTGAAGCGTTGTAAGTGCCATGCGGCGTGAAGCGTTGTAAGTGCTGAGTTCGGAGGGCCTTGCGTTATCCCCCCGGCTATTGCGCACTTATTCTGCCGGCTCGGTGTTGGCCAGGATGGGCGTCAGTAACGCGGCCGTAACGACGTGCATGCTCAGCTTGCACAACGCGCTCGAATTTCATAGCCGTAGCGGCGCACCTGCTTGAAATGAGGCGTACATGCCTGAGATCGGCGGTCTAGCACTTACGGGGGCACCAAGACTAGAGGATGACGATGAGACGACCGGATTGATCCAGATTTTCGTAAATGTGAGCACACACTCCGGCTACTGGGGCTCCCTGGAAGGAGGCCAACTGCTTCGGGCCTTTGGTACCCGACCGGCTCCCGCTACTGGCAAATTCGCCAACAGCGTTTTGAGTTTTCACCACCACAATTTCGGATCTTAGCTTTGGGGGGATGATATGAGTTCAGCAGCAGGGGAACAGCACCAGAAGAACCCTACTTTTAAGGGCAACAGTACCCGTTATCGGGGGACGTCCACGGCACGGACCCCTCTCGGCGAAGGTCCGAAGTGGTCGGCAGTCACAGCGCTCGTGCTTTCGGGCGTTGTCGCCATAGCCCTGCTTGCCTCATCTGTCTTCCTGCTTAGATATCTAGGCGATGTGTCTCCCGAAGCGTCACTTTCACTCATATTTGTTAGTGCCGCGATTGTCCTAATCCTAGTTGTGAGCACGCTTGTAATTGTTCTCAGAAGACTTGGACTGGCAGATGCCAACGAGGCTATGGGATTACCCAGCGGCTCCATTCGAGCGATCATCGCGCTCCTGCTCATCATGCTGTTTTTCATCGCCGCCATCTTTCTTTTCAATAGCAGCCTCAACCAGACCGACCCCACGCAAACGCGCTCCCTTGAAGGCGTAACCGCTGAACGGTTCGCCACTATCCCAACAGACCAAATCCAGAGTTCGCAAACACGGCAGGTCGATAATGCCACCGTTTACGATGTCGTCCTTTTCCAACCTTCCTCGGGAACTGCAGCATCCGAGGATATTGCGAAGCAACTGATCACAACCGTTGGCACACTGGTCACTGCTGTCGCTGCTTTCTACTTCGGGGCTAACTCTGTCATGGGTGCGAAAAAGGAGGATGTTGGGAAACGCGACCCTGGTGAAAACGCGGCTGACTCTGATGACGACAACGAACCGGGAGGGGGCGGAACAGCCACTCGTGGCAGCGCGACGCAGGAAGAAAACAAGACGACCACCCAGACCACCACGCTCGTCCCTGCACCAGGGACACGCGGGCCAAGTCCTCAAGGCGGACCGCCAAGGCCTGGCCCTTGATCACTCGGTAAAGCCTGGGCATGGGAACGAACAACTCACCCAAAGCCATTGACGCGGTCAAGGAACGCTTCGATTGGTAGCTCAAAGCCAACACAGCCTCCGGACGGCGCTGAGTTCTTCCACGACGTGACCATGCTGGTACCAGCAGCCAGGGATCCTGGATTCCGCGGCGACACCGTGTGAGGGCCCCGCTCCGCGTCCAAGAATACGAGCATGCCGAAATTCTCCCCACAAGGCAAAAAATACCGCCACGCAACTTCAGCGGAAAGTTGGCGTCCAATCCCCCGGGAACCATTTGCTGTGGTCCGCACCTTCTGAATGCCCAGAATCCTGTCCCTGAAAATCAGGCAATTGCTTCTGGTGCGGCATAACCTTAACGAGGGCATGTCCTTCGAGGTTTGGCAAATCAAATTTAGCCGGTTGCTTATCCGCAACAAGCGGTTTCTCAACCGGCCAAGACCGGGTTACCGGATAGTCTTCATCACCAAGCAGGGCCGTCAGCCCGTTGTCGGGAGCGCCCAGGATCCGGCGTGCATGATAAATCAACGGAAACCGTGTAAACCTGTATCCGCGGGTCATGACTCTAGCCTGACCTTGGCGTCCGGAAAGTGCAATACGGTGCTTCAGGTCAGAAAATTGGAAGAAGCCCAATGAGTGGAGACCCGGGTAGGGCAATGCACCAGTGACGGTCCGCCCCTTGCGGGCTCGAACGGCACAGTAACGCAGGCGTAACGCTTGCTGCCTAACGTGGACTTGTGTACCGGTTTTTCGAAGGCGGTTTTGGCACGTGAGCGATAAAAACGAACAGGCCCCAAAAGAGCCACATGAGCACAGCACTGGCAACGGCGCCAAGAAAGACAGCGAATACTACGCCAGCAAGAGCGGCAGTCGGCAGGATGCCGGTGAGGGCGGCCACGCCCGGAGGCGCCTGGACGAGATGCTCTCCCAGCGTGTACCCGACCTGCCGGATTCCGAGGAGGAGCCCGACGAGGATTTAGAGGCGGAAACGCGGCCTTCCGGCCGGGCGTCTACCCCTTCTGAGAAAGAACAACCAGACAAAGGAGCACCCGATGAAGGGTGAGGTGGATGACACAGTTTCTGGACGGCTGGATTCCGGCGGCGACGAAGAGGCGGAACAGGATGCTGCCAATGCAGGGCTTCCGGGAGGAAAGGTGCTGCTGCGGCTCCTGCAAATTTTGGAGCGTGAGGGTCTTGACGAGGTGGCGGTGGAAACCGTTGCAATGGCCGTGCCGGGGGAAGATCAGGGCCAGCTGACCCGAGTACTGGAGGGTTTCACGTCCTCGCCTACGGGAGACACGGCGGCCGCGACCGCTGAGGCACGGGATGCGGTATTGTCCAGGGATTCCGCCGGGAGCCAGGAGGAGAACCTGGCTAAAGCCATTACGGATGCAGCGGAGGCGATGGGGCCGCCCACCGCAATTGGGCCGCAATGGCGTTCATTGGGTCCGTGGACCATCCCAAACGGTCAGACATACGGATCCAGCCGGGTGAACGTTTCCGGGCGAGTGTCCTCCGTGGCCGTCGATCCGGCCAACCCCGCTCATGTTCTGGTCGGTGCAGCTCAAGGCGGTGTGTGGGAAAGCTTCAACCGTGGCATCAGCTGGGCGCCTCGGACCGATTACAAAGCCACCCTTACCGTCGGTGCCGTAGTGTTCGATCCGACGGATTCAAGAACGGTGTACTGCGGCACGGGTGAGGGCAATTTTTACTCATGGTTGGGGGCCGGGATACTCCGCTCAACGGACGGAGGCAGCACCTGGTCCACCCTGTGTACGGCGCCGTTCGTGGGACAGGGGTTTTACGAACTCGTGATCGACCGCGCCGACCGGCGCCATCTGCTGGCCGGTACGACTCACGGGCTTTACGTGTCCGCCGACGGCGGCGTGACCTGGACACGGCGGCGCACCATCCGTACGTGGTCCATATCTATGGCTCCTGCTGGAGGTGCAGCGGCAGAGATCCTTGGGGCCTGTCGTGATGGGCTGCACCAGTCCACCGATGGCGGCACGGGATGGAATGCTATAGCCCTTCCAAGTGCACCCGGTACATTTGACCGGCTCGAAGTGGCCATCGCGCCGTCCAACCCCGACGTCGCCTACGCGTGGGGAGCCGCGGGCACCAGCGCCTACCTGTGGCGCCGTGCCAACGGCACATGGACAGCTGTTGGCACCCCACCCGGCGTCAGAGTCAACCAGGCGTGGTATGACTGGTTCCTGGCTGTCTCACCGGACCGGGACAACCAGATATATTGCGGTGCCATCGAGGTCCACCGGGGCGACCTCGCCGGAACAGTCTGGACTTGGCGTAACCTCAGCAATAAAGGCGCGACCGGACAATCCATCCACCCTGACCAGCATGCCATCGCATTCGAACCGAGCGCCCCCGACACGATTTACATTGGCAACGACGGTGGCTTGTTCCGAAGCGCTGATCGGGGCATCACGTGGCAGCACTGCAACAACGGTCTCGTCATTAGCGAGTTCGAATATCTCGGCCAGGACCACGGATCCTCCCGCTGGCTAGTCGGCGGCACTCAAGACAACGGCACCCAGCGCTGGACAGGGCCCTCCACCATGGAACATGTGGCGGACGGTGACGGCGGTGACTGCGGGGTCAACCGAACCAATCCGAACACTGTCTTCCACACCTACTACAACATGACTCCCCAACGGTCCACGACGCGGGGCAGCTTTGGGACCTGGACCGACATTTTCCCGCCCGTACCTACCGGCGAGGGCAGCCTGTTCTATCCGCCGTTCGAAACTAGCTCGACGACGGGAGACACCATCGCGATGGGAGGCGACTCGCTCTACATCTCCCGCAACAACGGAACCGCTTGGACGCGCCTGGCGTTCCCATCCACGGCCCGTTCCAGCGCCCTGTACATTCCTGGTCCGGACGATGTCTATGTGGGAACCACCAATGGAGGCGTATTCCACAGCCACTGGGGCGGAACATCCTGGGGCACGCTTACCGCACTCGCTTCGCCCCGCGCCAACGCATATATCAGCGATTTGCACGTCAGGCCGGGCGGGAACAGGATCTGGGCGACTTCGACGACACTAAACGGCGGACGGGTGTTCCGCTCCGATGACGCCGGAGCCACATGGACCGACCTGTCCGCCGGCCTTCCCCCGCTGCCAATCAACGCAATCGAAGTCGACCCGGGAAACACCAACCGGATCTGGGTGGCAGCGGACGTCGGCGTTTCCCAGTCCCTCAATGCAGGTGCTTCATGGGCCGACTTTTCTAACGCTCTGCCGAACTCCATGATCGGCGACCTGATGTTCCACCCACACGCACGGGTACTGCGCGCGGGCACCCGGAACCGCGGAATCTGGGAGATACCCGTCGACGGCTGGCAGACACAGCCCCAAAACGGCACCCAGTTCACAGGCTCACTCGCCGCCAACGAGAGCCGGCGTTGGTTCACGTTCAACTGGCCCGCCACCTGGCACATCATCTGGACCATCATGCCGGTGACCCCCCGCCGCGGCTCACCGCAGGTCAACTGGACCGTACAGGTGGAGCGCGCCACCGCCGAATACGTCACGTACTGGATCACCGTACGCAACCTCACCCCCGCCCCGCTCACCTTCGAGGGCCGGTACAGCATTCTGAGCCGATACTGAGCAAAGGACAAAGACATGTGGACCAACATTCAATTCACCGGCTCCCTAGGCCCTGGGGCCTCCAACAGGTGGTTCACCTTCAACTGGCCCACGGCCTGGCACGTTGTCTGGTACATGATGCCCACCTCGCCCCAAGTGGGAAATCCTCAGGTGGACTGGGACGTGGCCGTTGAACGGGCAAACACCACTCAGTGCACGTACTGGATCACCGTCAAAAACCTCACGAACCAGACCGTGACCTTTGAAGCCCGCTACGCCGTCTTAAGCTAAGGAAACCCCATGCGCGTCGTAATTCAAATTGACAGCGGAGACGAGAAACCCCAAATTGTCCTGGATACAGGGAGTACATCACGGGAACCGACGGGAGCCCAGGATGCGGTCGCCGGATCGGTCTCCGGCTCCCCAGCGCCAGAACCTCCCTTACCGACGCCCCAAGGTACCGTCGAGGCGGACGCGCTTGACGGCGGCGCCGCCGGAGTGGAGCGGCATCTGGGCCCGGCTCCGTCGGCCACCCCGTCCTCCGACCTGCTGACCAGAGCGCGGACCGTGGGGGCACTCGATGGGGGTCCCGCACCGAGTACCCCGCCAGTCGATGCAGCGCCACCACCTTTCACCGGTGCTCCCCCGTCTGCGGCTTTCGCCGAAGGAGAAGTTCCGGCCGACTGGCCTTTCACAAGCCTCGCCGTCGATATGTCCGCGGGGCCCGCTCCCGCGGAGCCGGGCACCGATGCCTATGTGACCACCATTAACGGTACCGAAACCGCGGACAAAGAGTCAGCCGAGGAGCAGGAACCACCCGGAGCCAAAGCCAGAAACTCAGGGACAAAACCTGAACATGAAAAGAAGAAATAGGTCCCTTGCCTTACGATCGCCGCCCGAGACGCCGGTCAGCACCGCGGTGGCGGTCGATGCACAAGACCTACGCCCGCAAACAGGCCTTGAGCCCCCGGGTACGAGCTCGGTTCTCCGAAATTTGCACATCGGATCCCGATGCTTACAGCTGATTGCAGTACAAGGATAGGAATCACCGGAGGCCGCTCTGGCCGCCCGCGCGTCCGCGTAGAGCCGCCCAATCACAGAGGAGGCAGGCGATGGGGCAGCCGAGTCAATGGAACCGCCACAGTCATGGACTACAGCGGCCACCGGGAGTCTCCCTTCAATCGGTATTTTGACACGGAAACCAAAAAGTGGATCCCGGGGCGAATACCCCTCGGGTACGGTGATCGTAATGGGCTTCCCTTCGACTTTTGAAACTAGCTGCAGCTGTAAGACCTGCCGCTCGACTGTGGCTCGCGCTTTAGACAAGGAAATCGCTTGGCCAACCAGTTGCGGCACCATCTCATGGATAACGGCTCCAGTAACGCGGCAGTAACGGGGAAGGCTGTGTACTTAAGGCGCGATCAGCTAATTAAAGTAATCGGAACCGGCTCTGACTGAACATTAGGAGGGCATTGTAATGTTCCAGCTTTTCAAATTCCTCAGCACACAACAGCTTGTTTTGCAGCAACTTCCAGTTTTTCTCATTTCCTTTGGAATAGCGGCATATTTCTATAAGTTTGGCAGCTTCGCCATAGAGTGCATCGCTTTCCTTGTGACGTGGGCAGTTTTGGATCTGATTTCGGATCGGCTCTTTACCCGGAGCAAAAAGCGGGCGGATGATGCGGAAGCCGATCTGCAGATGCCCCGCTAGTGGGGTTGTGCGTTTTGCCGTCGAGGGACAAGTGCAGGGAAGACATCAAACGGGCAGTTGGTCCGGCGCTCATGTCACACACACGCTACCGGCGAACTGGCCTGGTTAATTTTTTAGAGCAGCAGCAAACGTTTGTACCGCATGGCGCAAGACTTCGAGCCAGAACCAGAGCGCCTTTGGTCATAGTTGTCGTGTCCTTGGGGCTTGGTCGGAATGGCAATGGTCTCAGCCACAGCACTATCAGAACCGTCCGGAGATGGCGCGCGCCGAGTCTTCACTCGATTCTTCCGCTAACTGGGCACTTGGGTGGGGACCGTCTTGGCGTTCTACTTAGCGTGGGAAAATATGAACGCCGCAGCGGAAAACACGGCAAGGCTTCTCGGACATCCGTCCAGCACGCCCGTCACCGCTGTAATGGTGCCCAAGGCGCGCATGATTACACGAATTTCCCCCGGTGCAGGCGTGCTCAACGTGCAACTTATCGACCTCTATACAAGGATGCTCGCAGCAGGCGTCGGTGCCTCCGGCGTCGTGCTTTACACAGCAGTGCACAAGGCGATGCTTGACGCGTTTGCTGCTTCTGTAGCAACGCCACAGAACCCCGCAGCACTAGCAGAACAGATGCATGATGCAGTCGCTGATCCTAACCGCAAGGGAATCCCTTGAAGCCATGGGGCCTCATCGCGGATGCCCACAACAGGATGCGCTCAATACCCGAGTGCAACGATGTGTTTGTGACCAGCAGCGGGGAAGGAGCCAGATCCCGTTATCGGCTGACTGACAAACACTGGCCTAGCCAGCGCGGAGTAGGCCAGGAACGAGTGAGAGGGTCCCTGGACAAGGAACTGCTATGGAATGGTTTTGGCTCGTAGCGGGTATATCTTTCTTAGCCACAATGACGCTTGCCCTGCTGCTACCTGGCCGGTTTGTTCCTCGTAATCTGCCGCCAGCTGACGTCGAACGCCGTAGGCTGCAGCTCGAAATGGCTAAGACCTTCGCGGAAGCCCTAGGGGGTGCCTTTGTTCTAGTGACCCTGCTCTTGGCTTGGCAGCAGGTGGTGAGTACGCAGGATCAAGTTGAAGTCGCACGGCAAGGCCAGATTACCGAACGGTTCACGAGAGCGGTTGACCAAGTCGGGAGCGACAACGTCACCGTCCGGGTCGGGGGTATCTATGCACTAGAGAGCATCGCGCGGGATTCGCGTCAAGACCGCAAGGCAATCATGGAGAGCCTCGCGTCCTTTCTGCGGCAGAAGTCGCCAGTCGTCGACACCCCGAACACTCGGGATTGGCAAGCGGCCAGATCGCAGATGGCTCCCGCAGACGTTGAAGCCGCAGCCATCGTGATTGGGCGTCGTAACCGCGAGGATGAGATCAAGTCAGATTCCGTGTGCAGTAGTTTGAATTCCCCGGATTCTGTGTGCACACTAAGTCTCCGCGGAGTAAACCTCTCAAGCATCAATTTGAACGACATGGACTTTTCACAGATGGATCTTCGCGGAGCCAGGTTCAATCATTCGAACATTCCTTTCGGCTCATTTCGAAACTCGAACATGCAAGGTGCGGACTTTAGAGGCGCCAATCTCCGTCTTGCTGAAGTCACTAACGCGTCACTCTTGAACAGTTACCTTGAACTAGCCAATCTGCATTTGGTTGAAGGCCTGACATGTCAGCAGCTCCAAAGTTCGCATGACCACGGCGCCGGGGCAGCGAATCTAACTATTAGATGCCCTTGATGGTCACAGCTGCAGCGTTCCACAATGCAGAGTTTTCACGCAGATCTTGTGGGGGCCAACTGATGGAGCCAAGTCAGGACTGACGGGAAGTTGATCGACACCATCACCCTCAGGACTTGTTAGCCCGCTTGCCATTTCCGGGACTGGACAGGACAGGACAGGACTTGCGGTGGCAACCTTCAACGGAGGTTCGGAGATCGCTGCCGGCCGCCGTACACGGCCGAAGGGACGGCGCCATGCTGTTCCTGGCGATAAAGAACCTGGTCCAGGAAAAGACCCGGCTGCTGATCAGCCTCGGAGGGGTGGCTTTCGCAAGATCGGCGAATACATCAGGACGGTGTCTCGGGCACCGGTTGCGTTGCGGAACCTGCCCCGGGACCTCTCCGGCGGGGAGAAGCAACGCGTGGCCATCGCCCGGTCCCTGGCGAATGACCCCCGGCTGATCCTCGCCGACGAACCCACCGCCAACCTGGATGCCAAGACCGGCCAGGACGTGGCCCTGCTCCTGTACGAAACGGCCTGCCAGGAAAACCGGAAACGGGTCATCACCATCGAAGACGGACGCCTCACCGCCAAAGAAGCAGGCGACCACAACCTGAATTGCCGCATGCACCCGGAAGCGGCACCGGCATGAAGATGACGGACGAAGAACTGCTGGCAGTGCTGGCTGACCCGGCCGATGACCCTGCCCGGATGGAACGGATCAGCACAGAAATCGACGCCGGGTTCCGCCTGCTCTCAGGCCGGTTCGGGAAAGCAGTGGCCGTGTTCGGATCGGCACGGCCCGGACCGGAGGACCCCCGCTACACGTCAGCCCGGGCGATGGGGGCACGGTTCGCCGAGGCCGGGTTCGCTGTCATCACCGGAGGAGGCCCGGGCCTGATGGAGGCGGCCAACCGCGGCGCGGCGGAAGCGGGCGGAACCTCCATCGGGCTGGGCGTCGAACTCCCACGCGAACAGTCGCTGAATCCCTACCTGGACGTCTCCATGACTTTCCGGTACTTCTTCGCGAGGAAACTCATGTTCGTCCGGTACGCCTCGGCCTTCGTCGTCCTTCCCGGCGGGTTCGGAACCCTGGATGAACTCTTTGAAGCCCTGACCCTCGTCCAGACCGGAAAAATCCACGAATTCCCCGTCGTCCTGATCGGAACCGGGCACTGGGCCGGCCTCATGGCCTGGATCCGGGAACGCCTCCAGGACCAGGGCTTCATCGCCCCCAATGACATCCGCCTGCTGCGGTGCACCGACGACATCGATGAAGCCGTCGAACTGATCCAGCAATGCCACCTCCGCCAGCACGCGCTCTGACCCGGGGGATGTGATGAACGGACCGGGCACCGGGCCGGGCAACGGGGCACCCCTCCGGACCGCCTCCGCCAAGCGGGACCAAAGCCTCTGACGCCCCCAGCGGGGACGGACGATAGTGAACTGCACGGGCAGCTTGGCATGCCCGCGGACAGGGAGGAAAACACCGATGATGTATTGGGATGGGAACATGGGCGTCTGGGGCTACATCCTGATGGGGGTGAGCGTTGTGCTGTTCTGGGGAGCCATCATCACCGCCCTCGTCCTCCTCGCCCGCTCCCTAGGCGCAGGCAACCGCCGACACGACAGCGGCACCCCGGGTGGCGGCGTCGCGGAATATCTGCTCGCCGAACGGTTTGCCCGCGGAGAGATCGACGAGAGCGAGTACAGCGCCCGCCTCACGGTGCTCCGGCGCGGCCGCGGGGCCTAGGCGGTCGGCGACGTCCCGGGCGAAAGCCTCACGCAGTGAAGGTCCGGCAACGGGTAGACGGCCCGCTGTCCTCCCCGGATCCCTCTTGACCTAAGGACGACGGCACCATGTCTGCTGACCCGAAATCCGGCGCCGACGCAGTTGGCACGGCTCTACAACGCACTGTCGTGGAGGTCCGCGGCCTGCACTGGGCCACTTCCAAAGCAGTGATTGAACGGGTGCTGTCTCAGCGGCCTGGAGTTGCCGTTGTCGAGGCGAACCCGGTCGCGCAGACCGCGACCGTGAGTTTTGACCCCTCAATGACCTCCGTGGAGCAGATCTCCGGGTGGGTACGGGACTGCGGATACCACTGCCGGGGCGAATCGGTTCCCGACCACGTCTGCTACCCCATGGACGAAGCGGCGGATACCGCCGCGCTGAAACATGGCACCGTCCGGAAGGGCACGGCCCAGCCGCAGGCCGGACATACCCACCCCGGTGCAGCGCCGCACATCGAGGATACGCATCCAATGGAGCACGATCACCGCGCTATGCATACCGGCCACGGCCCGGGCGGACACGGTGAGATGGCCGGGACTCCGCAGGACATGATGGGCCACGGCGGACACCACGCCGGAATGTCGATGGACGACATGGTCAAGGACATGCGCAACCGGTTCCTGGTCGCCGCCATCCTCTCCATCGGCGTGACCCTCTGGTCCCCGATGGGCCGGGACATGCTCGGATTCACCGCCCCGACACCGTTCGGGCTCCGCGACGACGTGATCGCCCTGATCCTGTCCTTGCCGGTCATCTTCTACTCGGCGTGGATCTTCTTCGACGGCGCCTACCGGGCGCTGAAAGCCCGCACCTTGGACATGATGGTTCTTGTCGCGATCGCCGTGGGCACCGGGTGGCTCTACAGCGTCTGGGTCACCCTCACCGGCGGCGGTGAAGTCTTTTATGAAGCGGCGACCGTCCTGGCCTCCTTTGTGCTGCTGGGACACTGGTTCGAAATGCGTGCCCGCGGCGGGGCGAACGAAGCCATCCGTACGCTGCTCGAGCTTGCCCCTCCGGTCGCTGTGGTGATCCGCGACGGCGACACGGTGGAGATCCCCACCTCCGACGTCCAGGCCGGGGACCTGCTGCTGGTCCGGCCGGGATCGAAAATCCCCGTCGACGGGGAAGTCGAGGACGGCCAGTCGGAGGTCGATGAATCCATGGTCACGGGCGAGAGCCTGCCGGTGACCAAAACCATCGGCTCGGAAGTCATCGGCGCGTCGATCAACACCACCGGCACGATGCGGGTCCGGGCCACCAAGGTCGGCGCCGACACCGCCCTGGCGCAGATCGTGGCCCTCGTCCAGGAAGCCCAGAACTCCAAGGCACCGGGCCAGCGGCTGGCCGACAGGGCCGCCTTCTGGCTCGTCCTGGTCGCCCTGATCGGCGGGACCGTCACGTTCGCCGCATGGCTGGCCCTCGGTGCCGGGCTCCAGGCCGCCATGCTGTTCGCCATCACCGTCGTGGTGATCACCTGCCCCGACGCGCTCGGCCTGGCCACACCAACGGCCATCATGGTGGGCACCGGGCTGGGCGCCAAACGCGGCGTCCTGTTCAAGAACGCCACCGCCCTGGAGGTCTCGGCCCGGATCGACACCGTGGTGATGGACAAGACCGGCACCCTCACCAAGGGCGAACCGGAAGTGACCGACGTCGTCGTGGAAGGCATTGACCAGAACGAACTTTTGGCGCTGGTGGCGGCAGTCGAGAGGGAATCCGAACACCCGCTTGCCGCGGCCGTGGTCCGCCATGCCCAAGTACAGGACGTGCCCGTGCTTGCGGCGTCGGATTTCCTGAACATTCCTGGCCACGGTGCCGGCGCAACAGTGGATGGACGCCGGGTGCTGGTGGGCAACCGCAAACTCATGGCCGGCGAGGGCATCGACCTCGGACCGCTGGCCGCCGTGCGTGACGAACTTGCCGCCACCGGCCGTACCGCGGTGCTCGTAGCAGTGGACGGCCGGGCCGCCGCCGTGATCGCCATGGCGGACGCCGCCAGGGAAACCGCGGCCGCCGCCGTCGCGGCCCTGCACGAGGCCGGGATCGAAGTCGTCATGCTCACCGGAGACAACGAAGCCACCGGCCGCAGGATCGCCGGCCAGCTGGGCATCGACACCGTCATCGCCGAAGTGCTCCCCGGGGACAAATCAGCGAAGATCGCCGAGCTGCAACAGGCGGGCAAGAAGGTCGCGATGGTCGGTGACGGGGTCAACGACGCCCCCGCCCTGGCCCAGGCTGACCTCGGCATCGCGATCGGCGCCGGCACCGATGTCGCCATCGAAACGGCCGACGTCGTCCTCATGCGCTCGGACCCGCTGGACGTTCCCATCGCGCTGCGGATCGGCAAAGGCACCTTGCGCAAGATGCGCCAGAACCTGGGCTGGGCCGTGGGGTACAACGCGATAGCGTTGCCCATCGCCGCCGGGGTCTTCGCCTTCGCCGGGATCGCCCTGAGCCCGGAAATCGCGGCGCTGTCGATGTCCGGTTCCAGCTTCCTGGTGGCCGTCAACGCCCTGCTTCTCAAGAGACTCCGGCTTCCCCGGCCGGAGACACCCGAGCCCACCACCGCTCGTGCCGCCCAGCCGCTGGCCCCGGCCGGCACCCGCTAGGCAACCCGCCATGGACCTCCGCCTCATCGCCCGCGTGCTGTACCTGCGCGCCGCGTGGCGGAGGAGGGACCACTGGGACGCTGCCCGGATCACCGTTCACCAGGAACACGCCCTGCAGGAACTGCGCCGTGCAACCTACGCCGGCTCCGAGTTCTACCGGCGCCGCCACGCCGGCCAGTTCGACGCGCCGCTGGACCAGCTGCCGCCCGTCACGAAAGCGGACCTGATGGACCACTTCGACGAGGCCGTCACCACACCGGACCTGAAGCTCGCTGACCTGGAAAACCATCTGCGAGCCCTGACGCAAAGCGGAGGAGACCCGGGGCAGCCCTGGCAGGGCCGCTGGTGGGCCGCAGCAACGGCCGGGACAACCGGCCGGCGCGGAACCTTTATCTGGAACCGCACCGAATGGGCGGCCGTTCTGGCCTCGTACGCCCGCGCCAACGATTGGGCCGGGATCTCCGCCGGGCTCACCCGGCCCCTGAAAATGGCCCTCATCAGCTCCCGCGTCCCCACCCACCAGTCTGCGGTCGTCGGAGCATCCGTGCGCTCCAGAGTCGTCCCCGCCCTCCGCCTGGACGTCACCGCACCCATGGACGGGAACGTCGCCGCACTGAACCGGTTCCAGCCCAGGATCCTGGTCGGCTACGCCTCAGCACTCAAACCCCTCGCCGCCGAGCAGCGCGCCGGACGGCTGCGTATATCCCCGCAAGGCGTCATGTCGGCATCCGAGGTCCTCAGCCCCCACACCGCCGCGGAACTGGAGGCTGCATGGGGAAGCAAGCCTTTCGATGTCTACGCCGCCACCGAAACAGCAGGGATCGCCTCCCCCTGCACCTACCGGAACCGCCACGTCTATGAAGACCTGCTGATCATCGAACCTGTAGACCAGGCCGGAAGCCCCGTACCGGCAGGAACAACCGGGGCAAAGCTCCTCGTCACAGTCCTGTTTTCCCGGACCCTTCCGCTCATCCGCTACGAAATGTCCGACACCGTAAAGCTCGGCGGACGGGGCTGCCCCTGCGGACGCTCCTTCACCCTGCTGCAGGACATCGAAGGCCGGATCGAAGACGTCCTGCACCTGCCAGGCAAGGCAGCCAGCGTGATTATCCATCCGATCGTGTTCCACCACGTCCTCGATGAAGCCGGAAGCAACGGGTGGCAGGTCATCCAGGAGCCCTCAAGGCTCCGCGTGCTCCTCTCCGGCCTCGCCCCCGGAGCCTCCGCCGAAGGAGTCAGCGGCGCAGTATCACGCGCGCTGAAGGAAGCAGGCGTAGTAGACACCCAAGTGGACGTGCAACTGGTCGACCAACTCGAACGGACAGCCCTGGGAAAAGCACCCTTCGTGCGAGGATTGACCGTCCGGCAGTGACATGCCCGGAGGTGGCGAAGATGGCCGGACGCTCAGACAGCTGGCTTGGCCGCCGCAGTTGTCCTATCGGGCCGGCTGGTTACCGGGCTCCGGGATGATGAGGACGGGTCGCTGCTGACGGTGGATCAGGGCCGCGGACACCGACCCCTCGAGGGCACGGTCCAGCCGCGCCAGCGAACCGGGCCGGCCTGCCCCCACCACAAGCAGGGCTGCACCGGCATTCTCGGCGAGGCGGCTGAGGGCCTTGGAAACATCGCCGTTAAGCACCCGGAAGGACCACGCCTGCCCCGGCTTCCCAAGAATGGCTTCAAGCTTCTGTTGTAGCTGCTCCGATGGGAATTCGGCCTCTTCGTTGATGCTCGGTCCCCGCCGGTCGGCAACGGTCGTGGCCTGCAGCAGCCTCCGGCAGCCACGGACGCCTCCCGCGATCATCCCGGCACTGATCAGCAGGCCGGCGGACAGCAGCCGGCCGGCCACCTGTCCTCCTCCAACGGAGCCGAGGTTTGCGGGCATGGCTAGTTCCCGGTGAGCTCCCTGTAGAGCGCCTGCACCCGGGTTTTGATGTCGTCCCGGACCAGCCGCATCCTCTCCATGCCTTCGATGCCCCGCTCTGAGGGCTCGTCTGTTTCCCAGACCTCGATGCGTTTGCCCTCGCGCGGTTCAAGCTTGGCCTCGGTGCCCAAAACGATGACAGCGTCCACGCTGTCCAGTACGTCCTGGGTGACCGGTTTGGGGTATTCGCCGGTGACGTCGATGCCGAGTTCGGTCAGGGAGTCCACAGCCTGGGGGTTCAGGGACTTGCCCGGTTTGGTGCCGGCGGAATAGACAGCAACGGCGTCTCCCGCAAGATCCCGCATGAGGCCGGCGGCAAGCTGGGACTTGCCGCCGTTCTTGCTGCAGACGAAGAGTACGGCGGGAGCCTTCCGGGTGCCCGGTGTTTCGGTGATCATGAGTGCGTTGTTTCCTTTGTCAGTGCCTCGAACCAGCGGTCCGATAGCGGGTGCAGGGTTTGGCTCAGTCGGTACCGGAGCGGCCATGGGAAAGCCCGGTCGGGAAGCCGACCAGCACCGGTTCGGGCGCGGCGCAGCAACCGGAGTCAGCAGAGGCGGAGGTCCCTGCTGCCGATGCCGCGGGGACGTCGCAGCTGGTGCCGGCGTCGGTCGAGCAGACCCCGGTCTCTGGGAGCTCCAGGTGGACGGTGTCGGCTGCTGCCTGGTCGCCGGCGAGGGCGGCGGCGACGGAGCGGACCTGTTCGTAGCCGGTGGCCAGCAGGAAGGTGGGCGCGCGGCCGTAGGACTTCATCCCGACAATGTAGAAATCTTTGTCCGGGTGGGCCAGCAGCCTGGCGCCGTGCGGCGGGACAGTTCCGCAGGAGTGGAATTCGGGGTCGATGAGCGGGCCGAGCTCGGTGGGGGCTTCGACGGCGGAGTCCAGGTTGAGGCGGAGTTCGCGAAGGATGTCCAGGTCGGGCCGGAATCCGGTGCAGGGGACCACGACGTCGGCCTCGAGGGTGCGGCCGTCCACGGCACCAACGGTGACGGAGGACTCCAGGGATTTGATCGAGCTGATCCCGAAGCCGGTATGCAGCTCGATTTTTCCGGCCTCCACGAGGCGGCGGACCCTGCCCCCGAGCTGGCCGCGGGCGGGCAACCCGTCAGCGTCACCGCCGCCGTAGACTTTGGCGGCAGTCGCACCGCGAACAGCCCACAGGATCCGCGTGTCCGGCTCTTCCTTGGCCAGGTCAGCGAGGTTACTCAGGGTGTTGGCGGCGGAGTGGCCGGCACCGACCACGAGGACGCGGCGGCCGGCAAAAGAAGCACGTTCCCGCCCGGTGACGTCCGGCAGCGGAGCGGAGATCCGGTCCTGGGCGCTGTCTTCGCCGAGGGCGGGAAGGCCCGAGGTGCCCAGCGGGTTGCGGGTGGACCAGGTGCCGGAGGCATCGATAACTCCTGCCACTGTATGGTCCCGGGTTACGCCGTCTGAGTGATCGACCCGGACCACGAAGGGCGTGGCGTCTCGGTGACGGACGTGGGTTTTGTCCAGTCCCTGCCGCGTGATGGCAGTGACGCGGGCACCTGTCCGCAGCCGCGAGGCGATCTGGGGAAGTGCGGCCAGGGGCGCGAGGTAGTTGTCGATCAGCTCGCCTCCGTAGGGCAGGGCGGTGGGCGGGGGCGCTTCCCAGCCTGCGGTTTCGAGGAGGCGGACGGCGGCGGCGTCAGTGTTGAACCGCCACGGGGAGAACAGCCGGATATGGCGCCACTGCTCGATGGCAGCCCCGGCGGAGGCACCGGCTTCAAAGATCAGCGGCTCGAGGCCCCGTTCGAGAAGGTGGGCCGCGGCGGCCAGGCCGACAGGGCCGGCACCGATCACGGCGACCCGCAGGTGCCTCGCTGAATCCATGGTTTCCTCTTTCATCCGTAGCGGTGTCGGTGGTTCGGGGGCACCTGCCAGCCGGGCAGGGCCGGCAGGTGCCCCGGGATTGGCGGTTAGCAGCAGTCCTGATCGTCGTCGCAGCAACCGGAGTCGCCGCAGCATCCTGTCGTCATGAGGCTCACCTCCTCCCCTGTTCCGGGTTTCAGGCGTGGGTGGGTTCTTCAACTAACGCGGTGGCGATGCAGCGGGGATCAGGGATTCGATCAGGCCCTCGATGCGGGTTTTGATCTGGTCGCGGATGGGGCGGACGGAGTCGACGCCCTTGCCGGCCGGGTCTTCCAGGACCCAGTCCTCGTAGCGCTTGCCGGGGAAGTAGGGGCATTCGTCGCCGCAGCCCATGGTGATGACGACGTCCGATTCCTTCACCGCCTCGGTGGTGAGGACTTTGGGGACCTCGGCGGACATGTCGATGCCCAGCTCTGCCATGGCTTCGACGGCGGCGGGGTTGATTTTTTCGGCGGGCTGGGAACCGGCGGAACGAACCTCGATCTCGCCCTTGCCGAGCGTGGTGAGGAAGGCGGCAGCCATCTGGGAACGGCCCGCGTTGTGAACGCAGACAAACAATACGGAGGGCTTCCTGGCGGTTTCGGTGCTCATTGTTTTGCTCCTGTAACTCAGTGGGTGGAACGGTGGTTGAACCATCACGCCGCACGTCCTGCACCATATTGAAGTTGATCGATATAGGAAGTATCGGACGATACATTGATGATTGTCAATATGTGCCGACTACGCCTGCGTCACGCGGCGTGCATCCGGGGTGCGAGGCCGTTAACGCGGCTGGAGATGTCGTTGAAGGCGTTCTGGAAGGCTTCCTCCGTGTTGGTCCGGAGCGGATCCGGTACGGACCAGTGAACGCCGCCGAGGGTGGCGAGTTCTTCGTGGGCGTTGTCGCAGACGGTTACAACCAAGTCGCCATCAGTCACCGGGCCCAGCCTTCGCGGCGGAACCTCCGGGAGGTCAACGCCATTGCGGCGGGCGACGTCGATGGCTCCTTGGGCGATGCGGTCGGCCGGGTGGGTTCCGGCAGAGGTGGAGGGGATCTCACTGACCTGCTGCCAGAGCGCAGCTGCAAGCTGGGAACGGGCGCTGTTTCGCGTGCAGACAAACAGAACCCGGGTGGCGCCGTATTCGACGCCGGGGGCGAGCCCTTCCAGTCCACCGGCAGCCAGGCGGATGTAGCTGCGGCGCTTGTCGGCTTCGGAGCGGTGCCTGGTTGCCACACCCGCTCCTTCCAGGGCGCGCAGGTGATGGGATAGCAGGTTTGACGGCATACCCAACTCCGCCTGGAGCTCTGTGGGCGAGAAGTCCCCGAGGGTCAGCAGATCAACAATGCGCAGCCGCGCGGGATCGGCGAGGGCCGCGTGTTTGGCGACCCGCCGCTGGAAAGCGTCCACTGGCTCAGTTTTCATTGACTCAATTTTGACTGAGTTAATATCTTCGGTCAAGCTTGGTGCCATGACTACAAACCAGCCGCCGTTGTGGCGCCGAGCCATCGCCGAAGTCCTTGGCACCAGCCTGCTCGTGATGATCGTGGTGGGCTCGGGGATTATGGCCCAGCAACTCTCTCCCAACGACACCGGCCTGCAGCTGCTCCAGAACAGCACGGCCACTGCGCTGGGCCTGACCGTCCTGATCCTCGTGCTCGGGCCGGTCAGCGGCGCGCACTTCAATCCTGTGGTCTCGCTTGTTGACTGGGCGCTGGGGCGGCGCAAAAGCACCGGCTTGACCCTGCCGGAGCTCGGCACCTACGTAGTCGCGCAGACGCTCGGAGCCATCAGCGGCAGTGTGGTCGCGAACGCCATGTTTGAGGTGGGGACTTCCATCTCCGGAAAGGACCGCGCCAGTAGCGGGCATCTGCTGGGTGAGGTCGTGGCGACCGCCGGCCTCATCCTGCTGATCTTCACCCTCGCGGCCACCAAGCGGGGAGCCCTTGCCGCACCTGCGGTCGGTGCCTACATCGGGGCAGCATACTGGTTCACGTCCTCGACCTCGTTCGCGAACCCCGCGGTGACGATCGGGCGTATCTTCAGCGATACATTCGCCGGCATCGCACCGGCCTCCGTGCCCGCGTTCGTCCTGGCCCAGCTTGTGGGCGCGGCAACCGGCCTGGGCCTCCTGCTCCTTCTGTTCCCCTCGGCGGCGAGCGCCGCCGATGACGTGGTGCTCCCGCACGGGGCAGACACAGCCAAGTCCTAGCCTGCATCCTCACGCTGATCGTGGGCCTGAGCATTGTCCTCGTTACCCTGGCGCCCGCGGGCCAGTCCTGAGACACGCAGGAGTTGAGGAACAGGCACCACGCAGTAATGCCCTCCGGAAAAGTCGAGTATCCGTTACTCGGGCACTTCGACTCCCTGCCCCGTAACCTGCAGCAAGAGGTGTCGCCCAGGACGCCCGCTGGTGACGGGAGCAGGTTGTGGAAATCGAGCTGCGCCCGAAGCGGGCGCACCCTCAGACCGGGGCCGCTGACGGAACCAGCGGAGCAGCCTGTTTCCGCGGTCGCTCAACGCCGCCGCCCGCATTCGGCATTCTTTTGGACCTTCGTGCCTGCAGCGACGAAGCTTCCCTCCAGCTCCTCTCGCTGGCTGCAGCGTCAGCCCTGTCCGAGCTGGCCGGATGCACCTTGGACTGTACCGTGTCCCTTGTCCGTCCCGGCCAGGCGGCGCTGGTGTCAGGCACCAGCAGCGGCGCCATCGGTCTTGCCCAAGCGGATCAAAGCAGCGGGGACGGCCCGGTGTCCCGCGCGCTTGCCGGGCACCTCGCGGTCATCGTCAACAGCTACTCGGCGGATCCGCGGTGGCCCTCCCCCTGGCACCCTCTCACCGAGGCCGGCTACAGGTCGCTTCTCTCGGTCCCGCTGCATCTTCAGGCGGAAAGCATGTCAGCCCTGACGCTCTTGGCCCCGGCGGACGATGTATTCGCTCCCGGCGTCATTATTGCTGCCAGCGCCTTCAGCAAGCTGGGGGCCAGCAGCTATCTGTCGGCAGCAGAGCTGCGGGCAGCACAGTCGGCGGCGGAACACCTCCAGACGGCCCTGCAGGGCCGTACCTCCATCGATGTTGCCTGCGGAGTGATCATGGGACAAAACCGGTGCTCCTACCGGGACGCTTTCCATATCCTCGCCCAGGCCTCCAGCCACCGAAACGTCAAAGCCCGTGTAGTGGCCGAAACGATGCTGCAGCAGCTGCCGGGCGGCGCCCCTTCCACCCATTTCACGGAATGAAGCCATGAGCCCATTCGGTGGAAGGCAAGTAATAAGCGCCATGGAGTACGACGACGTCAGCGTGCCGTTGCTGGACAGCTCACGGCCCGCCGGGCGTCATAGTGCGGCAGGTCAGGCATAGGATTTCGTTTATGAGGATTGCCGTTGCAGGGGGAACCGGTACAGTCGGCCACCACGTCGTCGCTATTGCCAGGGAGCGCGGGCACGATGTGGTGGGCATCAGCCGCTCGGAAGGTGTGGACCTGGTCAACGGCCGCGGCCTGTACCAGGCGCTCCAGGGCGTCGACACAGTCATCGACGTCTCGGGCATCCGGACCGCTTCCACCAAGAAAGCCGTGGACTTTTTCACCAACGCCACCCAGAACCTCCTGGCGGCGGAGAAGCAGGCGGGCGTGAAGCACCACATTGCGCTGTCCATCGTTGGCATCGACAACGCCAACTCAGGACTGTACGCCGGGAAGCTGGTGCAGGAGGACGAAGTCAGGCACGGCGGCATCCCCTGGACCCTCCTCCGGTCCACCCAGTTCCACGAGTTCGTGCCGATGACTGTCAAAGCCGCTTCCGCAGGCCCCGCGGTGTTCGTGCCCAAAATGTTCACCCAGCCCATCGCGGCGAAGGAGGTGGCCATGGCCCTGGTGGCTGCCGCCGAAACCGGGCCGCAAGGAAGGGTCCCGGACCTGGGCGGGCCCAGGACGGAACAGCTGAAAGACCTGGTCAAGGCCTACCTCGCCAAAACCAGGCAAAAGAAGCGGGTGGTCCCGCTCCATGTCCCCGGCCCCATGGGCAAAGCGATGCGCAAAGGTGGGCTCATCCCGGCGGCGGGTGCCGCCGTCGGACGCCAGACGTTCCTGGAGTGGCTGGAAGCCGGCGGCGCCGCCTAGCCTTTCAGCCGGACAGGTACCGGGCTCCCCCACCCGTGAAAAATCGAGTACTCACTACTCGTGCCCCCACCTCTGCCCTCGCGTTAGGTTCGAGGTGCAGCGCGCGGACCATGTCGGTTCGGGCGCCGTTCAGAGGGGGAGCGAGAATGACAGTCCATGTGCAGGGCACCAGCAGAAGGGTGCTGAAGGCCGACGGCGGAAGGCAGGGGTCGGCGGCGGGCGTGCCCGACGAGCCGTGGTTTGAGCCCTCCGGGTTCCTGCTGGACCTGGTCACGGACGCAGACACGGAGGCAGCCTCCCTGAGGCGACTGGCAGAAGCAGCAGCTGTAGTCCTCACCCAGGCAGTCGGGGTCCAGATTGACTGTGCCGTCATGCTGGCCGCGGCCCAGGCGGCTCCCGTTCGGGCGGCCAACAATGGACGGGCCGCGGGCCTGGGCTACCTGGAACAGGATCTCGATGGCGGCCCGATGAAGCAGGCCGCGGCGGCGGAGAGTCCCATCGTGGTGGAGGCCGCCGAAACAACGCTGCGATGGCAGGCCTACCGGCGCCGGTTCCTCGATGCGGGCTACGGCGAGGTGGTTGCCGTTCCCCTGCGGCTTGACCCCGGAACCACTGCAGCCCTGGCATTCTTTGCACCGCCGGAGGTCCGGTTCGATCCCGGCACGATCAGCCAGGCAACGTGGTTTGCCCGGGTTGCGTCGCAGAGCCTGAAACTGGCACTCGAGGTCCAAAGCGTCCGGTCCGCGGGGGACAACCTGAAGGCGCTGCTGGAAGGCCGGACGTCCATCGACGTGGCCTGCGGTGTGATCATGGGCCGCAACCGCTGCTCCTATCCGGACGCTTTCGGCCTCCTGGCCGGCGCGTCGACCCAACGCAACAAGCAGGTCCGCGAGGTGGCCGAGGGATTCCTGAAGAACCTGCCAAAAGCCTCCGCCGGGATGCGCTTCGAGTTCTGAGCAGCCCTCTATTTTTCGATGCTGAACGCGTCACTGAAGCTGCCTCTGTTGGGGATGAACTTTACGTCCATGCGCCGGCTGGTAACGGTGATATCCAACGTACCCCGCGCATTGTCCTCGTTGGCTCCCAGCCAGCTCGCGAAGTAGGGAAGCTCGGGGTCGTCGGTGTTGATCTTGGTGAGTCTCACGCCGCCAGTGCCGGCGGTGGCGAAAACGGTGCCCGCGCCCTTCTTCATGGAGTCGTCCCTATCCGCCATACACGCTTCTGAAACTACGTCTGCCACCACTTCCGGGCAGTCTTTGCCCAGAGCCAGCTGGTGCGTCCGCTGATAGACGTGTTCATGGCCGGTCAGGACCAGGTCGGCCTTTTGACTGAGCAGGAGATTGGTGAACGGTTCGCCGGCAACGCAGCCGTAATGCCCCAGGCTCAAACATGGGGTGTGCATGGCCACCACCGTCCAGGGGATATTACTGTTGTGGGCGCCATCGATAGCGGACTCCGTCCACCGCCCGCGTTCGCTGTCCGCCGAGTAATCGAGGACTCCTTCGGGAAATGGAATGCCGGGTGAAACAACGATGAGCCGCACCAGTGGCTTCTCCCGGGGGACGTCCACGTACCACTGCTTGCCATATTCACCCTGAAGGCCGGGGAGCCTGTTGGGAAGGCACTGCACAAAATTGGTGATATTCCCGTCTTTGCCATTGCTCTCGTGATTGCCGGTCGCCAGCTGGTAGGGGAAGTCTGTTCCAAGCTTTTCCGTAACCATCGCGCAGAACTCCTCCTCGGCCCCGGCCCGGTAGGAAAGATCTCCGAGCGCAAGACTAAAGTCGGGTTTCAGCCGTGCCACCACGTCCAGCACAGATTTGGCTCCCCTGCCCAGGCCCATGTCGCCGGCAGCAGTGAAGTGGACGGATCTGCCGTCCTGCGACTCGCAGCCCGCCAGCGTGAGGCAGGCGAGCATGGCCGTTGCAGCTGCCACGGTACGAATGAAAGATGTAATCCTCCAAGCCATCCGCTCTCACCTTCTCGAAGCCGGGACCGCTCTATTGGAGCCTAGCTGGCGGTCAGGCCGTTCTCGATACTTTTTTGTGAAAGGTGCGGACATCCACACTCTTGGGCCTGAGCCCTTCCCTTATCGGCCGGCGCTCGTATTATTCATGCATGTGGACTAAACAGCACCAGTCGTTCTGCGCGCTTTGCGGCAGGAGCACTAAGCATGTCACCCACTTCCAGAAGGACGACGCCGGATCCCTGACCGCGGAGGTCCGGTGCACTGAGTGCGCTGATCGGTCCGAGGTGGCCGCCTAGGACGGAGCAGCCAGTGGAGCGCGGGGTTGTTCCGTGCTACGCCGCCCGTCCCGCGGATGCGAGTTCCGGCTCCCGTTCGCTGGCGGGCCCAGGAGCGGAACGGACGACAGCGGCGTCGAGCCTTTTGTGGGCCCAGCGGCGGACGGGCGTCTCCACCATGCGGAACGACGCGTAGGCGAGCAGGACGGTCAGGGCTGCCGCCAGCGGCACGCGGAGCCACAGTGACGGGACGAGCGGCATCAGCAGCAGATAGACGGGCAGGTGCCAGAGGTAGAGGGCGTAGGACAGGTCGCGGCCGGGGCCGGCGAGCCAGGGATGGCTCAGGATCCTTGCAGTAAAGCCGGCCGGGGAAAGGACCAGCCATCCGATGGCCAGTGCCGCCAGCAGCGCCAGCACGGTGGGCCCGGCTGTCCAGAAGGCGCTGAACCACAGGCCGGGAGTATTCGGCTCCTGCAGCACGAACACGGCCGCCAGCAGGACCAGGGCTGCCGGCGGACCGGCCCACCGCGCGGCACCGACCAGGGAAGCGTGGAACCGGGAGCCCGGGCGGATAACGGTGAGGACGAGCGCCAGGGTGCAGCCGATCAGCAGTTCATCAGCCCGGGTATCGGGCCCGTTGTACAAGCGGTTCAGCGGCGCCCCGGCCCACACCAGCAGGAAGCGTTCCAGCAGGAAAGCCGCAGCCAGGCCGGCCGTGGTCCAGGCGACCGTCCGGACCGTCCAGAAGCGCAGCAGGACCAGGAGGAGCAGCGGCCACACCAGGTAGAACTGCTCCTCGACGGCGAGCGTCCAGGTGGGGCCCAGCGTTTCACCGGTAATGGAGCCACCGAAGGCGCCGAAATGCGCCAGGTTCATCACGTACCCGGCGGCCGGCAGGATGAAGCCTTCCTGGCCTGCCCACGTCGACGCCGGAAACACCACGCCTACGGTGACGATCGCTCCGCAGAGGGCCAGCAGCGCGGGCCACAGCCGGGCCAGCCGCTTGGCGTAGAAGATACCCAGGCGCAGCCCGCCGGTGGCGAGGTACTCCTTCATGATCAGGAGGGTGATCACAAAACCGCTGAGCGTGAAGAAGACGTCCACCCCGATGGATCCTCCGGGGACCAGTCCGGTGGCGGCGTGAAAGAGAAAAACGAACGCTACCGCAACAGTCCGAAGCCCGTCCAGGGCGTGCTTCCGCCCGGAAATAAGCCCGGAGGCGGGCACTTCCGGGCGTCCCAAAGCTGGCAAATTTCCACTGCTTGACCTAAAAACCACTAAGCAAGCATATATAACGTTTCCGTAACTGCGCTGGGCGAAGGCTGGACGGAAGCCCAAAAGCACCACCTTGGACTGTGACTGTTGGCGATAAATGGCGGTCTTTTTGCAGCGCTAAATGTCGCCCTGCTAGTCGGCAAGCGCTCGTGACCGCCTGTAGAACGTCGCTCGGGACATACCGAGATCCCGGGCAACCTGCGCAGCGGGCTCGCCACCTTTGACCAGGCGAACAGCACTTCTGATCTGACTATCCGTGACCCGGCGGGGTCGGCCGCCAAGGTCCTTGCCAGCTTCTCTTCGCTTGATTATGGAATCAGTGACGCGTTCGCGCTTGATCTCGTGTTCCATCTGCGCGAGGGCGGCCATGATCGTGAACAACATAGAGCCCATCGGTGTTGCTGTGTCGACGTCGCCTCCGCCCAAGTTCAGGACGCGCAGGCCGGCGCCCCTGCTGCGGAGTTCGTCGGCGAAGGCAAGCATGTTCTGAATGGATCGCCCGAGCCGGTCCAAAGTCGTGATGACGAGGGTGTCATCCTCCATGAGTGCGTCGAGTGCTCGATCGAACTGGGGGTCGAGAAGGTTTCGAGACATAGTTATGAGAATCGCCGGGCGCAGAGAAAGTCGTGAGATTTCACGGGAATCAGGATCTTACGGGACAGAGCCAGTGAGACGTCTCGTATCCCAACGGTTTCGAGACGAAACGCTTGGGAACCAACAGCTCCTCCATTACTTGACGCGTCTGGGAGTGGCCCATCCGTGATTGCGTATGGACTCGCCTCTGGCGGCGGGTGTACTTTCAGCTGTGGAAGGTTTCACCCACCCTTCTGACGCCGGCCGCGAGCTAGATGAACTACGCGTGAGGGCGTACGGTTCGGATCACGACATCGATGGTGATCCTCGGGCTCTCGCGAGGTTGCGCGAACTTGAGGCTGCGCACCTCGCCGACGTCGAACGCCGGGCGGACGCCCCCGCGAGCGAAAGCTCGGCCGGTACGGAAACCGTGAAAGCGGCGGTTCCCGCCGTCGCCTTAGCTGAAGCTCAGGGGTCGCCGGAGCCCGGACGGGCGATCGCGCCGCTGTCGCAGCCAGTAGAGGAAAGCTCGTTGCGGTCGCTCCTGCGACGCGCGATGAGGACGTGGTGGGGTCGCCTCGCGCGGGTGGCTGGCATGCTGGTAGTCGCTGCCGCCATCGTCGTGGCGGCCTTCCTGATATCCGCGCCACGACCCGACGCTACCTTGCGTCTGACGGCGGTCGAGGCTGACGACCAGGTCCGCACCCTGGTGACCTCCGCGGAGCGAGCTGGCAGGTACGAAATCGACCCCTCAACGCTCCGCGCATACGGGTCGTACCATGGCTTCAATGTCTGGTCCGGCGTGAATGCCTTCGGCTCTCCGTGTCTCGTGGCCGTGCACCGGTCATTCGACTACCTCTCAAGAGCGCGCTGCGCTCCGTTTCCGGCAGACCTCATTGTGGACGTCTCTTCGTCCGGCGACGGACTCGACATACCCACCGGCGACGGCATCATTAGGTTCATACGTCGTGGCGACACGGTGGACGCCTACGTCTACCTCTTGCCAGAGGCCGACTGATGGACACATCCTCACAGCCCTCAGACGATAAGCGTGAACTGGATGCGCTCCGCAGGAGGGCGTATGGTCCGAATCCCGATATCCAGACTGACCCCGCTGCGCTGGCAAGGCTGGAGGAACTGGAAGCAGCACGCAAAGCGGTCCCGCCCGACGCCGCGGACACCGGCCTCGGCGAACCTGCTGCAGCCGCGGATGGCGCGCCCAGCCCCGATCCCGCCTGGACTGCGCCGCGCGAGGGCACGCCGCAGTCGCTTTGGCGTCGTCTTACTGCTACACGTGCCCGCCGCACCTCGTTAGTGGCCGGCGCGCTGGTGGTCTTTTTGGCCCTCGCGTACACCATGGCGTCCCTCGTCGGACAGCCGCGTCCCGATGCCATACTGCAACCAATCGCAGACGAGGCAGAGAACGCGGTGTTCAAGACGCTGAGCTTCTATTCATCGAACGCCGATGAGTCCACTATTCGCGGCTACCAGCCGTATCGGGGACGCCAGCCGGTGTTCCACATGGACAGGCGGGGCTACCAGTGCTTAAGGATTTTCGGACCAGGTTACGGGGAGCCTAACCCAAATTGCGTACCGCCTGGGGTGGATCTTTTTGCTGACGTTGTTACGTGGCCGTTGCAGAACCACGACTTTATTGAAGGTATCCCAGGTCTCCCAGACGGGAGCATCGCCCGGTTCCACTACCGCGGACACTCGGTGGACGTCTTCCTCTACCCGGCGTCAAAAGCCGACTAAGGCTCGGACCCCGGAGCCTTGGTCGCGAGCACAACTGCAATCCCCACTATGTAAACCTCAAAGCATGCGTGTGGGGTCCTGGGGTGATGAGCCAGACGCAGCCCCCGGGCGAGTTACTGCGCTACTGTCGAAAGTCGCATGTCACCCGGTGACTCGAAACCTTCCCGTCTCGAGTCTCAAGGGTCTCTCGGGCTACTTAGACCCGGGCAGTGAAAAGCGCCCAACATCCGGCGTTTCCTCAACACTGCTTCAGCGCGCTCTGTCATTCGGGGGATTGCATGAGTCGAAACTGATCTTCGTACATTGTCACGGGTTCTGTGCCGGAGGAGACTTGAGGCGGCGGCATCCCATCTCGGGCCGCCCACGAGGCCACCCGGCCGCGGGGCCTCACAGCACCCGTAGCGGCCTGGTGGATCGATGAGCTCCATGACACCCTTCGAAAAGGCCGCTCAGCGGTGGCGCCATCTCTTGCCCTTGTTGGCTATCGCACTGATTGGATGTCTCGGCGGGTGCGAGTATGAGCCCAACGACGTCTCCCTCCCGTCCGCCAGTTCTCCGACTACGGAGGCTCGCACGGCCCCGCCGCTGCCGGACCAAGGCGGCAGTCGAACGGTCCCACCGCTGCCGGAGAGCGGCGACATCGACGCCGGCACATACCTCGTCCCCATCGCCGGCTACAAGGAGCCTTTCGAGATCACCGTCCCAGACGGCTGGTTTGCACTCGACGGCGACAGCCTGGGCAAGGACGACCCGGAGCACCCGGCTGAATGGGCCGTCTACCTGACTCTTTGGCCCGCGGACTATGTGGCGAAGGACGCATGCGCCTGGAGTGGCGCCCTTGCCGATGTCGGTCCGTCGGCCGAGGCCTTCGTTGACGCGATGGCGGCGCAGACGTCAACGGCAAGCACCCCTCCCGTGGAGGTCATGGTCGGCAATCACTCCGGCTTCGAGTTCGACCACTTCGTCCAGGCCGCCGTGGACATCACAGCCTGCGACGGCGGCAAGTTATGCATCCACTCAGGATCCGCATACGACTGCTCACGCTGGTACTTGACTCAGGACGAACGCGAAACCTACCGAGTGATCGACCTGAACGGCCAGCGCGCTGTGATCGCAGTGGGCCAAATCGACGAATCAATCAATCCGGAGCTGACGAGAGAAGCACGCGCCGTCTTCGACTCGATCATGTTCAAGTCCGACAAGACCAGTTGATGCGATGGGCGATCCCGCCCTCGGGCGCCGGTTCCTTCTCTGAACCCACCTGCATGTCTCATAACCGAGGCGCCTCGAATCCCTAGGGATTTGAGGCGCAGAGGTTACGAGACACTGGGCCAAACGTTTTCCGCCTTATGGGCTGGGGTGTGTGGCGGGCTGATGGAGAATGAAGCCATGGGTGGATCGATGTATGAGCGCAAGGATCTATCAGGTCCGTCGCATTCCTCTCTGCGCGATCGTATTTGGGCGGAACTCGCGGCATTCGGCCCGTTTGCAGTCCACACGGACACAAAGGGAATCGATGCCGGCGGCATATCCACGCCGGTGCGTCGAGCAACGGGCGGTGAAACGGTCATCGCGCGCTTTGCCATCGCTTCAGGACCGGGCACCGGCGCCGACGCACCCGAATGCTTGGCTACGTTCAAGCCTGATCGCCCCGGCCCCCACCACGCCGCATTTCTCCTCACAGTCCTTACAAACGAGTTGACCGAGTTTGCCAGGACGCGGCAGCTCTCAGGCCTTGCACAAACCATCAGATCGATCGGTTTGATGAAAGGCACCCCTTGCAGCTTGAACGTCGACGGAGTCCCGGTCCTTGGGTGGGCGTTACTAGCGGACGGCGCAAGCGGGATTGCCTGTGAGCATCGCGACCGAATACTGATGTGGCTCGGGACGGAGCAGGCAGTAATACCCCGCTCGATCTCCA